>JAFEAY010000021.1 GCA_018266175.1 Candidatus Dependentiae bacterium
ACCCGTTCGCCACTTTACTCATCCCGAAGGACTTTCGCGTTCGACTTGCATGTGTTAAGCACGCCGCCAGCGTTCATTCTGAGCCAGAATCAAACTCTCCATATCAAAATTTAACAGAGATCCTCTTAACTCAGGTAACTTTTTATCGTTACCTCTGCACATTTCAAAGACGATAATTTTTTATCTTCTTCATTTCGTATTTGTCATCAATCGCTTAATTCGCGACTGTTTAAGAAGTATACTTACTTATTTTTAAAATTACAAGAAAAATTTTCATTTATTTTTTTCTGTTTTTTAAAGCTTTTTAGATATCACGTTACAGGGCCTTGAAAGAAGATGTACTTCTTCGACAAACCCTTGCTGATCAACCTTTTGGGCAAGCAACTTTCGTATATGTCAACGAAGAGTATTATAAACCATCCTCACCCAATGTAAAGAAAAAGTTTCATCTTTTTTAATCTTTTTTTAACATCTTTTTTGGACTATTGATTTATGCCCTATTTAAAAGGGTTTTCTCATTTAAGGATCTTATTTTAAATTCTTGAATAAGCTTGATTTTGATATATTCCACAAGCTAAGCTCCCTGTAATATCGTACCTCAACCCATAGGGAGATCTTATGAAGTATCTATGCAGAGTAGTAATAACAATCATTATCTTATCAATACAAAAGCTGCCAGCCCGGGAAAATACGCATACTCAACCTCCTAATCAAATGAAAACAGCACCTACTACAACCAATACAGCTATAAATGTTACTTCTGATACTGAAAAAGTCCTTTATCACCTTCTTAAAGGATGCTTAACTCAATTTAGAAAAAATGGGCTCCAAGCTGCGCTTGATGAATTTTATGTACTAGCCCACAACCATATCTTTCCAGAAGACAACTTTTTCCCAGTTCAAGAAGGACATCTCTATCGCTGTCGTCAGCTATCTGGTCAACGCTTTGCTCATTACATTGATAAATTCGGCATTAAAACAATTATAAACCTCCGCGGCGTAGAATCTCGCCCAACCTGGTGGCAAGAAGAAATAGCAGTCTCTCGCAAAAAAAATGTAAATCACTATGATATCCACATGGATGCAAAAGTCATGACCCCTAAAAGTCAACTTTTAGAACTCCTCTATATATATGACAATGCACCTCGACCAATATTGATTCACTGCAAATCTGGCGCAGACCGCACAGGAGAAGCCGCCGCCATTTGGGTATTAGATCAGATGGGACGTAGCAATACAGAAGCAGCTCGACAATTAGCAGTTGATTTTGGACATAGCCCTGGACGCTTCCCTGCAAAAGACTTTTTGATTAAAATCTGGCAAAATCGTCAATGGCTTATACGCGAATATAATCCATCTAACTATCCACAATTTGCGCGGTCAGGAAAAGGCGTACAATGTTTACAGAACAGATCGATTACACCGGTTGTAATCACTGCTCAAAAATAAGGTTCAATAATTTCGATACCTCACAAGGAGTATGTGCGTGAACGTTTTAACGATTGGCGGAGCAACACAAGATATTTTTTTGCACTATCCAGGCGCAGGGTGCCTCACTCTCACCAAAAAAAATCTCACGCTCAACTATATGCTTTTTGAATCAGGTGAAAAAGTTGAAATTGATAAGATCTTTTATAGAACAGGTGGCGGAGCAACCAATTCAGCCGCATCATTCAAAAAGCTCGGACTTGATGTAAGCTGTCTTTCAATCGTAGGAAACGATCACAGCGGACAAGCAATTATAAAAGACTTAGAGGCAACCGGCATTAACACCTCACTTATACAAACAACCACCCAAGAACAATCTGCCGTTTCTTATATCATTAACACATTCAAGTCTGATCGCACCGTCTTTGTTTATCGAGGAGCCAATCAACTGCTTGATTTAAGCGCACTTACTCCTGAATTATTAAAAAATTATAAACAGCTTTACATTACATCACTGACTCAACAAGCCTCGGAACAGCTTCCAAGAATTCTTTCTCAAGCAAAAAAGCTTGGATTGTCCATAGCTATTAATCCAGGATCAAGTCAACTGATTCGGGGAACTTCACTCTTAAAATCATGCCTCTCATCAATTGATACGCTCATTATGAATAGCAGCGAAGCAAAAACATTTATGTTCGCGCTTGTTGGCCTTGATACACAATTTAAAAAAGCACTTGAAGAATGCCAGCTCCAGGGCCCCTGCAACATCGACAATGAACAACCGTACCTCCTTGAAAGCCCTATCCCCTACGAAGACATCTACTTCAGTATTACTAAGTTTTTTTCTGCAGTCTTAAAAATGGGTCCTAAAGTTGTTGTCATCACCAATGGAAGCAATGGCGTATACGCAGCAACCAAAGATGGTGGATTTTTTCATCCCAGCATAAAAACTGATGCAATTAGCCCTGTTGGCGCGGGCGATTCATTCGGCTCATGTTTTATCGCCCATTTAATGATGGGAGCATCAATTGATAATGCCCTACGGAGCGGCATTGTTAATAGCGCTTCGGTGATCAATCATATTGGAGCAAAAGAAGGATTACTAGACCGCAACTCACTCGCTGAAAAAGTTAAAGCACTCCCTTCTCATTTGCTGCAAAAGTTCTCCATTTAAGAGGATTTTTTATAAACAAAAAAGAAGAAAAAATTAGGAAAGTAAGGGTGTTATGATTTTATTCAAAAAGCCTTCTATATATATAGAGGTCACAGACGCCACTCTTACCCTTGCAATAATCAAGCATACAAGGGGCAAATATCACTTTAAAAATATTGAGACTCTACCTCTCAATAAGCTAGATGTTATCAATGGTATTATTTTTAACCCAACCACTCTTTTCACGTCGATTCTAAAGTTTATAGAGGGCATCAATCATGTCCCAAATAAGTGCAATGCGATTATTGCACTGCCAATCTTAAACAGCATCCACAAAACTCCACCACACTGCATCACACTGCAAGCTGCTCTATGTGCTGCAAAAACAGGGTTAGCTGTTACTCAAGTTATTCCTACCTCACTCAATCCAAACTCAACAACACCAATAAGCAAGAATGATCCACTTAAAAATATTCACAATCTCCTGCAGCCCTTCCAAGCACAAAATAAACCACCCCTTGCTTGGTGCGCACTGGGCATTATGCTCTTACTTGCAAGCACAGCTTTGTACTGCATAGAAAAGATAAAAGGACCACTGGCATCACTACACACTGGCAATACGCACTTATTGCAATTGCATGAGGAAATTAAAAACCTCAGTCAAGCTGATTACAAAATAGAACCCGTCAAAAAAAGCATGCATGAAGCGCAAGTCAATATTACCAAGTTACAAGACTTTTCACGCACAAATATAGAAGCATCTCCACTTCTTCGGGCAATTATTCAGCATATTCCTGATAATATTATACTGACAACACTTGAACTTGGAAAAAACAAAAACAAGAATAGTAAAAAAAACCTAACCAAAAGAAATCTTACCAAGCAGAAAAAACAAATATACCTGGGTCAAAATTTTATTCTTACACTTAAAGGACTTTCGTGTGATGCCGATCAAATCATTGCCTTTAATAAAGCTCTAGGCTCAGTAAAACAATTAAAAAATGTCAGACTCACTCAGCTCAAACAACTCAAACCTAAAAAAATAGATCTAAGAAGAAGAAAAACAAACTTTCGGTACGAGTTTACCCTGCAAGCAGGAGTACTTGAAAATCTGTCTTAATAAACGATAAAAGCTTGACCTAAGGGGATAATTCTTGAATAAAAGCAAGGTTGCCCTTCTTTTTTTTTTTGCTATACTACTTATACAAATGGCAATTTTAGCCAAGTTGTATGTTTTCAATTTAACGTTAAATTGAAAGCGATGTTAGTTTAACCCTGTAACCGGCTCTGTCGACCTCCAAACAGGTTCTCTGTTTAATCGACAAGCATGAGGTAACTCTGAATGCTTAAAGAAAAAGGCATGATTAGACTCGCTGAAATGCCAGACATGGATTTCATGAGCGACCTTCTTGAGCAACAAGAAGCAAAACGCGATCAACTTTCAGCTCTATTCCTGGACATATCCGACAAATTCCAGCTTGGAAAAGTCATTACCGGATTTGTTGTTGCTAAAGATAGCAATGGCGTTTTGGTAAACATCCACTATAAATCAGATGGCTTGATTCCAAACTATGAATTTTCTGACTATGAGCTTAAAAATTTAGCTCAAAATGCAGAAATCGAAGTGTTACTTGATAGACTTGAAGATGAAAACGGTCAAGTTATTCTTTCCTACCAAAAAGCAAAAGCACTCAAAGCTTGGGATAAAATTGCTGAATTGGCTGCTAAAGATGAACCCGTTCGCGGTATCGTTACCCACAAGGTAAAGGGTGGCTTGAACGTAGATGTTGGTATCCCAGCATTCTTGCCAGGCTCACAAGTTGATACACAAAGAGTTACCGACTTCGACCAATTCGTTGGCCAAGAAGTTGTTTGTAAGATCTTGAAAGTAAATAAAAAACGCGGAAATATCATTATTTCTCGTCGTAAATATCTTGAAGAACAACGCTTCGAAGATAAGAAGAAAGCACTTGATACCATCAGTGAAAATCAAGTTCTCCAAGGTGTTGTTAAAAACATCACCAGCTATGGCGTCTTCGTTGACGTTGGCGGAATTGATGGCTTGCTTCATATCACCGATATGTCATGGGGCAGAATTGCTCACCCAAGCGAACTTGTTCGCATTGGTGACACCATCACCGTCAAGGTAATTTCATTCGATAAAAAGCATGAAAAAATCTCTCTTGGCATGAAGCAATTGACACCAAATCCATGGGAACATGTTGATCAGAAGTACCCAGTTGGTGACAAAGTTAAAGGTCGCATTTCAAGCATTACCGACTACGGCTTGTTTGTTGAAGTTGAAAAAGGCGTTGAAGGCTTGGTTCATATTTCCGAAATTTCATGGACCGAACGTATCAACAACCTTGCTAAGTACTTCAACCTGAATGACGTTATTGAAGCGCTTGTTGTGGCTCTTGATAAAGAGAACCGCCGCATGTCACTCAGCGTTAAGCAGTTGAGAGAAGATCCTTGGAGAATGGTTGCTTCCAAATTCAAAGTTGGCGACAAAATTCAAGGCAAAATCAGCAACATCACCGACTTTGGTCTATTTGTTCAACTCCTTGAAGGCGTCGATGGCTTGGTCCATATCTCCGACATCTCATGGACTGACCATGTAACACACCCAAGTGATCGCTATAAAAAAGGCGATACTGTTGATGCTATCATCCTTGCTATCGATCCAGACAACCGCAAGGTTTCTTTGGGAATTAAGCAACTTGATAAAGATCCTTGGACCAATGTTGCTGCTGAATACTCAGTTGGCGAAACTGTTGAAGGTATTGTTTCAAAAATCACCAACTTTGGTGCTTTTGTTAAACTTCCAACGGGCATTGAAGGACTTGTTCACATCTCTGAACTTGCTGATAAAGAAATTGCTAAAGTTGAAGACATTCTTAAAGTTGGTCAAACTGAAAAGTTCCGTGTTATCAAGGTTAACCCAGAAGAGCGTAAGCTTGGCTTGAGCTTGAAACCCGCACGTGCTGAACGACCAACAGAGAGTCAAAACCAGCCACAGCAAAATCAGGCTCAGTATCAGTCTTCAGCTGAAGTATCTGAACAACGTCAAGCTAAAGAAGCTTCACGTCAGCCTCGTGAAAGATCTAACGACAAACGAGATCGAGAAGCTGCGCGTCCAACAAGAACCGAAGCTCCTGCAATGAAGAGTGCCTTGCAACAAGCTCTTGAGGAGCATGCTGCAAAAAATAAACAGCAAAACGACGAGGAATAAACGCGATGATGGAAACAACATTTGCAATTATCAAGCCTGATGCTGTTAAAGCTCACTTTGCTGGTAAAATAATTGATCGCATCGAACAAGAAGGTTTTGAGATTGTTGGCATGAGAAAAATGAATATCTCACGCGAACAAGCAGAACACTTCTATGCGGTACACAAAGAGCGTCCATTTTTTGGAGAGCTCGTTTCTTTCATGATTTCAGGTCCTGTTATTGTGATGGCATTACGTAAAGAAAATGCAATCATGGCATGGCGCGATCTCATGGGAGCAACAGATCCTGTGAAAGCAGCTGTAGGCACAATGCGCCGTACATTCGGTGCAAATGTCGGAGAAAATGCTACACATGGTTCTGATGCACCGGAAACAGCTGCGCAAGAAGTTGCGTTCTTTTTTCCAGAACTTGCATAAATTCATAGCTATCAGCTATGATTAGTTAAGGGGAGCCCTCAAAAGCTCCCCTTTTTTTATGTAAGAAACAGATGGAGTTTTATGATTATTGGAAAACGATTTTTTATACTTCTAGCCATGATCAGTTGTTCAGCTCAGCTCAGCTTTGCAGCCGCTCCCCTCATGCACCTGTGCTTAGCATCAAAGTTTCTTGCGCTCCATGGCACAAAATATACCCCAGAACAAAAAAATTCATTTCTTCGTGGAACCTCTTTTCCTGATATTCGCTATCTCGGATGTATTGCTCGTGAAAAAACTCATGACAAAGATGTTACCCTACAAACCATAAGCACTACAGTTTCTCCTTTTGAAGCGGGCAAAAAATTTCATGTCTGGGTTGATGAAGTCCGCGAACAGCTTATTGAACAATGGAGGATCTATGAAACACTTTCAGAACTCAGTAAGTCTCCTCACCATAATCGAGGTTTATTTTTAAAACTTATTGAAGATGCCGTTCTTTTCAATAATACAAGCAATAAAGCGCTGGATGCTCTAATGCTTTTTTCAACAATTGATCCTGAGGCCCATGAGTACGGGATAAGCAGCAAAAAAATCGTGCAGTGGCACGCGATACTCACAACGTACCTGAGTATTCAACCAAGCTGGCTTCTAAAACTCAATTCATTACTTCTCTCAAAAGTACCTAAACTTTGGAGTACCGATGTACCACGCTTAGCTGAAGAAAAAATTCTTATCGATTACGTTGATCGCTTGCTCACAGAATTTGAAAAGCGCATTGCCGACTTTAAGCCTTAATCATTCAAAAGCAAAAGCCTGAGGGTGGCATGAGACAAGACATTCTCTTATGGGTTATTATTTTTTTATGCGTACCTCACTTCACAGCTCGAACAGTGGTTATCATCATTCACGGCTCCTTTGCAACAACAACCTCCTGGCCACAACCAGACGGAGATTTTTTCAAAGAACTTGAAAATCAAGCGCATCAGCTTGGACAAAAGGTCATTTCGTTTTGTTGGTCGGGCATCCCGACCGATCAAGAGATTATTAAGGGCGGCAAAATGCTTGCCCAGCTGATTATGAGCTACCCACCAAGCGAAGAGATCTTTTTGGTTGGGCACAGCCACGGGGGTAATGTCATCAACATAGCAAGTCAGCTTTTATACAAGCTGGCCCAAGAAGAAAAGCCAGAATTCAAGCAAGAGGTCAACCCAATCATCATTGAGATTCCAATTTTAATCACAACACCAAGCTTCGAATTGCTCGCAACCACCAAGACTGGCTCTCAAACAAAAGATCACGTACCTTATCATGAACATGCAACTTATGAGAAAGATGTCATCCCGGCCTCCGAGCCGGGATCCAACCAATTCACTGGATGCCGGATCAAGGTCCGGCATGACACCGGTAATTTGAACGATCTATCACAATCTATAACCTTTCAGAGCCTGCTGGCTCAAGCAACCTCAGAGCTTAAGCTCTGGGGCTCAAAATTTTTGACCCGAAGCAACGCAATCCCATCGATCCAGTTTTCATACCTCTTGGGCACGCCGGTGAATATGGCCAAATTTTGGCCTCATATGGAAATTATAAAAAACATGATTTTGTTTTATTCAGATGGCGATTTGGTTCAACCGGTGCTCGGGATATTTGAAAAAACCTATCCAGACCACAAAAATCGAGTAAATATTAAAGTAAGACTTTACAATTCTGACTCAAAGGGCAAAACACCGTCACACTCAGACCTACACCACCCCACCATTGGACGCTGGCTTCTATGCATCCCCAAAGTTCTTAGTCAGCTCAGAATTGGAAATTTTGAAAATTTTAATTTTTTGATTGATGGAACAATGCATTTTTATGAAACGAAAGAACCTTACTACTTCAGCTCAAGAGAATTCTTGAGGTGACCCAGGTTTAGACACACATCACCAAGCTTATGTCTTTAAACCCAGAGATTGTATTACTCAACCTTCGTTACTATCGGTACAACTGACAATTCAGAGAGCCCCTGTACTACTCCAGCCTGCTCAGGATCGTCAACAAATTTAATAGTAACCTGGTCACTAGACTCTGGCTGAGCTACATCCAATGCAACATATTTCTCTTGGCGTTGAAGCTCCCTGCCAACAGGCTCAAGATTTATTTCATACGGCTTTAAAAGCCAGTCATCATACGTTGGACCAGTCGTCAAAATGCCAAAGCAATCATAGGGAACAACTTGTCCTTCGGTTGCCGAAGTAAAAGTAAATACGGGAACATATTTTGCTATCTGAAACCCATTTGGATTTACTTGATCATCAGCTGAAGTAACTCGTCGCCAATTGTATGGGCCACAGGAGTAATTGCGTTCCCGCTGAAATGATAAATCAGTATCCCAAGCTATTTGATAGACAAAATCATCCTTGAAAAACATTTTTAACCCAAAAAGCTGGTCTTGGTGTCCTCGAAAAAATGCTCGTAATTTATTTTTTTCTAGATAACGAAATGTAGAAACTATGTCAGCTATATAGCCACCACCACGCGAGACATTCCACACAATGTTGCCCTTAAGCATTTCAAAGCCCTTTTTCATAAAACTATTAAAATCTATTTGCTGAATTGATAGACCTTTTCCTTGAAGATGATCGAGTACATCTTGGCGCACTCTATCTTCAATCTCTTTATTGTTCGAGTAACTCTGCGCAAAGTCACTCCAATTAAACCCTGCATAGTTATTGGGCTTTTCATCTTCGTAATAAGGAAGCTCTTCCGTTTCATTTTGAGAAATTGTTAATGATATTAAATCAAACGACTTATCTGATGCTATAAATGGCTTAGGGTCATAACCTGGCTCAACACCACCGTGACAACACTGTACAAATGCAAGACCTTCACCTTCTCCAGAACCTAAGAACAGTGCAAAAGGAAGCATTTCAAAAAAACGCCAAACAAAGTCATAAGGATTGTGCATCTTACGCATAAGCTGTGCATTAAATTCCTCTACAACTGAAGACTTTTCTTTTTCTTTCAAACTTTTTAATGCCTTTATTTTGTTTACACTGGCCTTTCTAAATAGTTCATTTATTCTTTTACCCTGCTCACCAAGTACAGCGAAATGCTTTATCTCAGGTTTTAGGCGCTCAAACTCTTCAACCAAACGAGCATACTGCTGTTTCTCGACATCAAAAGAAATAATCTTATCGTAAGTACTTACATCCACTTTTTTTGCATTCGCAAGCAACGATTCCTTGTACACTTTTTTAATATCACCGATCTCAAATTTTGCTTCAAGTTCAGACAAAAAACCATCACGCTCATTTAAATCTTTATCTTCATGATTTCCACGTAAAAGATGGATTTTATCCCAATTTGCAAGCTTTAATCGCATAAGTGTATACAAAACCTCAACCCCATAACGCCCTCGATCGACAAAATCGCCATTAAAAATCATATAGAATTCTGGTTTTTTAATCACAAAATTCTCATCCAAATAGCCTAAAGTCACAAGCCTCCACAAATTGCGTAAAAGCGAATGAATACTTCCATGCAAGTCTCCTATAAAGCAAACCTTACTTCCTGATGGAACGATAAGTTTTTGTACGAATGGATGAATTGGTTCACTGTAGTCAAAGACTGCGTTCGCATTAAAAAGTTCTTTTTTCAGAGTGCTCTCAGACAGCCACTGAGAATCATCTGCAAAAGAGCTCTTGCTCATACGCCGAATGAATGCTCGCGTAATGCGTTTAAACTCTCTAAACTTTAAAAAAGTTCGCGGAATATCCGCTCCTCGCTGCTCAGGATTTATTCTTGTTTGATACTCTTTTAATTGTTTAAAACAGCTATTAGTCCATTCACTAAGTTTTGTAATACTTTTTTGCCTTGGTTGATAACCATAAGCATCAAGCCATAAACTACTGATCAATACAAACAATAATCCACTACTCAAAAACATTTTTTTTGTGAGAAGTTTAATCATTGCTTGTACCTTTTTTTAAAATTTCAGAGAGCTAAGAAACTGTATAGTCCCTTAGCCCTCTGTAGTTTATTACATCTAATAACGACTATTTACCTTGTTTTTGAAGGTCAGCTTTTCCAAGATCAATACCCTTTAATTCATCTAATTTTTTGAGCTTATCCTTACCTGCTGTTTCATGAATTTTTGCATTTGTCCGCGCTATGATATCAAGCTCTTCAGGGGTTAAATCTTCAAACTCAGCTGCTTCTGGAGCATCCGCAGGCTTTACACCCTTTGGATCATTCAAAGCGATATATTTCAATCCAGCTGCATCTTCAGGTTCTTCTGGAAGCTCTCCAACAAGAGCATCGCTGCTTCTTGAAATAACAACAATACGCTCATACCCATCTGCACGAACTGGAACATTTATTTTCACTTTCTCTGACGCAATAACACTCGGTCTAATGTAACGAATAAGCATTCCCGTTTCAGGATCGCGATAATAAACACCACACCACGTACTTGAAACATATTCTGGCTCTACACTCAGGATACATCCTGGATAACTAGCTGCCGCATAAATCGTATATCCAAATCCTGGGAATACCCATGCTGGCCATAAGCCTGTTGCTATTAACGCTGCGCTCCAAGGAAATAAAGCAGCACTCAAGAATGGATTATAATAACAACCCCAACTTGATAAGCCAAAAAACCCAATACCTGGGAACCAGCTACAACCTAAGCCACCCCAATATCCACCTCTAAACGCCCAACCTGTTCCACAGCCTCGGCCAAAATAGCCTCCGCCTGAAAAATAGCCTGTACCTATACCGAGTGAAACACCAATAGGAGTTCCAAGCGCAGTAGTGGCAAGACCAACCCGAGCATCACCCGCAAGAGCAACGCCTGCTGCAACTGAACTTGCTGTTCCTACGCCTGGCGATACGCTCGATGATGCTAAAGAATTTTGAACACTTGTTGCGCGAGCAGCACTCGATTGATTTGTACGCGATACTGGACGGCGACCACCAGCTCTTCTACCAGCTCTTCTGCCAGCAGATTTACCTCTCGAGCGACCCTTGCCCTTTGAACGACCCTTGCCCTTTGAGCGACTTTTGCTTCTTGAGCGACTTTTGCTTCTTGAGCGACTCTTACTTCTTGAGCGAGCTTTGCTTCTTGAGCGAGCTTTGCCTTTTGAGCGAGCTTTGCCTTTTGAGCGATTTTTATTTTTTGAACCAGAGCGAGCTCGTGCACGTGAAGCAGAACGCGATCCACTTTTAGACGACGAACGTGAACGAGATGAAGAACGACTTCTATTTTTTGCTCCTGAACCTGATGATGAACGAGCCCTTGTTACAGATCTGCTACGCGCTGCTCTGCTGGCAGATCTAGGCTTTGATGATCTACTCGATAGTCTACTCGATGATCGATTTGAAGATCTATTCGATGATCGGCTTACTCTATTTGATGCACGTGATCGACCTGAAGAACCGGCTGACGTACGACTTCCTTTATTTGTATTTCTAGCTGCGGCATAAACCGACATATCACCAAGCATCATGAGAACTGCTGCAAGCAGCATAAAGACCTTTGACAATCTATTCATTATTTTCATTACACGTCTCCTTTCTTACAGTAAGTTATTTCCAATTTTTACTCATCATCCTGACTTTGATTAGGATCAACTTTATTCATATCTAAACTGACCTCTCGCAATGTATCTTTATAATTCTTAGAACCTTTGGAAGAACCTTTTTTCTTGGCCTTTTTCTGAATGGCTGCATCCGTTTTTTTAACGTACCCTTGATCTTCATCACTTAAACTTTCAAAGCGCATGACAGCATCATTTTCTTCATCACTATCACCGGAATCTTTTAAAATTATGTAGCGAAGGTCTTCGCGATTGCCCGGGTCAGTAGGGAGCTGATTGATAAGCTCATTCTCTTTTTTTGAAATAACTAAAACACGCTTGCGCTTATCTGCGCGAACAGGGACGTGCACTTTAACTTGATCATCAGCAATAATACGTGGGTCAATATAACGAATCAACCTGCCAGCATCTTCATCTTGATAATAAACAGCGCAATAGAAATCAGACGCTTGAGCATCTCGAACGACAACACATCCTGGATAGTCATTTGCCAGATAAAGCGAAAATCCAAAACCTGGGAACCACCATGATGGCCATAAGCCTAGTCCAACCGTCCAAGGGAAAAACCAGCAACCTAATCCTGGATACCAATGGCAACCCCATGCTGGCCATAACCAGTAGCCAAGTCCTGCATACCAAAAGCATCCACCCCATCTACGAAAATGGTGTGATCTACGATATCCACGACCGTGTCTACCATGTCTACCATGCCTGCCATGCCTACCATGCCTACGATGCCTGCCGCTTCGTCTGCCACCACTTCGACGCCCGCCAGACCGTGAACGAGATCCTCCTGACCTTCGAACACCAGAAGACCGCCGGCCTCCCCCGCCGCCACTTCTTCTACCTCCACCACCTCGACCACCGCCACCACCTCGACCTCGAGCATTGAGTGGAGCTTCAAATATCACAAACAACGCAGCCAAAAGCATAAGCATCTTTGATAATTGACTAAAAAATTTCATATCCTACCTCTTTTCCCATGGATCACTTATTTGAAAATATAAAATCTCAATAAAATATAATTCTTATAATGATTCTAACAGTTATATTTCCAAATAAGCAATTGTTTTAAAACAAAAAAAAGAGGCTCAAAAGAGCCTCAATAGAAGTTTTTCAACATGAATAAGAGCGCGATCCTAAGAAGTCCCCCCAAAAATCAATGGCTTACGCTTCAAGCGCTTTCAAGTAATAGTCTAGTGCAACATCCCAATTAATAATATTCCACCATGCTGAAATATAGTCAGGGCGACGATTTTGATAAAGCAAATAATAAGCATGCTCCCACACATCAAGCCCAAGAACCGGGATCAACCCTTCAGATAAAGGACTATCTTGATTTAACGAAGAGGTAACTACCAACTTTTTATCTTTATTCATGCACAGCCATGCCCAGCCACTACCAAAACGACTCAACGCAGCTTTATTAAAAAGCTCCTTAAAACTTTCAAATGAACCGAAGTTGAGCTCAATCGCTTCAAGTAATGTTGCTTGTGGCAAACCACCACCTTGAGGTGAAAGCCATTCCCAAAAGCGAGTATGGTTAAAATGGCCACCACCATGGTTACGCACCGCATCACGAATATCAGCTGGAATAGCATTTAGGTCTGCAAGGAGCTCTACGAGAGTTTTCTTCTGCAAATGTGGATGTTTTTCCAGAGCAGCATTGAGATTATTCACGTAAGCCTGATGATGCTTGGTGTGATGAATATTCATAGTTTTTTCATCAAAATGCGGCTCAAGTGCATCATATTCATAGGGCAAATCTGGTAAAGAATACGGATAGGTCAACGCTTCAAATACTTGTTTTTTCATAAATATTCCTTGATTTTTTTGACCCGATGGGTTTTTTTGTTCAGATGCAACTTTTGTTGAATTGCACCCACTCATTAACGTTCCTGCGCCAACAATCATGGCGATTAATAATTGCTTCATCTTTCTTTCTCCTTTTTTCTATCAAACAGCAAACAAAGCCTATCATGTTCATTCTTTTTTTCAAAAATTGTATGATTTGATTGAAACTATTTTTTACAATCGTAGCGCACCGAAATAACAAAGCCATTAAAAAAAGAAAAGGTTTTTCATGAAGACACTTCTAACGATCCTATTCATCATCTTTTTGAGTTCACCAACATCACCACTCACGGCTGTTTATGATGAAGAAAAAGAAGAAGAAATTCCAACACTTAGTTATGGAAAAAAATTTAGACGCCTGTTGGGTAATTTGGGTAAGGAAACTGCACACTGGGCTGGTAATCATAAAAAGACTGTTGCATTTTCAACGCTCACTCTTTTTGCCTTAGCAACAATGTATCATACGCTCATTATGAGTGATGAAAGCCTTTTTAATTACTCACCTATTGACCCTTGTACTTTTAATAATGATGGCATTTTTGATATACATGCTTGTGCTCATTATCTTGAATCATCTGTTAACACCTCAACACTTAACCTATTTCTTGCTAGTGCACAGGAAAAGTTCGCTGATGCATGGGAAAACGTGCCAGACAGTGAAACACTCAAAAATTCGCTTCTTCAGGTATGGGAAGCCTTACAAAGTCATCACTGCCATATTCACGATGAGCTGTAAATAAATCTCTTCGACAGAGCTTAAGTAGCAATATTAAGTCATTGCTTGAGTGATATATTTGACAGAAAGCTTCTTGTTTTTGTAGTTAAAAGAAAGGCCAATAAGAAGAATAGATTTACCCTCATGTTGATACTTTTCGTAATACCGTATCTTGAGAATCTGCCTCATTGCTTCTTCCGG
This sequence comes from Candidatus Dependentiae bacterium, assembly GCA_018266175.1. Taxonomy (NCBI): domain Bacteria; species Candidatus Babelota bacterium. The sequence continues at coordinate 14,585 of JAFEAY010000021.1, forward strand.
GGTCCTATTAAATTTGAATTCAAACACATAGATTCGATCTTTGGTTCGAACTACAATGCTTGAATATTTAACGATAGCTTTTTCACCGCTTTAATCCTTGGAATTACAGGCCTTTCAACGCACACTCTACCAGTCTAGCATAACCTACTTCCCAAGACACGCCTCAAAGCAGCTCACATAAAAGTAATTGTCCCCATGTACACAAGAAAAGGGCCCACATTCCTGCAGGCCCCACTCATTCATAGATAATAGTTACTTATTTTTTCATCTGCTTCTTCGTGCTCTTCGAGCTTTCATGAAGATAAAGCTATAGCCACCAACCCAGCGAGCCAGCAAATAGTCATTTGCCGTTTTATTTTCTAGATCGAGCAAAGAATCATTCGCGCCACGTTCAATGAGAAAATGATACAGCTCAAAAAAACCAGATTGTGCGGCAATATGAAGAGCTGTAGAATCGCTTCGATTTACCTTGTTAGGCTTAGCACCGTTTTTAAGCAAAAGCTCGACCATACGTACGTCATTATTCTTCGCGGCAATATGAAGAGCTGTTTCCCCATACACATCTCGTTTGTTTACACGAGCTCCTTTTTCGAGCAGGATCTTAGCAACTTCTCTGTTTTCTGATTTTACAGCAATATGAAGCGGTATAAGTTCAGGGTCAACGCCTAAAGAGTCACTGGCAACTTCTAAATTAATAATTGCACCTGAATCAATCAATAGGTTAATTATTTCGATATCCTCATTCTTTACAGCCTCTCTCAGAGGTGAACAGAGTTCGTAGTTACCATTCTGACGTTTTGGATTGATACTTGCTCCTGTATTTATTAATGTTTTGACTAGCTCAATTGAAAAGCGCCTATTCTTTTTATTTAAACAAGATCTTATAGCAATATTAAGTGGTAATTCAAAATCTTGATCAACCAAATTTGGATCTACTCCAGCATGAATCAATAGGTTTGCTATTTCAAAAAAACCATATCTTATAGCATCATGAAGAGGCTTTCTGGCAAATTTTCCATATCTCCTTCGACATCGTCCTTTGGCATATCGCAACTTGTTTTCTTTATATAAAGTTTCTCCTATAGCTTGAGCAATGTCACTCGATATATTGCCCCACATGCCCAAGTATTGATCGTATATCTTTGATAAATGATTAATCCCAGAAATATGAGTGGCGCCTTTCATCCACTCTTCTGCAAAGGTTAAATCTGGATTTTCTCTATAATTAATGACTATTGGTTCTGGTTGTGGCTCATTGAGGCCAATAATATTGTTATTGTCATTTTGAATAGCTTCTTCGCTATCATTTTTTTGTTTTTTCGTAATATTATAACCTGAATGCGCACCAACAACTTCCAGCTTACGCTTTTTATCGTTTTGCACTTGCATCGCAAAATCATCATCGCTAATAACATCATTATTATTGTTATTAATAGCAAAATTATTATTGTGGAATTCGTTTATCTGTAAATTTTGAGCAAATTCTTCGTCAAGTTCTGTGACCATATCAATGGCAAGAAATGAGCCTTCATGCTGGTAATTAAGCAATGCGGCAATTCGCTGCAATTGCATTTCAAATTGTTGCAAGTACGATGCATTTTCAAGAACAAGAATTTCACTCGAAAGAGGGTCACTGTTTTGAACAGCCTGCACAATGGTAAGCATGTGAGCACGAAGTGCTTCTACTGCTTGCACAACTGCAGCATGAATTGATGCACGCAAACCAATGATTGAATGACCATTAATTTTCTTTTCAAGCTCGGTAATGATATTGCCCAGAAGCGTAAAAATTGCTTCATAACTTTGCACATCGCCAAGACCACGCGTGAATGCTTTGATTTCGTTTTCAATTGCAGCAATAAACTCGAGTTGATTTTGAATTTCTCGTTCTTGCTCATCTGCAGCTTGTTGTTGCACAACTTGTCGCTGCGCATCACCCTGCATCAATCTTTTTCTACGCTCGGCAAGCTGCTTTGCATACTCAGGGTTCATTGCATACATTATTGAACCGGGCAAAACTGCCAACGTTCCAAAAACCAGTCCTAATAATTTGATACTTTTATTCACGAGAAACCTCCATATTCCACATCGTACACTCAATTGAGGAGACCCCTAATTGGCGGTAGGCAACAATAATTAATTATCTATCTGTTAATTTTAATAATTTTTTAGGAAAAACACAAATGGGGGGGGGGGGGGGAATTACACACGCAATTTATCTTTGGTAGAAAATAGAGTATGTTAAATTTGTATTTTAATTTAATAAGTCGAATTAATAATCAGCACTCAAGAAAACAGAGCTGATAAGAAAGGAAAAACCATGGTTCAGCAAATAACCATGACATCCATTTGCCAATCACTTGTGATACCAGGATCAATCCATTTCAATGGCCGCGACGCCAAGACCTATCCAAAAGTCGAATCTCTTCTTAAATCAAAACGATTTTCTAAACAGAGCTAATTTTTTATTTAAAAAGTAGCCTGTCTCCTTTTATTACTTGATGAAGTTTTTATTTTCATACAAGACTACTTTGCTTATTTTTTATTTTTTTACATATGAACTCGGGCTTAATGGACCATGGTGTACGTTATAACTCGTTATTGCACAGCGTGCAGTATCCATAAGCACCGTATTTCTTGATGCGTAATATTTTTTTTAATGTTAGGAATAAATCATGAATTCTGTTCGCCTGTACAGCCTCTTTGGCTGCATATTTTTTATATTGTTTTTATCGTCATGTCGCAATCCCTCAACATCTTATACTCAAATAAAAAAGACCATCACCTTTGGCATGCTCCCTGCCGATGCACCATTTATGGCGGTCAATGAGCACGGTGAATACGAAGGATTTGATGTTGATGTTGCCCGTGAAATAGGCAAAGTATTGGACCGCCCCATACGAATTATCGATCTGGGAATGGCTGAGCTTTTTATCGCCCTTGATCGCAAAAAAATCGACGTACTCATGTGTGGCCTCTCCATCACCACGCAGCGCCGAGAACGCTTTAACCTTGTTCATTATCAGGGTCATGGGGTTAAAACCTTCCCACTCGTTTTTTGGAATCAAGCACCTGCCAATATTGGCTCCATGGAGGACCTACGTGGACACAACATCACTATTGCCGTTCTTCCCGGAACCTTGCAAGAAGGATTTGCTCAGCAGTTCGATTTTGTAAAGACCAAGGCGATCAATACCTATGCAGATATTATCCTTGAGCTTCAGTACAAAAAGGTTGATGCTGCGCTCTTTGATGAGGCGATTGAGAGCTTTGTTAAGCAGTTTCCTCAATTTCGCGTTATCAATGTCCCACTTGGCGACTTTGAATCTCATGGGCATGGCATTGCGCTGCACAAGACAAATAGTGAGCTTACTCAACAAATTGAACAAGCAATGCAAACACTCAAAAATAATGGCACCATTGCCCGCTTAGAAAAAGCCTGGCAAATGAATGGGGAAAACAATGATTAACGGACTATTTCTCTTTATCAAAACGTCAGGGCCTCTTCTCATCCAGGGGCTCTGTTCAACCATCCTGCTTTCACTGTGCTCTATCACTATCGGACTTTCATGCGGCATGATTTTTGGCATTCTGCTTTCGCACAAACTTAGAGTTCCTTTGATGGCGCACATACTTGGCTTTTACGTTTTTTGCGTACGAGGAATCCCATTTTTTGTGCAGCTTTTGGTAATTTACTTTGTCTTGCCTGATCTTATCGGTATCGAGCTGTCCCCCTTCGCTGCCGGAGCACTTGCTCTGGGCAACTGCTCCACCGGCTATGTCGCAGAGATTGTTCGGGCCGGCATTAATGCACTCCCGATTGGGCAGTGGGAGGCAAGTAATGCGCTTGGCTATAGCACCTATGAAACCGTCCGCTGGATAATCATTCCCCAAATGCTTACCCATACAACTCCAGCACTTTTTAATGAGTTTATTTCACTCATTTTAAGCACATCAATTATTTCACAAATCGGAGAGCTGGAGTTGACCAAAGTCGGGGCCAATATTATTGCCCGTCACATGAATCCGCTGCCCGTGTATGCAGCACTTGCAATGCTCTATTTGCTCATCACAACAATTGTTTCCTGGACCGGAAAATATCTAGAACGGAGGTTACGTTATGGTCATCGCTCATAATCTTTCACTGCGCTATTCACGCAGAGAATCGTTGATACTTGATAATATCTCAGTCACCTTTTTCGCTGGACGCATTACTTTATTACTCGGAAAAAGTGGTGCAGGAAAAACAACGCTCTTGCGCTGCATTGCAGGGCTTGAAAAAGCTGCCCAGGGGACAATTACCATCGATAGAAAAAAGTTGTCCCAACTCACCCCAGCACAACGCGCAGGACAAGTTGGTATTGTATTCCAGCAATACAATCTCTTCCCTCACCTAACCGTAGAAGAGAATTGCATGCAACCACTTATGGTTACACATGGGATACTTGAAGATCATGCTCGAACACAAGCTCATGATTATTTAAAATTGGTCGACATGGAGGGTTTTGCTCATCGCTATCCAGCACAACTATCAGGTGGCCAGCAGCAACGCGTCGCACTTGCCCGGGCATTATGTCTTGAACCTCAAGTCTTGCTTTTGGATGAACCAACATCAGCACTTGATCCAACCAATACACAATCACTGGTATTATTGTTGCAACGCCTTGCAGCAGAGGGACTTGCAATTGTTATTTCAAGTCACGATATGGAATTTGTTCGGAGTATACTCGATCAAGCATACTTGATTGAGAAGGGAAAGCTCGTTGATAAATTTGACCGCCTTAATACTCCATTAAGGTCCGATTCACCGATCAATCGATTCTTGATGCCGAAAGCATAAACCGTATAAAAAAACTATAGAAGCTAAGCAGGGGGCAATTACCGGGCCCCCTTAGACAGAGCAAAAAAACATGTTAAAATAGGCACTTTAGAACGCTTTGCAGGGGAATTAAGCTCATGAATAAAAAGATATTACTGTATTACAAATATGTTCACATCGCCAATCCACAAGAAATTCGTGATTGGCAGCATGAACTGTGCTCAAAATTAAATCTTGAAGGCCGAATAATTCTGGCTCATGAAGGCATTAATGGCACCGTTGCTGGATCTGAAGCCAGCACAGACGCCTACATTGCTACTATGAATGAACACCCTTTATTTGGGAATATCGATTTCAAACAGACCCCTGTTCCAGCAGAACATAACTATTTTGACCGCTTGCGCGTTGTTGTTAAGTCTGAGATTGTTAACTTGGGTATTAACCCGGATCAATTAAAAGCCGAAGACTGTGCAACGCACCTGACCCCTGCGCAAGCACATGAACTCCTTAAAAATAAGCCTGATGACTTGGTCATCCTTGATGGAAGAAACTACTTCGAAGCTCGTGTTGGCAAGTTTGAAGGGGCAATAACTCCTGAAGTTAATACCTTCAGAGATTTTCCAAAATACATCGAGCAAAATCTTGAGCAATTCAAAGATAAACAAGTACTCATGTACTGCACGGGCGGCATTCGCTGCGAACGAGCTTCTGCGCTCCTTCAAGAAAAAGGCGTAGCAAAAAAAGTTTTCCAAATTTTAGGTGGTATCCACCGCTATGTTGAACAGTTCCCTGAAGGATTCTTTAGAGGGAAAAATTATGTCTTCGATCGTAGAATAACGGTCAAGGTTAATGATGACATTGTTGGCACCTGCGACTTATGCAATGCTCCTTGCGATGACTACACCAATTGTTGCAATGCTTTATGCAATAAACATTTTATTGGCTGTAAAAATTGTGTTGAAAGCTATGCTAATGCATGCAGTAGCCAGTGCAATCAACTGGTTAAAGAAAATAAAGTTTCCCAGCGCCCCTACAGAATACGCGTCCAAATCTAAATATACTTACTCACTTTACACCTACTCACAAGGCAAAATTCCCCATGAAGTACTTCAACACTGCTACGATTATTTGCTTACTCCTGCTTTCAAATCCAGTGAACATCAATGCTCAACCTACAAAGAAAAAATTAACTAAAAAAAGTACAGAACTCATCTCAAAAGCTCCTCTTAAACCATTACCCATAAATATTAACGACTTTAAAAAAATTATTCTTGGTAAGTATTTCTACGTTGATAAAACTCGAGCAATTCATAATCTGTATCGAGGGGAAAAACAACATTTTTATTTTTTAACACGTCCGCAGGGATTTGGTAAAACCACACTCCTTTCAACGATTAAAGCTTATTTTGGAAACGATGCCTCACTCTTGGAAGGACTTTATGTTGCCAAAAGAAAACGCTGGAAAGAGATGTCACCAAAATCTGTTATAACGCTAGATTTTTCAACCATACCTCACCGGACGTCTGCAGAAGAATTTAAAGAATTCTTAGCAGAATCGCTCGATACAATTACTGAAGAACTCAACTGCAATACAAGCAAAAGTAAATCCCCAATCTTGAAAATGCGGAATCTTGTTAATAAGCTCTATGGAAGAAAAAAGCGAAAAGTTGTTATTTTAATCGACAACTATGATACCCCAATCATGGTCAAGAGCTCACATCAGAAAGCAATCTACCAACAACTCAAAGATTTTTATTCCGCACTCCATGGCCTAGAAGATAAAATTGAATTTTTATTTATTACTGGATTGTGTAACTTTTGGGAAAAAGATCTCTTAGCGCAACTTAATCTCATCAATTTATCTCATGATGAAAGAAGTAAAAAGCTCATCGGTTTTTCTCAAAAAGAATTAGCAAAAAATTTTACTCCGTATGTTAATGAGTTTGCACAATCAAGTAAAATGACTGCAATTGATGTTCTTAAAAAATTAGAAACTTGGTATGGAGGTTATGATTTTACCACTCAGGATGACGAAACCGAATACGTTGCCAATCCAAAATCAATTTTAAAAGCACTTTCACAGAGCTCATATAGTAGTTTTTTTGAAAAAAGCAGTTTATATGGCTTACTCAGTGATGCTGAAAAAGATTCAGAATCAAAGCGTTTGATAGCAAAAATAACCTCAGATGAACCATGTGAAATAGATAGCATGAGCCTTGATCTACACCCTGAAACATCACTTGGTCAAGACCTAAGAGTCATTCCTGTTCTTCACCAGCTTGGGATAATTGCTGCTCAACAATTATCATTAAAACCACCACGCTACAACCTTACTTGCCCCAATAAGGAAGCTCGAAATATTTTAAAAGATAAAGAAATACTCAAGCTCATGACACCAGAATTGAGCACTGCAATTAACGAAAACTTTTTGGCTGTGAAGGAAGCAATTGCAAACCATAATCCTGAGCTTTTAATCAGCACAATTAATAAGATTATTTTTGCCATCCCATCAAAAATTCGTATTGCTAAAGAAGCATACTTTCAGTCAATCATTCACATTATTTTAATGGGATTGGACCTTTCTCCAAATTCTGAATATACCTCAGGAGAAGGTGTTGCTGACACCGTTTTGTACACCGATGAAATGGATTATATTTTTGAGTACAAGCTCAATAAAAAAAGCATACATGGCTTCAAGCAAATATATGACCGACGTTATGCTAATGGATTTGCTCATAGAAACAAGCCGATTACTTGCATTGCAATGTCATTTTATTGGAAAGGCGATGATTCTACAGAAAAAACAACTCCTCCCCTGAGAATATCGTATCGTATTGGCTATATTGACGTAGACGGTAATTGTATCGACCCCCATGAACTGATTACCTACAAATCAATCGATGATTTTAAAAAATACTGCCTTGACCACCCTAAAAATCAAAAAACTCCTACAAAGCGAGCAAAAACCTTCGCTGATGCTCAAAAAGAGGCTCTCCAAAAAAGTGATGCCGATATGGAGGCTGAACTCATGGGCTGGAAAAAAACGGGCCTACAATCTTCAAAAGCAATCGTTTTTAAATAATTAAATTATAAACTTATGTCCTGTTAAATCTAAAATTGACGTATCTTAAATTTAACAGGCACTCCCTTTTCAACACCCAATCACTTGCTTCCATTTACATTGACCTGCAAATAAAAAAATTGATAGTTTCAAAAAAGCACTTAGTTCTATCAATTTTGCACAGATTAATGCCTTAGGAGAGCAATGAACAGATTTTTTTTAAGCTTATTTAAACGAACCAATAATCCTTTAAATCTGGCAATACTCTTTGCACTTATAAGTTCATTTGTATGCCAAGGCATGAATGAATCAAGGGAAAAACGGAAACTAGGTGATGACCCATCACCTAGTTCGAGCTTATTACAAGAAAAACGAAGAAAAGTTCTAGGTGATTTCCAAGATAGCTCAGAATCAAATTCTGGAGATGAACAGATGACAACCTCTGTTGAGCCAGAAGAACTCTTACCACCCCTTATGCCTGTACCAGAATTTCTTGCACAACTCAAAAATGCTCTTGATCAAAATAATATTTTTACTATTACTCGGTCATTTGATGACCTGATTAAATGTATCCCTCAAACACTTCAAAATCCAAATCATAACGAGGGATTTTATCACAGCTTAATTCATACACTCTTAAGATTGACAAACTACACCGTTTGCTCAGATATTCCAACAGGAAGCGGAGAAGCTGACACCTATATTCGAACAGCCAACAATATTTATCTCTTTGAATTCAAGATCAATCAGAAAGAAGCTCAAGAAAAAAAACAAAAGAATACGGTTCTTAATGCACTTAAACAGATTTTTGAAAACGATTATTATAAACAAAATCATCAAGATGATGTACCTATGACGCTTGCTGGCATTTCTTTTCATGGAATATCAGATCATACAAAAATTCAAGACAATTTTACTCATCTCTCATGTGCCTCGTTGGAGCTTAAAAAGGACCCTACAACACTCAGGGCATACCCTTTTGCTCAGCCAATAAAATCAATTGGAAACCATAATAGAGCCCCAAATCTCTGTATCCTTAAGAATTGGAATCAATTCCATGTACACAAAGATGCTCCTCGAGAAGACCTTGAGGCCGTTAGTAATGAGTCCTATTCACAAATCAACCTCTATCATCCAAATTTATATAAGATTCAAGAGGGGCTTCTCAACAATAATGTCCCTCTTGTTGTTAAAAATATCGAATGTATTCTGCATGCAATTCCATGGTCATTACGCAAATTTAATCGTGAATACTTTCAAGCAATCATCTATACATCGCTGCTATGCTCTGGAATAAATATTACTACAAACGAAAATAACATTAAAATTCAGACCGATAACTGTAGGTATAAATTTATTATTAGTTTTAGTCGTGATTCCAATATTCAAAAAATCCAAACCAGCTTGCAAAAAAAACTTAATGCCCTTTCCCTGAAATATATCTCAATCAAAAAAGCCCGTAGTGAGTGTAAGCCAGAAATGTTAATCCTGCTCAATATTAATCAGCCACCACAAGGTGAAAGTAATGCAAGCAAAATTCAATTAATTAGTCAGGGGATCGTCATAAAGAATAGAGTTATATATCACCTGGATGGAGAAACAAAAATTACGAGCTTAAAAAAAGCGTTACCATCAAGCATAATCATCACCAGTCCAAGCACAGTCACAAGACCGGCAAGGCCAACTATCTTTCAAGATGACCCACCAAGTCCTTATCAGCCACCTCGAGCTAAAATTATGCTCAAAGAAACTATTCAAGAACATGGCGATCTTTATTGAAATCAAAAAATAAAAAGAGCCTCGAACAAATCGAGGCTCTTTTTATGAAATTACATTCTTGAAACTTTTTATCAAACTTCTTTTTTTATCGCGCTTCTGGAACAGGATTGCTTTTTGCCCATGCATCCAAATCAATCAAATAACTCACAAGCTTTTCAAGATCAGCATGACGAATCATATTGGGTCCGTCAGAATGAGCCTGCTCAGGATTTTCATGCACTTCCATAAAAATTCCAGCTATCCCTTGCACAACCGCTGCGGCTGCAAGCGTTGCCACAAACTCTCGATTTCCACCAGAAGCACCACCAAGTCCACCAGGTCGTTGAACCGCATGCGTTGCATCCAACACCACCGGTTTACCGGTGCTTTTCATAATTGGATAATTACGGGAATCAACAATTAAATTGTTGTAACCAAAGGTAAATCCACGCTCACAAAGCCAGGTATTCTGATTGCCCGTTGATTCTATTTTTGCAATCAATGGCTCCATATTTTCAGGAGCTAAAAACTGCCCCTTTTTCAAATGGATAGGAAGACCTGTTTTTCCGGCTGCAAGCAGTAAATCTGTTTGTCGACATAAAAATGCAGGAATTTGAATAATATCAACAACATCAGCTATTGCTGCCATTTGTGAAATATCGTGAACATCGGTAATAACAGGTAAATCAAACTCTTGCTTCACGTGTGCAAGAATTTTAAGACCTTGATCAATACCAACACCACGCTTACTCGTTAAAGAAATACGATTTGCTTTGTCAAAAGAACCTTTGAAGATGAGCTTAAACGAAAGCTTTTCTGAAAGTTTTTTAAGAAACTCAGCAGCTTTAAACGTAAAGCTTTCTCCTTCAATGGCGCAGGGTCCAAGAATAAAAAAAAGCTGTTGATCGTTTCCAACCTTATAAAGCCATTCATATGAAGATTTTTTTATCATGTTTTCCACGCGCTCCCATCCATGCATCATTTTTTAGCTTCAGCGTGAGCAATTTTTTGTTTGAAAAATTCATCCAGTACACCATTAACAAATTTGTAAGCATCTTTTTCTGCAAATGTTTTTGCAAGCTCAACCGCTTCGTTAATGATAATTGAATGAATCGCATTGTCCTGACGTAGTTCCCAAAGTGCAAGGCGTAGAATTAATCGAGTGCAGCAACCTAGTCGCTCAAGCCTCCAATTTTTAAGATATGGCTTAACCTGTTCATCAAGCTCATCTCTGCAGTCAATAGCACCACGAGCAAGATCTAAGGTAAATGGATGTTCATCAATGTCAATTTCAAACCAATTGTCAAAATCTCTTACAGCTTTTTCAAGTGAAATAGCATAATCAAAGCGATCAACCGCGTAACACAAATAAAATGCTACACATCGTTCATCTCGACGAGAATCAAGTTTAATTAAGACCTCTTCAGATTCAACTTCTTGTAAAGCTTCTGCTTGCTGTTGCTCGTGATCAAGCTCAGCATCAATAGGCAAAGTATTCAACTCTTCAGGCAACAGAGACGCATCTTCAGATAGTACATCCAGATCTTCTGTTGATATATCCGTATCTTCAGTAGATTCTTCTGTTTTTTCAGATACTTCGATATTTTCAGCAGGTACGTTTAACTCTTCTTCAGATGAAAGCGGTTTCTTTTTCATGGTTTGAAAATTCCATATGGTATAGTAACAATAAGCTTTTCGCGAATAGAGGCAGCTGGATTAGTCTACTTTTTCAATGTACTTGTCTTCTCGTGTATCGATTCTCACTTTGTGGCCTTCGCTCACAAAAAGAGGAACTTGAACAACTACACCGGATTCAAGCTTTGCAGGTTTTGTACCACCTTGTGCTGTATTACCTTTTACACCAGGAACAGTTTCAACAACTTCAAGAATCATAAATGTTGGTGGTTCTACCAAGATAGGTTTACCTTCAAAGCGAAGTACGGTGTAAATACTACCTTCTTTAAGATACTGCTTAACTGCTTCAATTTGATCTTCACTGAAGTCAACTTGCTCATAACTATCTTTGTCCATGAAATGATACAAATCATCCGCATACAAAAATTGAACTTCACTGTACTCAAGATCAGGTTCTTCAAATTTTTCAGCTGAACGGAAAGTCTCTTCAAGCATTCTGCCCGTAATGAGATTTCTCATTTTTGTACACAAATATGTTCCACCTTTACCAGGCTTAACCGATTGGTAATCAACAATAAGCCATGGCTCATTATTCCACAAAATTTTTGTTGATCGTTTGCGAAAGTCAGATGTTGAAATCACAGCAAGATCCTTTCTTTAATTTTCAAACATACAAGTCTAAATATAGTTTTCTAAGCGTACCTGATAGAAAAAGCCCTGTCTACCCAAAAATGGGACATTCCGCTGTCCTACTAACTCATTCGGGTTGTTATTTTTTCAAACTGAATCTTTTTATTCCATTCTCAATAGAATAGCCGCTTGGTCAAGCATTATAGGTATTGCTTGTTCTTCTTGAGGCGTAAAAGGGGTTAAAACAAAATCACCAACTTCATCGCGATCAACCGGCCGCCCAATACCACAACGGACACGCCAAAAGTCAGCACCTATCGTTGCTATAATTGAACGCAATCCATTATGCCCTTTAGCACTTCCACCAAATTTTAAGCTTGCATCACCAAATTTCTTTTCAAGCTCATCATGCGCAACAACAATCTGCTCAGGCTTAATTCCTTTTTTTTGCAGAAATGGGAGGACTTGCCCAGAGCTATTCATAAATGTTATCGGTTTAATGAGATGAATCTCTCCTCCGGCCTGACCTATCCGTATAGTTGCATGCTCCATGTTATTAACCGTACGCCATGAACCTCCGTAACGCTCGCATAATACATCAACAAGGCGAAACCCTATGTTATGACGCGTTCGCTCATATTTTTTTCCAGGGTTTCCTAAACCAATAACCGCGCGAATTACTGATTGATCAAACTGAGCTTGCATGATGGTTCCTTACGCATCATTTGATGAATAAAAATTTCAATCTGTTCTACAAGATATGATTCTACCGGCACAATATGCACCATACTTGGCAAATGAGCGGTATCAATCATCATGGTACTGGACAAGAAAACAGCATCAAAGCAGCTTTCTTCCAAGCGCTTAAGCGACCCTGCCGAAAGCACGGCATGCGAAAAGCAACCAATAACTCTATCGGCTCCATAATCACGAGCAATTTCACATGCCAAGACTGCAGTACGAGCAGTATCAAGAATATCATCAATAATAATGACCGTCTTACCTGCAACATTGCCAACAAGCCCTTGCATGACTACTCGGTTTTTCTCTGGCCGATGCTTATACATACAAGCAAAGTCTGTACCAAGCGCTGTTGCAACGGCACGTGCACGCGAAAGGCCTCCCTGATCGGGTGATAAAATAGCCACCTGATCAAAGGTTATGTTCTGCTTATGGCAGTATTCTTGTAAAAATTGTACCCATTGACTATCCAAACAAACTTCTTGAATCCCTTGCACGCCTGCTGCACCACCGTGTATATCGGTTGCAACCACACTTCGAACACCAACGTGAGCCAGTAAGCTTAACGCCAGTTCAAATGGACTTGCAGCACAACAGTCATCTTTTTTTTCTTGACGAGCGTAAGGTAGGTAAGGAAGTACAAGTATCATACCCGCAGGCTGATGCTGCTTGAGGCGCTGCACGAGAAAAAGAATATCCAGGAATTGATGATTAACGCAGGTATACCGATCACCACCCGCTTCACGGTTAGAAGGCAAAAACTGATATACAATCAGAACCAATTTATTGGCTACATCAGCGCCATGCGTAAATCGCATAATAGATTCTGTGTCTGCAAAGTAATCGTGCGAAAAAGTATACAGGGGCGCGTTCAAACGCGTTGCAAGCTCTGTAGCAAGCAAAGCATCCTGCTTTCCAACGACACAAATATCCATGCAAAGAACTCAATTAAAAATTTTTTTTACAAAATGGCTTATTGATCCAAAAATGCCACGCCGACCAGCCTGCTTTTCAAGGAGCGTCTTAACATCACCTGCAAGCTTCACTACTTCAGGTAATTTATTCAGCGCAACCATGCAGCGTTTCCACTGCAAAAACGGCATCGATGGAATTCCAGCAACCGTTGAACCGTCCACAAGATTGCTCATCACACCACTCTTGGAAACAACTTTTACCCCTTTTCCAACAACCACATTATCTTTTATGGCAACTTGGCCCCCAATTTGCGTACCAACACCAATGGTAACACTTCCTGCAATGCCGGTTTGTGCCAAAATAGCGCAGCCATCACCAATCGTGACATTATGCGCAATGTGCACCAAGTTATCAATTTTTACGCCATTCCCAATAAGCGTCTGGTCAAATGATGCACGATCGATGGTGCAGTTTGCCCCAATTTCCACAAATTTGCCAACGCGAACAATGCCAATTTGTGGAATTTTTCGCAGACCGATTTTGGTAATTTGATACCCAAAACCATCTGAACCGATCACGGCTCCTGCATGGATAATTGTCCCATCACCGATAATGCATCGATCCAAGATCTTTACTCCCGGATGCAACACAACACCAGCACCAATCTGACAATCGCGACCAACAACAACTTGTGCTCCAATAAAGGTATGTTGCCCAATTGTAGCACCTTGCTCTATCACTGCTGATGGATGAACTTGAGCTGTTGGCGCAATAAGCGGATCATTTTCTGATACTTTTTGAGCAATAACATCAACAAGCTTTTGAAACGCTATAACTTCATCTTTGACTAACAAATACCGCTTGCCATCAACAACAGCTTTGCTTGCAAGAAAAATGCCCGCATTGCTCTGCTTAATTTTTTCGGTACTTACTGCGTCAAAAACCGATTGATCCCCGCGGTCCATGATAATAGCAATATCATCTGGTCCAGCTTGTTCAAGTGAAGCAATTTTTTTGACTAAAAACGAAGGCTCGATGTGGCATTCAACCACATCGAGCAAGCAAATAATATCTTGTAAAGTAAGGTTCAGATTCATTATGCAGCTCGTACGCCTTCTGCAGGAGTCTTATCTTTTGCAGATGCAGTCTTTACGCTGCCACTTTTGATTGTATTTTTGGTCTGCTCAACATCGAATGCAGCATCCACTTTTTTCAATAAATCGTCGGTTTTGTCGATTGCTTTTGCAACACACAAAACACCTGGTGTATTTTTGTCGATCAAAAGACCCCACTGCTCTGACTCAAAAGTTGCATTAACAACTTTCATTTGTTTGTCGCGCAACGCAAGTTGGTCTTTTTGAATGCTCATTTTAAGAGCTTCTTCTTTGTCTGCCAATTTACGTTCAAGCACTTTACGTTTTGAAGCAAGCTCATCGCTCTTGCGTTCAAGCTCTTCTTTGCTTAACTTAGTTGACTTCTCTGCAAGTTCTTTTTGCAAATCGGCCATGTCTTTTTGAGCTAAAGACACTTCGTTTTGAAACTTTGAAATGTCATCTTGTAACTTTTTAGTGAGCTTTTGACCTTCTTGTGACTTTTGCATAATCAAAATGCTATCGATAGATACAAGAGACTCATTTTTTGCTGCAACAAAGGTAATTGCAAGTAATGACATTGCAACTGTAGATACGATCTTTTTCATACAAAACTCCTTAAAATAATCTACTCCTCAACACTCATCTTATCGTGAGAATGTAAAATCCTAGCGCGATTATTACTACTCGTCAATCGGAATTGCGTTCAGCAGAAGAGAAGGCTTGGCCAACCAGTACTTCGATCATTTTTACTCAATATAATTTTTGACGGCATAAAGCGCCCAAGCTGCTTTTTGCCACTGATCAACGATTTCTTCATAAGCTTTTTCAGGGATAATAGTAGTTTTGTATGTTGTACTTAAGGCCTTATTAATTGTGCTCTGCAAGCTTTGCTTAAGATGAGGATGTATATCTTTCGGATTATATTCACTCATATCAGCCGCTGACATTCTTTTTATAATAACATTAAAAGATTTAATAACAGTTTCAGGGTCATTTAAATTTTCCAACTCAAATTCATCAAAAAATCCGTCCGGCGTATCTACCTCTGACTCAAGATTGCCCCCTTCAAAATAGGCTTTTATTTTATGAAAAATTTTAAGGCGCTTAAAGACACGCCCTGCACCTCTGACAATTCTCTTAAAATCATCTGTTAATGTATCAGTAAGTATCTTATTCGCTTGTTGATGAACTGGTAGATGGTCAACATATCGTGCAGCTTCATCACCAAGCGCTTGCTTAACTTCTGCTTGCTTCTCAATGATATTTGCATATTGATTATCATTAAAAAGCTCACGCGCAACAGATGGTCTACCCAAGTGATTATAGTTTTGAACAGGGCTTGGATACAGAGTCCCATCACTCCTTTGAATCTGTTTATTAATTTTGGCCAAGAGTGCTTGCTTCATATAATTACTTACAACATCTCGGACTTCACCAATTTTCTTATTTTGAGCAAATTGCACAAGCTTTTGAAACAGAAGATAATAATCTTGCTCAAGGCTCTTGGTGTAATTTTCAATAAACTTGTTTATGAAATAAGAAATAAAATTATCTTTACTCCTCACAATCGATTGTATCAATGCTCTCTGGGGATAAGAATCATTCAAAAGCTCATACGTATTAAACGAATCACAGACAAATTCATACAATGTCTCATTTTGTTTTACCAAACAAACCGTACCAAAATGACCATTAAAAATGGTACTGTTAAATCCAATCGCCCACGTTAAAATTGCGTTTTTCTGATTCCTAAAAAAATCAACTGATGGGGCAACAACATCTGTAATATAACGAGGATCAAGATCGATAACCCCCTGGTCGGTCGCTTCAGGTAGAAATATAAAATGACCATTTTCAATAAGCTCTCTGATGTCCGAATCTTGTGCTGCAATAGCTCTGAAATAATCTGGGCTCAAATCGCTTGATGATGCATCAATATCTTTAAGACCAAGTCCTGTAAGAATTTCTTTTTTAAATTCGACCATTTTTTTAGTAAAAATAGGTGGCGAAACGTGACCTCTCTGTTCACTAAAATAATCAATCGTTTCATCTATTTTAGGGTTTGAGCCTTGATCGGGCAAATTATTAATATCTACTTGTGTAAAATACCGAATAAAATGAATCGCATTAAAAAGTGCGTGATAGCCGCAATAATTGGAATCTGGGGTATTAGGTTGCTCACCAACAATCACATGAAAAGTTCTTAAAGAAGTACTTGGAAAAAACCAGAACGGATAATCAGAAAAAACATTTTTCTGGCGTGACCAGTCAGTTTCTTGATGATAATTCTTATCTTTTCTGAATTTTTCAGTCTCACTACAAGTATGATAAATTGTAACAGGTTGTAGATTTTCTTTTGTCTTAGGCAAAGACAAAACCTTCTCTGGAGCCTTCTTGGGCAAGCATGTGGTGATATCAGCTTTAAAACTCTTTTCAACGTGCTTGTCCCCGTCAACATCACCGCCACCAAGCTTACCAGCTAAATCGGTGAGCTGTGTTCGAAGAGTCTGCAGCTTACCCTTAAGCACTACAAGATTACCCTTAAGTTTGCCCAGCGACTGATCAAGGGTCATTGTTTGTACGTATGGTGAAGATGAAAAACAAAGCAAGCACAACACCAAAATAATCTGTATTTTTTTTAGGTTCATATCACCCTCTACCTTTATAAAAAATTAGTTTTTAAACGTAATCAATTACAAAGAGGATACCGTGAGATATGTTGAAAATTCGATGCTTTTGATGAAGCGCTCAGAACTGCTAGAAAATCTCATCAATTGCTTGCTTCACATCTTTGAGTGTAACTAGACCACCCATGTCTTTGTAAAACTCGTCGTTGTATTCACGCGTTTTGACAATCACCGGCATTGGAACTGCATGGCCAAGCAGCAAGACCTGTTGTTTGGTATCAAGCGTAGCAAGCACCGTGCGCAGGCCGCTGGCATTGCTCACACCGGTAAGCACTGCTTGAATATCTTTTTCGTCACTGAGCAGAGCCACAACTTTGGTGCCAATTTGAGAAATAATTTCTGGGTCAATACCAGAAGGACGTTGGTCTACAACCAACAATGAAACGTAATATTTACGCATTTCACGGGCAATGGTACCAAAAATAGTTTGACGCGCTGCGCTTGGATTCAAAAATTTATGTGCTTCTTCAATGGTAATCATGAGCTTTTTAGGCTCTTCGTCCTTGCGCTGTGAAGCTAAAAACTTTTCAGTCTTAGCAATATATTCTTCGTGCACACGGCGAGTAATGATATTGGCAATCAGGAGATAACTGAGCATTGAAGTGTGCGTACCAAACTCAAGTACCACATGAATGCCCTTATCTAAATACTCCATCAGACGATCGATCATCGACGTTGCGCCGGAAGTCTTACGCAAGAATGGGAAGCGCTCAAGTCGCTTGAGCTTGCGATGCAATGCACCAACGGATTCTGCATGTGCACCAATTTCAGCGGCAAATTCTTTAATAGTTCCCTCTTGCTCCAACAAGACTTGGAGCCAATTATTTTTATATTTAGCGGCAATCAAGTAAGCAGCCTCAAGTGCTGTGGGATGTAAATTGAGCTCGTCTTGCAGAGGCATGACATCTTCTACTCGAATATCTTGATACCCAAGAACCACTTCAACATCGGGCGAACAGCCACGGCGGCGTGTTGAGTCTGGGTCCAGCGAAAAAATCGCCACTTTGTGGGGAAATAGGGTTTTGAGTCCCTTTACAAACATCTGCCCTTGGCCCTCTTTACGTGCCTGAAAGCCATACTCGCTATGCATGTCAAAAATGAGATTCACCGCTTTATCGCTTTTCACCATACCGGCAAGAATCAGACGCGTGATAAAGGTTTTACCGGTTCCAGTTTTTCCAAAAATTCCATTACTTCGCTCAGTAAAACGTTCAAGATCTAAACAGACGGGCGCTTGCATATCAAGCGGAGCACCAATATTAAAATATTTCGAACCCATTTTTTCATCGCCAAAAATTTCGGCAATATCTTGGTTACTTGCTTCATACACCGGAGCAAAGTGAAAGGGAATAGTTTTAACCGGCATATGCTTTCTATTTTTATCAAGCATAAGCATAGGGCGCAGGGTTACACGAGCATAAATGTCGCGCTTTTTGAGCAGCTGACCCAAAAGTTTTTCTTTTTCAGTTGGAGGAAATAACAGAATATCAGGATTGGTTACCTGAAGCTCAAGGTCGATGATCATAGAAAAAAAGGTGTATTGATCGCCAATTACTGAGACAAACTTGCCGGTCTTAATTTCTTCAAGACTGCAGTCGGCATCAAGGCGCATGACCATGCCTTCAAGAAGCGAACCGGAGAGAATGTGACCAAGACACTTTTTTGACATTTGTAATTCCAATTAAATAAGGGCACTCTGTAAACTTTGGTCAGTTTTGCAAAGTACCCTAGAAAAATCAAATAGTACTCAATTGTTTGATATTTTATCCAATGCGCTCAAGAAGCTTGGACAGAATCTGTAAAAGCTCTTGAGAAAAAGAGTACGTTTGATTAAGAAACTGAGCAACTAACTCGGGTTGATCCGGGTACTCATGAGCCAAGTGATTTCTCAGCTCTCTCATTTCTTGCCAAACATCCTTGTCATCAATGATGTGAAATTTTTCAAGTTTATTGAGCTTATCAATCATAGTTAGGGCCTCATGCGGCTCTTGAGAAACATCTAAAAAAAGATTAATTATTTTGCTTCCAACAAAATCTTGCAACTTGGAAAATCGGTTGGTCATTAATTCAACAACCAAAAAATCATGTTCGTTCAAATTAAGCACTTTTTCTGCGGTAAAAGGAATAAGGTGAACAAGAGATTTCAACGCATAAGATAGTCTCTTTTCGTGGACTTGCGCGATCTTAATAATCTCTTCTTTGATTATCTTCTTCATACTAACAATACTCCCGTTTGCCGAGCAACTTCGTGAATCGGTAATTTTACCTTACTGGCAAGCATATTAATAACAATATCAATTTTTTGCTCACCAATTTGCTCATAGAGGGCTAAAACAAATTTATTTTTTTTAGAAAGAACAACATCTGCCTGGGAAATCTCAGTTTCTATGTATAAATCAATATCACCACCACGAGCAGTAAGATTTGTACGCGACCCAAAGATCCATAAGTGATCATTCTGGTGGAAATATTCTTTAAATAAATTCACAATCGCATCAATTTCATACTGCTTTAATCTCACTAAATCAACCATGTAAAATACTTCTTCCATAAGCTATTGAGGGTACCCTACAAACTTTGATAAGTTTTGCAAAGTACCCTAGAAAAATCAAATGACGGATATTGACTATATTGTTTTTACCATCCACTCTTTTGCTTTGGAATAGTCTTAATTTCAGTTTCTTTTGAAAGCCTAAACCATTTGTAGCCACTCATATCAAGATTATACTTCTCACCTATGCCGGGCACGGCAGCAAGCTGATCTTCAAGAAACCCAAAATAGTTAAATAAATTCTGAAATTGCGCAATATCATTTTCGTGCAAAAATGTAATTAATTCATGCACTTGATTATTCAAGCTTTTAAGCTTACTGAGAAAAACCGTTGTTATAAGCATTGGATCAACTGCAAAACCCGGTGAAGAGAACCTTATGCGCCCATCTTCTTGCTCAACAAAAAAAACGTGCCCGAGATATCCGTTATCCTCATCGATCATTAGAAGAATTTTTCTTTCTCCTTGAGCAACCTCATCCCATACATGTTGTTTAAAATCATTTAATGCTGTTTCTTTGGTTTTACCAGCAGGAATAGCAACGGAGTGCATTTTTTGATAAAAAAAACCAACATCATAATCGCTTATATTAAAAGAATCGATAACCACACATTGCGCGGCTTCAACCACCTGTGCTTGGTTTTCTTGCATAGCACTACAAGACCCAATACTCATCACAAAAAACATAGCTGCTAAAAAATTCTTCATAGAAACCCCTCTTCAAACTTATTAATAATAATAATTTCACCTTAGCTAATAACATAAATAAAAAAAGGGCGTTGTGTAAAACTTTTGCAAATTTTATACAACGCCCAAGAAATTTAAAAAAATCTTATCAAAAACTACTTAATTTCTTGAGCACCCGACAAGATGAACCCCTGAAACTCTCCCAGTTCAGCCCTCAGTTCTTCACTGTAATACTTAGCTGCATGCCCGGCAGGAATAATGTCATCATTTCGCTCAAATCCAAAGAGCTGAATAAGAGGTTCGTACATGGAAACATTGTTTTCTGGCAAAATAAAGGTTATATCCCAGAGCTTATCTTCGGGCAAAAAACACATATGACTTCTTAATTTTTTAAAAAAGATTTTAAGGGCAGGGACCATCTGAGCAGGGTTAGCAAAACCAGGGGTTGCGAATCTGATCAGATGCTTTTCTGCCTGCACGGAATAATACATATGCCCAATATAAGATTCATCTTTGCTGAGCATCAAAAGAAGTCTTCGCTCTCCGCATCTTACTTCATCCCATACAGTCTTTTTTAGTTTTTGAGCAACTTCCTCATCTTCAGGCAAAGTTCCTTGGATAATGGAACGCCCGATCATTTCAGTGTACCGCGCATACTCATCAGCATTTTGTCCATCAACCCAAGCAAGCTTTTCTGTACCGTCCAGCATTGCCCCACATTGCCCAATCCCTGCAATTAAAAATACTATCGCTAATAACTTCTTCATACACCCTCCTTAATAAAAATTATCAAAATTATTATTTAATTTCTGTATCAACAGGGAGTCTAAATCGCCTCATCTGAGCAACATATTCTTTGCTGAAACCATATTTTTCTGGCTGATCTTCACCCTCTATTGCAATGGCTTGATCATTAATAAACCCGAAGCAATTGATAAGAGCTTGAAATGCTGCAACATTTTCAGGTGGGAGAGAAAAAATGATTTCAGCATTAAACTGATTTCTCAAATATTTGAAAAATGTTGATAGTACAAGAATTGCATATCCAGAATTTACAAAACCAGGTGTCGTAATCTTTACACGACCATCTTTTTGTATGGTAAAAAATGTATGGCCTGTATACTCTTTGCCATCTTTGAGTATTAAAAGAAGCTCTCGTTCTCCTTGTGCAACTTCATGCAAAACAATTTCCTTAATGTTTTCTGCATGCTCTTGATCCTCAGGCAAAGCTTTTTTCTCGATTTTTTCTTTAATAATCTGTATGTATTCTTGACATTTTTCCATACAACTACTATTAATCAAAACAAGCTCAAAATCACCCTGAATCATCGCCGAACACTGGCTCATTGCTCCAATAAACAGCAAGCTCAATAAACCTTTTTTCATACAATCTCCCCATAAATATTAATTTATAATGACATTGTTCAAGACTAAAAAATCAAAAGAGTTATTGTCAATTCTCAGACTCATTAAGATTTATAAAGCTCGCATACAACAAAAGCAAGTACATGCTCTCGCTCATGAGAAAGTGATAAATGAATGTGCAGTGATGGAAGCTTTACGCCAATTTTTTGTTCAAGGGCTGCACAATCAACATGAAACTCAGGTACACCCCAAATCGTTATTTGAACTGAAGAAATTTGTGCTAAAAAACGAAGTGAAAATGTTTTTTGAGTATGCCCAAGCCTTACCAACGTAGCGCTGAGCGCTTTGAAGAGCGCCTCTTTTGCCGCAAAACGCGTTGCCAGTTTTTCGGGCAAGAAGTGCTTGGAGTTCTTTGGGTCTTGCGCAGCCATAAGTTCTGCTTCTGAAAAGAAGGTACGTAAGCGATCATACGAAAATGTGCTCATTGCAGCAAAGCGATTGCTCCCCACAATATCAGTACCTACCCCAAGAATCATTAGGAAACTTCTTCCAACTTCTGCTGTGCTTTTTCCCAAGAAAAATTGATGAGCTCGAGAAGCTCTGTCAATTTTATTGCAATTCCAGAGTGTCTAATTTCGTGTAAAGCCCCATTTCTTAAGCGAATGGCAATATAATCAAACCGATGAACTTGTTGATGTCGGCCATATCCAATAATTTCTTGTTTATTTTTCATTTTTACACTTGAGACATTTTTCCATGCAAACCAAGAGCCATTGCAATTAAGTCCATTTTTATCAAACTCTAAAACCGGTTTTTCATAGTAATCAAAATTGTAAAGAACAACTCCACCAATTACTGAAGATGCAAAACCAACTGCTCCCAGCGCCGATAAGAGCAACAGCGAAATCTCATCGCTCAAGAAGTTATTATAATCATTATCAAATCGACTAGAAGCGATATTATACATACCAAGCCCTGTAACGGCCATTGCACCTATGCCGGCTGCAGTAAGTATTTGAAGTGTCTCTTTTGAAAGAAGTGGAATACTATAAAACTTTATTTTCCCGTGCTCTTTTTTAATGTATTCATTATTCGGAAGTTTATAGGAAAGTTCTGAATCTCTTTTTTCTGGAATTGACTTGGCTTGAGCTGCATCAACATTGAGACTTAAAAAAGCTGCGAATACTAACAGTACTACATTTTTTATAAGCATAAGCTACCTTTTTGAGTGGGTTAAATTAATGAAGACATCGTATCATTAAATCGATAAAAATAAAAAATTTTAAAAGTAAACCAAATTTTATATCGATATCTTTTCAAGCTTCTGGTCAAGCGAACGATAAGTAATTGCCTCTTGAATATGTCTGCGTTCGATAAGATCAGACGCATCAAGGTCAGCAATGGTACGCGCAATTTTTAAAATTTTGTGATATCCGCGCATGCTGATATTCAACCGCTCAAATGCTCGCTTCATGATATCCTGTGCCTCAGGCGTCAACACACAAAATTTCTCAACCAGATCTGATGACATGAATGCATTACGCATCTGACCAAACCGTTCTTCTTGCCGAGCAACTGCCCGCTGCACGTTTTCATACATTTGCATAGAAGTCAGCCCATTAGTCTGACCATTTTGCAGCTCATCGTAGTTAACCGATGCAACATTGATATGCAGATCAATGCGGTCAAGCAATGGACCCGAAAGCTTAGATAAATAGCGTCCAATTTGGGTTTCACTACACACGCATTTTTTCTTGGAGTCCCCATAAAAACCACAGGGGCATGGGTTGAGCGCAGCAATTAAAATAAATGATGCCGGATATTCAACCGCATAACTTGCACGCGAAATAAGCACATGCTTGTTTTCAAGCGGCTCGCGCAGGACCTCAAGGGTTTTACGGTTAAACTCAGTGAGCTCATCCAGAAAAAGTACCCCGTTGTGCGCCAAGCTAATTTCACCCGGCTTTGGCCGTGTGCCGCCACCAACAAGTCCTGCTTGAGAAATGGTGTGATGCGGACTTCGAAATGGCCGCTGCACAACCAACTGCTCCTTGCCCAACATGGCAGCAATTGAATAAATTTTGGTTGCTTCAATAATTTCATCAAAGCTCATGGGGGGCAAAATAGTTGCAAGCCGTTTGGCAAGCATCGTTTTACCTGAACCTGGAGGCCCAATGAATACAATGTTGTGCCTGCCGGCGGCCGCAATTTGCAATGCACGCTTGGCAAGCAGCTGGCCCTTAACCTGAGAAAAATCTAACATTGAGGAGGCAAGCCGCCCGGTTATGCGATCAAAAGTACAAGGTGTTGGTTGAATTGCAATCTCGCCACGCAAATAACCGACCAGCTCGACCAAACTTTCCACGCCAATGACATCAATCCCTTTAATCAAGCTTGCTTCATGCGCATTTGCCTTGGGAATAATGACACGTTTTTTTCCTTCACGTTGTGCGCTGTGCACAATAGAAAGCACCCCGCACACAGGCCTGATTAAGCCATCAAGCGCAAGCTCACCAAGAAATAATGTTTCTTGAATGAAGTCTGTTGATAGTTCAAGCAACTTTGCCGCTTGCAAGATAGCAACCGCTATTGGAACATCAAAAAGAATATCTTCTTTTTTTAAACTTGCAGGCGCAAGGTTAACGGTAATCAGTCGCTCAGGAAGTCGCAATCCACTATTTTTAAAAGCAGCACGAATACGATCCTTGCTTTCTTGAATAGCTTTGTCAGGCAGCCCAACAATAAAGAACTTGAGCATTCCCATTGAAAGGTCGGCTTCAACTTCTACTGAGTGCGCGTTGATGCCCACGGTTGTTGCGGAAAAAACTTTGGCGTGCATTTATTTATTTTCTATTAAAAACTTTATCAAACTATTTAATATTTAATCGAGATATTGTATAACACTATTTTTTCTTATGAGCAACAAATCTTAATGTCATGAAGAGCTCTCATGCTCCTTAAGGGAATATCTTGACTCACGCAAGACCCATTTTTGTATACTATAAAAAGAAATAATGAATCACATAAAATCCTCACGAGGTAGCCTTATCTGTTTTATATTATCAATCTGAATAAATTATTGCGGGGGAGATGTAATGAATTTTAGGTCTTTTAAAATTATGGGATACATCGCAGTATTAGCTTGTACACCTTGTAGCCTCTACCCCGTCATTTCGGCTGAGGAGGTTACAAGCTATTTTGCTTCTCTCAATCCACACGAAATTAATCCAGAAACGTTTCTTGAAGAGCTTGTAGCGGAAAATCCTGAGCTTGCTTGCATCATACAAGAAAATAGCTTACTTGAAGAAGCGGTTACCCCACTCATGATTGCACACACAATTAATCCTGACTGGCTTCCAGTACTTTTTACTCTTAAGAGCAACGGCATGGATATTGTGCGCGATCTTTGCACTCGGGTTACTCAACGTGTGCACAATCAACAAGAGCTCGCTCCTGTTCCAACATATGCGGCAAATTTTATACAACGGCAAGCTGACCGCATTCTAGGAAGCTTGCAGCAAATACTAGGTTTTGCATCACAAGAAGATTTTGAAAAACACTGCAACAATAGCTTCTTTATGACAACATTTCGCCATAGCCCCATTGATGCTGCAGGCAACAGCGTACTGAACTATGCTCTTCACTACCAGGACAAAACTTTTGAAGCGATTCTTACTATGTATCCTGCCACAAAGAGCAATCCTGAATTTAAAGAGCCGATACAACCATTAGAATAAATTTTTAATGCAAGATCTTAGGGGATTGATAATGAAAAGCTCTTCAAGAACTCAGCTATTCATCACACTGCTTTTGTTATTTTTAATAACCTCCCCATGCAGGCTTGCAGCAAGTAGTCTTGAAAGTAAGTTACAGACTTTAAGCACAGCGCTCACCGGGCTTAAGGGCAAACTTGGAACGCTCAAATCAAAGCTTGGAGAATTACAAGGTAATTTAGCAGGAGTTCTGATACCACCTACCTTTGATGATGATGAAGCGTCAACGGTTGTAACTATGAGCTGGACACAGATAGATCCAAAGGTAGGCGGAGCTTTAAAAATACAAAATCATAATGATTTCCTCAATCATATTGTTAATCCAAATCAGGAAAATAGCACAACTGATATCATTCTTGACATGGATAAGCTGCAGGATAAGCAATTTAAAAAAAATACATATTTCAGTGAAAATGATAAGTTCAAAGCTCTTCAGAAACTTTTACAGTCAAAAAAATATTACCCTCATCTTAAAAAAATTTGGATTTATAAGAAAAAAGATTTTGGGTTTTTTGGTTATATGGCCGATTCTTTTGGCAATACCAAAGGCTATAATTATCAGCATACGGATTGGGAAATTGACTACCCATTCGCCTCACCTCCTACAATTCCTGCTAGTCCAATCCCTCCATCAAGCTCTGCTCCAGCAACTCCTGCCCCACAAAGCAATCAAGTACTGATCACACTTGTGCGTGGAGATATCACTAAACAGGAATTTGCTCATAAAAATACTGCTGCTATTGTTAATGCCGCAAACGAACAGCTTGCAGCTGGCGGCGGAGTATGTGGCTCTATTTTTGCTGCAGTTAACCATGCAGCCCTTCAAGCTGAATGCTATGACAATGCTAAAAATCCGATCGTAAGATCAGATGAACGTTGCCTAACTGGACAAGCTCGCATCACAGGTGCTCATGAAGATCCAGCAAGAGCCGTAGGATTTTCATACATCATACACACTGCTGGACCTAAAGGAAGTAATCCAAACAAAGAAAAACTTCTAAAAGAGGCTTATCAAAATAGCCTTAGGCGCGCTGATGAAAACGGCATAACAGCAATTGCTTTTCCTGCAATTAGTACGGCACTCTTTGGATATGATATTAACGATGCAACACCTGTTGCAATCAAGGCAATACTTGATTATACCCAAACAAACGCTACAAAAATTCAAGAAATTCGCCTTGTTACTTTTTCTCAAAACGATTATTCACTCTACAAAAGTTTTTTGGATGCTCATCCAGACAAAATTACCGCTACCGTAACCTCTCTCCCTGCTTACCTGCAGACCAATAACAGCTCTACAGAGCCGCCTCTTGCCTTTCAGCTAACACCTCCAGCATCAGCCCCTGCTCCAAGCACTAGTTCTTCTTCAAGCAGTTCTTCTTGGCAAAGCCCTTTAATCAATAAAAAAGTACGTTTGGTATTGGTTGCTGGAGACATTACACAACAACATTTTCAAGACTCTGAAAAAGCGGCCATTGTTAATGGCGCAAGCTCTACTTTTATTTTTGGTGGTGGAGTCAGTGCTAAAATTAGCGAAGCCCTTGATTCCAAAGCACGTGATATAGGTAATTATCTCAAAGAATTAACGTGGCACCAATCTGGTAGTTTAAAAAGTAATATTTTTATAACAAATGGAATAACATCTTCAAACAAGAACTATGGTCAAATGGCTATTGCTTTCCCTCCTGAACAAGTAAAAAATTTTATTGAAAATGGAAGACATAGATGGAACTACAATGCTGGAGACCCAAAATCAGGAGGCTGTATTGGATCTGCTCTTATCCATGAAGCATATACAGAAGAAAAACAACCACTTCCTTTTAAATACCTAGTCCAAGCTATTGGGCCAAACATGACAGAAGTATCTGGTCTAACAATTACAAAATTAATAACACCAACAAGCTATCATCAAAATCAACTAAAATTTGCTTACCAAAATGGGCTTTTGTGCGCAGACCAATTTCAGCTTAAATCAATAGCCTTCCCTGTAGTCAGTGGTGGAGTATTTCGTTACCCAACTAAAGAAGCTATTGAAGTTGCAGTAAAAAGTTGCGTTGATTATCTGGAAGAAAATGCCGCAACAACAAACATCAAGGAAATTCGATTTGTTGTTTGGCCTAGAGAAAAAGATAAACAAGATTCATCAGGAAATACGATTGATGGTGCAATATTTAGACTGAATGAATTTGATCACCAGATTCAAAATAGTACAATCAATAAGAAAGAAATCACGCCCCTAGATCAACAATATTATGAAACAAACAACCTGACTCAAGCCCCAGATGGAACACTTCGTGGATTTATAAAAGTCTATGAATTTGACCTTGGGGCAAATCAATTGCCTTCGAGCTCAAGCAGCGCAGCACCCTCTGCGTCAATCGACACCACACTCCTTGAGCAGCTTGCTTCTGATTTAAAATACTACAAAACAAGTAATCAAGATCACTCTGGGCATTTGTATGAGCACTCAATCTGGACGGCAATGGTCATTGATCGGTGGTTTGAAGAAAAGAATGGTACCGCTCCTGATAGCGGCCAAAGCGCTTCGAACTGGCTTGAAGGAATTAATGAAAGCGATCGGAATACCCTTGTGCTTGCAGGCTTTTTGCATGACGTAGGAAAAGCTTCAAATGTAAACTCAAACTACAATTTTGTTAACGCAAGCGCTTCACTCAATACTTCAGCTCTTAATTGTGCACAATATCCAACATATCATGTTATTGGAAGCCACCCTCAAGATGGTTTTAATTTCCTCCGATTGATAGCACCTTATAACCTTTCGGTAATAAAAAATGCAGCGGGATTATATAATGCTCACTTTAAAGCCAACGGTCAGCTTGATTTTGCTCAAATGTTTCAAGAGCTTGGCCTCACCGAAGAACAACAACAAATCATACAAATTCTCACCGGCATCCACTGGAGCTTTGGGGCAGATTTAATGATCCATAACAATCCTCAAAATTTCTTACTCACCTTAAAAAAATATGTAGGCGAAACAGACTACAACAATAAGAAAATTGACGATCGAATCCTGCGCCTTGCTATTGCAATTGGTGCTGCAGACGTTTGCGGTATGCAGTCAGAACCTGATGCATATTTTAATGAATTCAAACAACGATCCCCATACTTCCAGTCACCCGTCTTTGAACAACCAAAACAATATCATGCCACCAAAAGCCCAAAACAACAGTTCAATGACTGGGGCTATCGAGCACGAGGTATTACGCAAAGAAATAGCTTGTTAGCTTTTTTTACCAAAAACCCACAGTTAGCTCTCATAGCGCCGGTAGAAGTTCCTCACTTCTTTCAAACACCCTTTTTATACGCTTCTACACTCTTTACTCAGTATCATGAAACACTTAACCCAGGTTGCTGCTAAAAATCTAAAAACTGCCTCCTTGCTTAAATCCGTATTGACAAATAGACACTTTTATGTAAAATAAAATTATTACACCAAGTAACGTCAGTCAAAAAAAAATTTTTTATACATTAAGAGTGCAGGGGTTATCAGTGCTTAAATCACTATTCATAAGTCTTGGCGTGTTATTTATCATTCAAGCAGGATTACCGCTCAATGGAATGGATTCAACAAGCAGCGTGCCCGAGTCTTCAATGAGCTACGCACCTGCAACCTCTCAAACAGATCTTGCAACATCAAAAACAATAGAATCTCTTTTTAGAGAAATTATCACATCAAATTTTGTACAAAATACTTGGGGAATAGATGATCAAGCAAAAATTATTAACCAAGAAAAATTTTTAGCCTGCATTCAAGAAATTGTTACTTATCTTAAAAGAAGTCCAACTGAGTGCAATATTTTTGCCAGCTATTTTTCAGGCAACCTTAAATATGAGTATATTCTTTTACGTATTCTTTTAAAAATTGGATTTCCAATAACAACTATTGTTATTGCTGAACCAGAAATAACTGCCGGCTTTTATGAAAAAGATAAAGCACTGTCACTTCCTTTACAAGAAGAAAAAGAATGTGATGGGGCCTTTGTAGCTTTTAGAAATGAATTTCTCAATCAAGATATTTTCGTTCATCGTGATCATTTAAACCACCAATACATCTGTCGATTTCACGAGAAACTTCGCGCTGACCTCGTATTTATGGCACATCCTCCGCATGGATGCGCACCTGATATTTCAATGGCCCTTCTTGCAGGAGGAAGTAATATTCCAAATGCACAATACGATAAGTATAATGACGTAATTTTATTCAAAGCACCTACATCACGTGATACAAAACCCAATGCCCCAATTATCATCTACAACGATCACGCTCGCTCGCCCTTCGCCATTATGCCTCTTGATGAATGGGAATCTATAGCAATCGCCTACGCAAAGCTTATGTATTGTTATCATGAAAATGATTTGTCTGAATGGGTTATCGAGATAGAATTTATGTTTCAAGAAATTTCAAACCAAATAGCAGACAGCGTAGACACTATTGATAAAAAAGTGAAAAGTCTCAACTATCTCAGACAACGCGCAATTAATTTAATTGATCATATCAAACAAGAAATATTTCCTCGAATACTCTTAACACCTGAAATATCCCTAGAAATGCTTAATCAGATAGAAGACATTAAGATATCAATTGAATCATACGATCCATGGAACAATGAAAATGTAATACAATTTACATGGTCCCCAAACTTAGATTAAGCCACCGTTGGTGTAATAAAAATAAGAATTTGCTTATCTACTAAATGCTTGCGTGAACCTTTAAAAAGCCATCCAAGCACGGGAACATCTTGCAAATATGGAATTCCGGTTTTCATGCGTTGTTCACTTTTGACAATCAACCCGCTAATCAATGTGGTTTGACCACTCCGCAAAAGTACACGATTTTTTGAACGCGATGTCTCAATGGTATAGGTAAATAACCCGCCATTATTCACGGTCTGCCCTCCCGCAAGCGCCTGCTGAACAACCGCTGAATTTTCAACATAGACATCAAGAAATACCCCATTATTATCGGGGCTCACTACTGGTTGAACTTTAATTTTCATACCAATATCTTTGTATTGTGTTGTTGTAACGTTGGTCAACTTGCCTTCAATTGTTTCATCCACACGGGTCTCTTGGGGCAACTGTTCTCCCACCAAAATTTCAGCACACTCTTGGCTGTTCACCAACAGCGATGGCTTAAGAATAGTCTTAATTTCATTTCTTGTTTCAGCTGCGTTAAGCAACAAATTCAACCGCTTGGTGCTCAAATCTGGACCGCCAAAAACAATCGGTAGATTGAGGCCACCACTGGTTACCATGCCGGTTGGCAAAAAGTTGAGCGACCAACCAATCAGCTCCTTGAAAAGACCTCCTGTTGCAGCATTCTCCGCCATAGTCGCAGCAGATCCAAGACCAAAAAAATCAAAATGTTTTACGCTTGAGCGACGATCGTAAATACCAGACCACTGAATCCCAAAATTTTCATCGAAGTCTTTGTTTGCAATAATCACACGACCTTCAATTTTGACCTGTGCAATGGGCTGATCAATTTCTTTGAGATATTCTGCAAAATCATCTACCTCTTGACGCTTCGCCCGAAAAAAAATCTTTTTGCTCGCGTCATCAAACATGACATACGCACCATCTTTTGACGTCTTGCTCCCAACTACTCCTTGCCATAAATGTTCAACCCGTTTTTTAAACGCATCATCCCACTTCGCATGAAAAATAGTAACAACCTGCTGTCCATATTGCTGCTCTTCAAGAACGCCCAGCTGATCCCGTAACATAGTTGCTGCAACGGATAGCGTGACAACGCGCCAAACCTCATGGTGCTTAAGCAGTGCAAGTGGTGGATTATTGCTGCTGAGCAAAAGTTGTAATGCGCTGCCAACAGCTATATCATCAAGCTTAATATCTGAAATGTGCCCTTGAACATCGCCATCAACAACGCAAGTAATCCCGGCCATTTTTGCAACCAATTCAAGCCCTTTGCGAATATCAATTTTTTTTAAATGCACAGAGATTTTTTTTGTCGCAAGCTCAGGCGATGCAAACGATCGCTCAAGCAACTTATGCAAATGAGGAACAATAGATTCTTTGCCCTGAAGAGAAGCTTGCTCTAATAATTTTTTATTCGATTTTTTATTTGATTTCCTGGTGCGCTTTTTTTTTGATTTTTTACTTTTTTTGTCAAAAACTTTGGTCATAACGTTTCGTATTTTTTGGAGTGATTGACGCTCTTTATTGATCCGCTCGTGCTCAAGCAAGTTAAGACCCGTAGGTGGCAAGAGAGTTATGTCGGATAAGGTTGGCTGTCCAGCAAGCATTGCGCAACTTGCCGTAAAACACACCAGCACACTGCTTAAAATTTTCATGACCACCCCTTTTAACAAGCATTTAATTTTCTTTTTTTTCAAGAATCAGAGTAATTTGATCAGCTCCTCGCGTAAGACAAACATGCTGTTGATCAATTTTTTTTACGGTATACGAACCAAAAGTATCTCCTGCAAAAACAATTTTCGTTTTTTGCCCGCGCGCAAGCAATGCAGCACACCGCTGACCTTGGCGTACAATGCCTTTAAGTTGAGGATGTGCTAAAGATTTTTTTGCATACCGCAATGGTAAAGAAAACGGATCTGAGCGATCAGCCTGAACAACAATTACGCAACTCGTTACCAAAAATAGCGTGATTATTTTGAACCAATTTTTCATTGTCGCTCCTCTGACTGCGCAAGTACCTTGCAATAAAACTGCAACTCCAAACGATGTTGCCTCTTTTTTTGAACTGATATCCAGATCGGAACAAATTGTCGATTTGCCGCAAGGTCATCAAGAAATTGATATATCGCCTGAAACGATCCATAAGCCGTTGTCTGTATCAGATAACCGACAAAGTTCTCTATCTGCGTATCTTCTTGGAGTGAGGGAGTCATGACACGACACGTCAAACTATTTTGTTGTAATAAATTCATCAGGCTGTCCAATTGCACTCGAATTGGGGGTAAATCTTTAATCAACATGGAGAGCTCTTGTTTGGCAAGCAACTCTTTACTAACGGCTCCGCTAAAAGCATTTTTTTCGGCCTGAAGAATCGCTATTTTTTCTTGAAGCAACTTAAGCTCGCGCAACTGGTTAAGCACTTGCTGGTCGATTGGATTTTTAAAACAGAAAAACCAAATCAACACCAAACAACTCAAACTGATTAATGTTATGCTACACATCTGAAGCCATGTGAATGACGAAATACACCTGGTTCTTAAGGATGTATGAAAGCGGAACGCCATAGGCTGCCTCCTTACTTTATGCTAACCAGCTGATTTACACTGACAAATAAGGCGACTTTCACGCATTACCGCATCGATACGAGCATTTCCGAAACCAAGCTTGCGTAATACATCTTCATTGCCTGCAATATCTTTACACAAAATAATGCCTGCTTCGATGAGTTTTTGTGTAAACGTGAACGTCAAAGACGGGAGGCAGGTAATAGGATGCAAGCCTATTTGATCAATCAGCGTTTCTAACCCTTGCCCAAATGGATATCCCCACGAAAGCAAGTTAAGACCACGGCATTGCCCATAGTCAATCGACATGCTCGTAAATTTTGTATTAGTAACAAGCCAACAACCATTGTATCGTGGTCCACACGAAGAATCTTTTTCGCAAGCTTCTTGAATGTCGTCATAACGAGCTTTTACATACAAGGCTGTTTGAATTGAGCACCTGCCACCTTCTTGATGAAACTTGCACTCTACCAAAATCCGCTCGGTCTGATTAATTCCTAAAACATCAACTTCATGAACAATGCAGTGCCCCTTAACTTGTGCATCAACAGTAACTGAATAACCACGCGCTTTAAAAATTTGCGCAACATATTTTTCAAAAGGAAAGCCCGTAGGCCCTAGGCGCATGATTGCTTGCTTTAAATCGTAACGACCTGCAAGCTCATTTCTTGAAAGCTTTTGAAGCATAGAGCGCGTTCTTCGATGCAACTCTTGAGTGGTCATGCCATCACGAAGTTGACGACGCATCTCCTGTACAACGGTATCAACAATGTCATTTGGAGCGCCAGAACGACGAAGCGATTGACGGAATTTTTGCTCTGAAAAAGGAACCATGTCCCCAGAAAACTTAACAATCATAGGTTCTTGATTCACGATTCCCTTTCGGACTTTTACGCCTCTAAAGGCTCTTCGACATACGCAACCGATAACACTTCTTCAATACTGGTAAGTCCCGCTTTAATATTCCGCACACCGTCAGCACCAAGTGATGTCATGCCATCAGCCAAAGCCTCTTGCGCTATGACGGAAGCGTCAACGCGCTGTACAATCAACCGGCCAACTTTATCGTTCACTTCCATAATTTCAAAGACTGGAAGTCGTCCTCTGTACCCTGTCTTTAAACATTCCTCACAACCAACGGGCTGATAAAAAGTAACCCCTTGTGCGGTGACAGGTGTTAACCCAATACGACCCAACATCTCTTTGGTTGGCTCATACGGCGCCTTACATTTGGAACACAGGCGACGAACTAAACGCTGCGAAATAACGCACACCAGTGTTGATGCAATCAAGAAAGGTTCAATGCCCATATCAAGCAGTCGAGTAATCGTTGCTGGAGCACTATTGGTATGAATGGTGCTTAAGACCAAGTGACCGGTCAGCGATGCTTGTGTTGCAATTTGAGCTGTTTCTTTATCTCGAATTTCACCGATGAGTACCACATCAGGATCTTGTCGTAAAATTGATCGCAAGGCAGTTGCAAAAGTTAACCCAACTTTTTCATGCACTTGCACCTGACTAATACCACTCATCGTGTACTCAACAGGATCTTCAACGGTAATAATGTTAACATCTGGCTCATTGAGCTTGTTGAGAATTGAATAAAGCGTCGTCGTTTTACCAGAACCGGTTGGACC
Organism: Candidatus Dependentiae bacterium; assembly: GCA_018266175.1. Lineage (NCBI taxonomy): Bacteria > Candidatus Babelota bacterium. Next base: position 49,181 of record JAFEAY010000021.1, read on the forward strand.
ACTCACAAGAACAATACCATTTGGTCGATGAACAGTCCGCGAAAGCAACTGAAAATCACGCTCACTCATGTTAAGTTTTTCAAGGTCGACAATACCTTTAGTTTTATCAAGCAAACGCATTACCACGCGCTCACCAAAATTTGAGGGCAAAATGGAAACACGAATATCAAATGGCTTGTCAGCAACCTTAAGCTGAATTCTTCCATCTTGAGGTATACGCTTTTCAGCAATATTTAAATGAGACATAATTTTGATACGCGACACAATAGCGCTTTGATACCGCTTAGGCGGTATTACACGCTGATACATATTACCGTCAATACGATAGCGAATGCGCAACTCTTTTTCAAAAGGCTCAATATGAATATCAGATGCTCCCTCTTTGGCTGCTTGAAAAATAACATGGTTAACCAGCTTAACAATCGGAGCATCGTTAGCCATTTCCATGATATCTTTTTCTTCAAGCGGCTCAGCGCCAAGCTCAAGCTCTTTGTCTTCGCCTTCCTTGAGCTCATCCATCATCTCTTTGCTGGTCTCAAGAGGGTAATATTTGTTGATAGCATCGTTGATAATGACATCGGTAGAAACCGCATAGTTAACCACTCCACCCATCAAAAGCGCTAAATCATCAAGCGGCTGAAGATCGCGAGGATTGGATGTTACAATGGTATTATAGCCTTCGTAAACAATCGGAATGACAACATGTTGACGTAAAAATTTGAGCGGCACCTTACCAAGTAATGCAGGGTCGGCCATCTGTTCAGTAATGCGTTCAATAAAAATAAGGGTCACTTGCTGCGCAAGCGCACGTGCTAAATCTTCTTTACTGATAATTTTATGAGCAAGCAAAATCTGCCCAAGCAGTTTGCCTGATCCTTTTTGCTCATCAAGCGATTCTTGCAATTGTTGCGGTGTTAAGACATTGAGGTCTATTAATATTTCACCAATTTTTTTTCTGAGCATTCTGGTCTTCCACTAAAAAAGCTCTCAATAATTGTGTCAATATCAGCATGATAACAAAGGGACTTTTCTCACACAACAGTTTGTGAATGGCAGTAAAAAAGAAAAACATAAAGGATCCCCGACTCGCTCTATGAGCTCTCGAGGATGACAACCCCTATCGAAGTAAGTGGTTTTAAGCACCGAAGGGGGCAAAACTCAGGCCATTATCCCCCTACCAAGGAAGCTTTCTTCCAAGCATCTTGGCAAATTTCTGATTAAATGGCTCATAAAATTTTTCAAGATAACGAATTGTTTCAGGCCTAATTTGGCTTGCATCATACGTCGCCTTATTCCGTGGTTCATAAGAATTAATACGATAGTTCTTGAGGCCTAGAAAACCAAAAACTTTATTGAGTTCTCGCTCAGGAGCAACAGCAAGTTCTTCAAGAAACATAATATGAATATCTTTTCGAGGAAAAAACGATAACCAACGAGCAAGATGTTCACTATAACAGCCAGCACCAAGATAACGCCCAAAATTATAAGCACGGGCAATTGCTTGATCAAAGGGCAGCTTTTCCTCACCTCTTCTTTTAAGCCTAAAATATTCAGAAATCACTCGTTTGACCGGGTTTCTGCAAATGAGTATAAGCTTTGTACCTTGGCAATATTTGGCAACTTTTGGCAAACATGCCTTTTTCCAAAAATAACCTGGGGTTGCTTCTCCTGATAACTGTCCTGGCTGTTTTTTAGAGAAGTGTCGATTATACCAACCAAATCCCTTGTTATAATTTCCATCAAAAAAATGAATCTCTTTTTTTGCTCGCGAATGGATTTTAGGATGCTGAACCATCCAATTATAGAGCGATGTCGTGCCACATTTTGTAACACCAATAACAAGAAAGTCTGGACCTATTTTGCAGCTCAACACGTTAAAATATGCCAACACAATCGCCACTCCAAGCATCAATAATCTGTTCTTCACAACGCCTCCCCTTTTCGTTTAAAAGCATCACTTTCATCACATGTCTTTTTAACGTATAAAAGAAGCTGACGCTGAATCAATGTTTTGAGAAGATAAGAAATTTAGTTTGACGCTCTATGAAAACATCAAGACACAAAAAAGGCCTTGGAATTTTTCCAAGGCCTTTTTTGCTATCGCTTGCGTGATAGATTTTTTAGTTGATCAAAATTTCAGCGCGTCGATTTGGCGCGAGTTCATTAATCAAAGCTTTTTTATCACGAGCATCTGACCAAACAATTGGCATTTCGTTGCCGCAACCAACAGTCTTGATGTGCTTTGAGTCAACACCATGAGCAGTCATTTCTTTTTTGATTGCTTCAGCACGTCGCTGAGAAAGTGCTAAGTTGTAGGAATCGGGTCCGAGCTGACAGCTGTGACCTTGAACAACAACATCTTTACCTTCAAGAACAGCTTGCTGTGCAAGTTTGATATCTTCTTTTACAATTGGTGCTTGATCTGGTCGAATTTCATTTCTGTTTAAATCAAAGTGAACAGTCTTGAAAATAACGTTATCAAGGTCTTGAAACTCAAGAGAATCATCGTCATTCATGCCACGTTCAAGCTCATTGACTGACTCAACAAGGTCTTCAAGTGCTGCGGTTGTTAGTGCAGCTTCACCTTTAACGCGGTCCAGTTCTGCAATATCAAAGCCATCAGTAACCACTGAACCACCGTTTTCAATCATTGATTCATCATCAACAAAGGCAAAATCGGCTACTTTTTGATCATCAAAGAAATTTTCTGTCTCCATTACAGGAACATCGTTGCCAGCTCGCAATAATTTACCGCTTGTTTTATGAGATGTTTTCTCATGAGCGGATTTTTTCTTACCGCAACCGGACAAAAATAGAGCCAGAACGACACAGAGTAAACCGAGCTTCTTCATAAGATCTTCTCCTTGTAATAATTTTTTATTTTGTAGTAACATTGTTTGTCAACCAGAATTCATCAAATCCGGGGATACGTTACCATAAATTAGGCAATTTTCCTACTCACATTTTTTTATATAGGGTATACTTGATTGCGGGTACATTATGGATGATACTGAAAAATTTTTAAAAATCTACTCTCTTACAAGCGAAAGCAACAAGCGAGGCATTCAGACGTGAAAAAAATAATTGTCAACAAAGACATTTGGCAAACGCGCATTGCAATTTTATCAAATGATAAATTGCAAGATATCTACTTTGATACACACACCAAAGCAGATCTTGAGCGCTGTTACTTCAAAGGCCGGGTTTCCAAAGTTCTTCCTGGAATCCAAACAGCTTTTGTCGACATCAAACAGCCTAAAGCAGGATTTCTGCACATTACCGAAGTGGATCGCGATCTTTCGATGCAACGAATGCTTGAGTCAATGCAACCAGATGATCAACAAGAGATTAGTGAACAAGAACTCAAAAGTTCACTTGATATCGGTAAAGTTTTTACCGAAGGTCAGGATGTTTTAGTGCAAGTCATTAAAGAACCAATTTATGAAAAAGGGGCAAAGCTTACGACCTGCTTTACGCTTCCTGGTAAGTTTGTTGTCTTGATGCCCAACATTACACAAATTGGTATCTCAAAAAAGATTGAAAACAAAGAAGAGCGCACGCGCCTGCGTGAAGTTTTACAAGAAAGCCTTCCTCAAGGAATGGGTGCTATTGTCAGAACAACTGCAGACGGTCGCCTTGCTCAAGATATTCAAAAAGATATCGCATTTCTGGTGAATAGCTGGACTTCTATTTTAAAGAAGTTTAAAAAAGCTGAACCGGGCGATAAGATTCATGAAGACATTCCTCTGTGTCTACGCGTATTGCGAGACCACCTAGACGATGAAGTTGAGGTGATTATCACCGATGATCTTGAAGAACAAAAAGCTATGCATAAGTTCATCAAGTACTACACGCCGGAATATGCCGAAAAAATTCGCTTCTACGCCGGCCCACCTTCTCTTTTTGAACGCTTTGAAATTGATAAACAAATTGAAAAGGCGTTACAAAACAAGGTACCACTCAAGTCTGGCGGATCACTCATTATTGAAAGCACCGAGGCGATGACCGTCATCGACGTGAACACCGGCAAATTTACCGGCAACAGCAATATGGAAGAGACTATCTTAAAGACCAATCTTGAAGCTGCCGAAGAGGTTGTTACACAACTTCGCTTGCGCAACATTGGTGGACTGATTGTTATCGATTTTATTGACATGGCCTCATCGAGCAATCGGCAAAAACTGTCGCGTGTTCTTGAAAAAATGCTGAAAGAAAAAGATAAATTTCAATCGGTTGCACTCAAAGTTTCTGAATTTGGCTTGATACAAATGACTCGTAAACGGTCTGGTAAAACATTGCAGCAACAGCTGACCAATGTCTGCCCAAACTGTGCTGGCTGCGGTTATGTAAAATCAATTTCAAGCATCAGCTTTTATATCTTGCATCAGTTCAAAGAAGAAGCTGTACGCAAAAGCCTGAGAGGACAAGTGGTTCTTGCAGTATCGCATAAGGTATTTGACTACCTCATCCACAATGAATATCAATCAATTTTACAACTTGAAAAGCAACTCTCTTGCAAGTTAATTCTTGAAAGCAACGAGTCTTACGACGATGTACAATTTAGCATCAGTCCAGTTCAAGATAAGGGCTAACCTTTATTTTAGCGCAAGGAAACGGCATGGAAACCCCCCGCAAAACGATGCTTGAACGCTACCCAAACTTCCAAGCAACAATCGGTATTGAAGTTCATTTACAGCTCAAAACTGAATCAAAAATATTCTGTAGCTGCCCCAACAAATTTGGTGATCAGCCTAATACCAACATCTGCCAAATTTGCTGTGGACATCCCGGCGTTTTGCCAACACTCAACCGCAAGGTTGTTGATTACGCAATTATGGCAGGGCTTGCAACCAACTGCACTATTAATAGAAGCAGCGACTTTGCACGCAAACATTACATGTACCCTGACCTGCCAAAAAACTATCAAGTAACACAATCCGATCGACCAATTTGCTTGGATGGACACATTACGATTGATTGTGCTGACGGCACACAAAAGCAAGTTCGCCTTATTCGTATTCACATAGAAGAAGATGCGGGAAAAAATTTGCACAGCAACAAAGGCCACAGCTTGGTTAACCTCAACCGCGCCGGCACACCGTTACTGGAAATCGTCAGCCACCCCGACATGAACAGCCCAGAAGAAGCGCGTGCGTATCTGACACAGCTTCACAGTATTGCTCAGTATCTTGGCATTAGTGACGCAAATATGGATGAAGGCTCTTTTCGTGCCGACGTCAATATTTCTATGAACCGCAAAGGAGATACGGAGTATGGCACCAGAGTTGAGCTGAAAAATATCAACTCGTTCAAATTTATTGGCCAAGCAATTGAGTATGAAATTGAACGACAAGTTACCATGATTGAAGCGGGCCAGCGCGTTAAGCAAGAAACACGCTTGTGGGACAGCAAAAAACAGCAGAGCATTTTTATGCGCTCAAAAGAGGAGTCTCAAGACTATCGTTATTTCACCGAACCGGATTTACCAGTTCTTGAAATTGATGATGCCTGGATTGAACGCATAAGAGCAACACTCCCCGAACTTGCACAGCAAAAGCATGCACGGTTCATGAAGGAATATGGCTTGAGCGCCTACGAAGCAACAATTTTGACTGAAGAGCAAGAGCGTGCCAACTTTTTTGAACAGACAGTTGCACTGAGCAAGCAGCCAAAAATTACCTGTAACGTTTTGTTGCGCGATGTGCTGAGCTACCTGAAGGAGCATAAGCTTGACCTTACAGAGTCGCATATTACACCGGAATATTTTGCACAACTAGTAACAGCACTTGCAGCCAATGTGATTAATAGCACCACGGCACAAGAAGTCTTTTTAGAACTTGCTCAAAATGGAACCTCACCTGAGCAATTTATTGAGGATAATAATCTCAAGCAAATCGGCTCAAGTGATGAGATTGAGGCGGTTGTACGACAAATTATGGCAAACAATCAGCAATCGGTTACCGATTACAAAGCAGGCAAAACTAAGCTTTTTGGATTCTTTGTTGGCCAAGTCATGAAGGCTACACAAGGCAAAGCTAATCCAACCATGATTAATGATATCTTGCTCAAACTCTTGAGCGAGTAATTTGATAATTCAATAAAAAAATGCGCCCGCTTTTTGTGGGCGCATTTTTTATTCAAGAAAAATTTCTTAAATAACCATCAGCAATTTATTGTGCTCGTCTTTCTTGAGCAAGCTTACGATTGCTTTTGTATACTTTAACCGGCACAGCTGGTTTTTTTGGAGCAGCTTTGCTTGATGCAGCTTTTGCTGCTACGTGAGCTGGACGTGTTGCTGCCACCAACGGTGCTGATACTATTCCTGCAAACATCATTGCAAATAAAATCTTTTTCATACTCTCTCCTTGGATAAGGTTACCGATGTATCACATAGCCAGAAGTCTACCAAGAAGGATTTTTCTATTGCAAGCACCTGATGAGATTTTTTACTCATCACGATTATTTGTACCAACCTGCTGACTCATACGATAAAAAAGATCAGTCTTTTTATAAAAAAATTTCTTCGTCAGTTCTTCTTCTTGAGCAAGCATTTTATGCACATTCAGAGCCATGAACTGCTTGTCCTCAGTTTTTATGGTAACAAAATTATTACTCTGTTCTACTTCTCGTGCAAAGTCATCAAGCGTTTTGACCTTATTACCATTTACACGCGTAATAATATCTCCAACTGTTGCAACACGCGCAATTTTTGCTTGAGAGTTTGGAAAAATATGGGTAATAATCAGGCGTGATTTTTCTTGATTTTGCCGCTCTTTGTACTTCAATAACCGCTCAAAGGGAATCTGCACCAGATGGTTGAGTGCAAGCTCCATAACCACCATGCCCCCAATGATTTCATGCTTAACTTCTTCGTACGCAGGATAATATTTCTTAATCGGCACCGGGTTAACAAAATTAAAAGCAAAATTTTTAACTATTTTTTCCCCGTTACGGTATAACTCAATTTCCATATCTTGTCCTATCGAGCAACGGTTGAGCAGTGCAGAAACGGGAACTTTATCTTCGCTCCAGGGTACATTTGTTTCGCCATACAAATCAAACGTGTGACCATTAATTGCATAGAGCATGTCACCTGCCCGCACGCAAGCCAAGTCGAGCAGACTATTTTTATAAACACGTGAAATATACAAACCGCCCGGTTCTGGGTTGTTCAAAAAGGTGATCATATCTTTTGATCCGTAATTAAATTCACAACCAAGCATGGGCTTACGCAAAAACTTTGCATGCTGCAAATCGTTAATCACACTTTTTACATCGTTAATGGGAATAATGTACCCAACACTCTGAGCACGGTCCATGCCTGCCGTATTGATACCAATCACCTTACCACGACTATCAAGCGAAGGACCACCTGAGTTGCCCGGATTAATTGCTGCAGTAATTTGAATGTAAGAATCGCCATCCAAATGTTCGCGCCCACTCACAATGCCCTGCGTACTTTTGAGCTTCTGCTGCCCCAGCGGGTAACCAAGCGCCATAATTTCCTGTGTTCTGACCACCTGGTCCGAATCACCAAGCTCAAGAAATGGAATTGCCTGTAACCGATTACGTACAAGATTATAAGCATCAGGCGTCAGCTTGAGCAGCGCTAAGTCTCGCTCAGGATTGACACCCACAACCTGGACATCAAAGCGCTCTTTGCCAAGACTTGGAATCTGAATTTTAATGGTTGAGGCTTCATCAATCACATGATAGTTGGTAACCATGTATCCAAGGTCATCAATAAAAAAACCGGTGCCGTAGGCCTTGCCCTGCTGCGGAGATTTGTAGGGCTCAAGCCAGTTAAATTGAGCGGTATGAACAAAAATTTGTACCACGGTATCTTGGGCTCGCTTTTGCACTTTGCGCCAGACGCGGGTTTTTGCCGCCATTGGGTCGGCGAGTAATTTTTTGCCCTTGAGCTTTGATCGCTTACTTATGAATCGCTTTTTACGGGATCGCCTGCCATCTGCATCCCGAGTTATTGATCGCTTTTTTACCGCTTTGCCTGCTTGTGCTTCCAGCACCAAACCGCAACTCAAAGACAAAATAATGAATAATAAAACTCTTTGTATCATTCCTGCCATGACTCCCCCTCCTGCAGAAAAGTGAATAAGTATAGATCGCGGTCAGTAGCCGCTCGATACATTATTAAAGCACAAATAGAAAATATTATTCAAGAGAACGGATTATAAATTCTGAAAGAATTCGTGGTCGCATTGAGAATCCCACTCTTCAAAAGTATTTTGTTAGGCATAAACTAAGTTTTTCTCAATCATACTTCTTACCACGCGTCTCATGCCCCGAAAATAACAAAGGTCAACCGGTCTACTCAAATTTTTTTGAAGGAAATCTTTTAACTGACATCTTTTCTCAAACGAAAAATCATTAGTCTCAATTACCAAGTCAACATCACTTGCATCAGACTGCTCGCCTCGTGCAAAGGAGCCAAATAAAGCAATTTTTATTATACCGAATTCATTTTCAAGAACTTTTTTATTGCTCTTGAGAAATTGGATAATAACCTCTTTATCAAGATTTTGTCCTTGTATCATTTTTATTCTCCAAACAATTTTTAAGCACCATCTCCTCCAGCTTACCACAACTTGGCAGCACAGAAAGCAGTCGGTAAATTTTCATGATTTTTATTGATGTAAAGTGACAGGCCGGCCTCTCGACTCGCCGAAGCCTTGGCAAAGGCGGTTGGGCGCCTTGCGGACTTAGCCAAACCCCTTCGACTGGGCTCAGGATAAACTCCGACAAGCCGCTCCGCAGGAAAGTATGACATTGAGAATGACAAACTTTGGTGGGGTTTCCAAGGAGTAGGCCTCCCTGTCCGCCATAGCCTTGGCGACGGCTGGAAGCCCCCCTTGGCGGGTGTAGGTACCGCGTACCTACGAAACACGGGGCTTTGGGTAAAAATAGTAATTGAGAGAACATTAAAGATACTTGAGTTAAAGAGAGGATTACTTTGAATTTTTAATTGGATCCCCGACTCGCCCCTACAGGGCTCTCGAGGATGACAGACGTCCTAAAATCGCACTTTTAATAAAAAATTGTATCTCTCAAATCACATTTCGACTGTTTACCCTTTTTTCCAACCCAGCAAAAAACCCCCACATTTCTGTGAGGGCTCTTTGCGACTTTTTACACATCATCTTTGGTTTCCCAAAGAATCAGCATCTTTAAATCAAATCAAATCAGATTAGAAGCGTACGTTGAAACCGCCGTGCGCATCCATGTCTCTAAATACGTTCTGACCAGCGAAGGTTACTGCGCCACCCCAGAAAATATCCAAGTACTTGTTTGCTTTGTAGGTTGATTCCATACGAGCTTTGTGACTGATGCTTTCGGTGTTCTTGCGAGCAAGCTTGCTGTCAAGCTTTGGAAGAGGATGAGCTGCGGAGCCATCTTCACCAAGCCATGAAGCTTGTGTTGTCTTTTTGAAGGTCAAATGATCTTCGGTTTTGTAATAGATTTCATAGCCTAAAACAGTTGACAAGCAGCAGGTTTTTGGATGAACAAATTGGAAGTCTAAGCGACCAATAAAGTATCCCCAGTCAACATCTGCATCGGTGCAAGGGCCGATGTTCTTGACGGTTGAACCGGCAAAAACTGCAGCGCGTTGCTCTTTGCCTTCAAGGACAAAGTTGTATGAAAGGTCGAGCTTGAGGCTGAACCATTTGCATGCATCCCAAGCAAAGTTTGCACCAAGTTTAACTTCAAAGTGCTCGCCGTTGCCAAGTTTTGCAATTGCGCGGTATGGGTTGTTGCAGCTGTTTTTTGTTGTTCCTGTTGGAAAGCGTACACCAAGTACCAGTTCTGCAAGCATGTGCTTGTTGAAGGCGTGTTCGTAGAAGACATCAAGGTCGATGTCACCAAGGCCGGAGCGCTTGTAGCTGTCGAACACAAAACCTTGCTCAACTAAGAAAGTAAATGGGTCTTGATTTACACCTCGAAGACGATCTTGAAGCATACGATCAATTGTCTGAGCTTCAGCACTAACTAAACGACGATCATTATTAGTATTAGCTGCGCGTTTGAAGATTAACCATGAAGTGTCATCTGCAGGCAACCGCGCTGGCTGACCAGCAGCAGCTGGTGCAAGCCTAGAGTAATCGGTATTGTTATCAAAGAATGCAACATCTCCAGTTGCAACACCTGTTAAGGTATTTGCTGTAATCACTGCCATGTCAGCACCACCAGCAGCTGAACGATACTCGTTATTTGCCAAGCTCGCGGCCGCTGCTCGTTTCCAAGCAATGGATTCTGGAGCACCATCTGCTTTTTGTATCACAAGACCAACAGTTGCCAAAGCAGCAGTCGCATCAGCGTTGTTAGCTGTACCTGAAGCCCCATCACCAACAGCAATGTTTTGACCAAATATTGTTACCAAACCATCATTTGTAGGGGTAGCAGGATTAGTAGAATTTACAGCATTAAAAATAGAATTACCTGCTCTATCTATCAATGATGCAACAAAATCAAGACGATATGCTGTTGCCGATACTTCAGTAACAGTTCCTAATGCAGCATTTGAACCATCAATATTTTTGTCCACTCGAATAAGGTCAGTCTTCACAACTTTTGCTAATGCATTATCAACACTAGAAGTTTCTGGAGCAAAATCTTGGCGTTCAACTTCGATGGTACGGAATGGAATAGATGTTCTCAAACCAATACGACCTTTGACGCAGCCGTTATCTTCTTTCCAAATAGGAAAGTCGATACGTCCACCAAACGTTGCACCATATTCAAAGTATTTTGCTTTTGGTGAGTAGCTAAGTGTTCTCATGAATGGATTGTAATTTAGTGAATTTAAGGGAACATCAGCGCCAGGAAAAAATTCTTTGAATTGAAATGTGCTTTTATTAAAAAGCAATGCGGTCAATTCTTTGGAATCCGTTCCATGCTTCAAAAACGCTTTATGCGCTTCTTTGGTATGCACCGTCGACCAGGTGTTGATATTCATTTTTTTCTTGTTCAGCTTTTTAAAGCTGTGACGCAACGGTCCACGATCCGAAAGGTACGGAGTGCGGAACTCAGTTGCAAACGCTGAACTTGAAACCGCAAGGGCTGCAAGTAACAGCAGTCGTAGCTTATAGTTCATTATTTCTCCTCGCATCATAGATTAAACTCTACTAGCTTTTCTATCAGCTTTTTTTTGGTGGAAGAGAAAAGGGCTTGCGCCCTTTTCTCTTCTTTTATCAATTATTTATTATCAACGGTAAATGCTTCTGGGTTACCATCAACACCAACAGCGGCGTTGAGAGAACCAATACTTACAGCTTCGTCGATATTGCCACCATCTTGAACGGTTGATGGGCTTTCGATACGGTTGATCATGTTACCAACTGGATACTTAGGATCCGGGTTGACAAACACAGCCAATGTTTCTGCAACATTTTCTGCAACAACAACCTTAGGTGCTGCTTGATCTTTTAACGGATCTGAAGCAAGAGTCTCGATAAGGCCAGCACCGTTCGTCATGCTGAATGTTTGACCAGAGTCATTGTTGTCATCATCAGCCGTCTCATCACGAATGATTTGACCTGAGCTCATGACGCAGAAACGTGAGCCATTAGACATTTCTCCATCATAATCGGCAACGATTACTTTACGAGCAACGCCATCTGCTGGAACTTCCATCATGTTACCACCACCACGAACAAGTGCATGGTCTGCACCGCCCAAGTGAAGGGTAGCATGATCAATAGCACCAACTGCAAGCAAGCTTGCATCAGCATCAAAACCATCAGCAATTTGGTTATGTTCAACGATACCTTGATTGATATCCAAGTTGACTTCAGCAACGTTGTTCAATGACTGAACAGTCCATGCATGAGCAGGATCTGGTGTAAATACAGGCAAGCCGTCTTCACCAAGTACTGCAACACCGTTGGATGTAACAGGGTTGTTTTCAACCACTGCGTTACCGTTCATAACACCTTCTTTATTAACAACACCAGCGCCGAGTCCTACAAAGCCCGCACGGCCGATGCAGAATGTAGCTTCTGGTCCATTAAGTTTTAAGTTGAACTTGATGCTATGACCGGAAATCTTATCAACGTTACCAACTTCAAATGCACCACCAGCAACCTGTGCTGTTCCAATGTCAAACTGAGCTTGACGTTGAACACTGACGGTTACGTCGGTGATAGGAGTTAAAGCATCTGTTTGTACGCCAACAAGTGCATTGCCGTTTACCAACATGCTCGCATCCTTGTTCAACCAAATTTGACCTTGGCCAAGAATTTTGGTGCGATATTCATTGGTAGCAGCAGCATTTGCAAAGCGTGGTCGGTTGCTTCCTTGGCGTGATTGTGCGCCTTCGAATACAAGCTGTGACTCGTCATTGAAGTACAGAACCAAGCCATCACCTGATGTTGCATCAGGAAGACGAAGTGTTGCACCCGGTTCAAAGACTAAGCGCAATTGACCAGCAAACGCAATTTCTTGGTGCTGACCAGCTGCAAGGTTGTGTCCGAAAGAACTCAAGTCAAGTTCACCGTTAGCAGGTACACGAATTTCGCGTGGCTCTTCTGAGTAGAAGGTCAAGCGGTGTGCCTTGAAATCGGATGAAGCAACAATTGGAAGCCGATCGGTAACAAGCAAGTTGGAGTTAACATCTACAACACCATCACCCAATGGGCAAACAGTGACGTAGTCTTTACCAATCAAGTTCCAAGCGTTTACAGAGTGATCATTCCAGTTGCGTGTTCCAAGTCCAACATGTCCACCATGTTCAACAAAGAGCACTGCGTGTGCGCCTTCGCCGATGAAGTGTTCATGATGCAAGCCTGTTTGTGTTTTGCCAGAGACAAATTCACGAACAAGAGCTTCTGTTGGATTTGATTGCGCACCACGAACTGCCAAGTGGAATGGATCAGCTTGTGTTGCACCAAATACTTTGAACTGTGTTATGTGATCACCAGCACCAACAAAGAGTAAGTCGCCTGGACGAGTTACTGCGCCACCAAGGCTTTCAGTGGTACGTGTCAGATATTTCTGTGCACGGCCCATTTTTTTAACAGGAACAGCGTTTGATGGGCATTCGCAGTCACGGTTGTGCCATGCTACGGATACTTCTTCGCCGCCGGTCTTGTCAAAGCTTGGTCCACGATGACTGTTGATGTATGGTAAACGAACCCAACCATTGGTGTCATCACGATGACGTGCGAACATGTCTGTGGTGAAATTGTATGGTTGGATGGTGTAGTTATTAATAAAGGTTACTTGATCGTGTGGAAGATCTAAGCAGCCGGTGAACGCTGTTTGACGGAATTCACCAGTTGAGTCGAAGTCACTCCATACGCGTTGACCGATAATGGTGTCAACTACAAGCTCTGCTGGGATGATATTACGCAACGCAGCATTGCTTGCAAGATCAAGATCGTGTGTTTTGGTATCAGCGGTGATATCAAGACGTCCACCATGATCAACATACACTACACCTGTTTCATCAGATCCCTGGAATGGAACCTTACGAGCGTTACCCTTGCTGTCAAAAGCACCGAAGGTGATGATTTTGCCATCAACACGCAATACTGCTTGAGGGAAAACTTCGCCATCAAGTGTAAAGATGTTTGCACTGTCAAGTGCTGACGGTGTGCTTACAAGTGCATCACCTGGGTATGGGTAAACGTGAGGGAATGCTTTGCCATCGCCATATGGGTCGATGCTTGCATTACCTGTTTGCCAGCCAATATGAGCATTTGATTTGCCCTTATCAGTCATACCAAGAATGAACAAGTGTTGTGCACGTTCAAGGTCATACAAGTTTGATGGAACACAGGTGTCGTACTGATCACAGTTTTGCATTAACAAGCGAATGTCTGCAACGTCATCACCAGGTACACGACCACGGAATACGTTGAGGTAAGCGCTTTGCAATACTGAATTGGTACATGGGCGTTCACATGACAAGCATTCAGCAACTTCAACAGTTTCGGTTCCAGACATCTTGTTCAAGTTGCTACCAAGCATGAATATGCGGCCCCATGACGTGAGTTGGGTATCCCAACAGTCGCCATGATCTGCGAACTTGATTGCTGAAATGTTTGTGCCTGCTGCGTGAACATCATCAGAACAAACATCTGGACGGTCGGTTACAACCCAGCGTAAGCCGGTTGATGCAAGCGATTCGAAGAGATGTACGTTTGAATTGTAGAGTCTGATTTCTGGGAAGCGATAGCGATTTGGATCGCAATCAACAGCCCGAGCAGGTTCACCAACGGTACCACAAGCAGCATCAACAATAGATTCTGGAAGTTCTGTCAATGAGTAGTACAGCTTCTCACCACCGGTGATTGCTGGCTCTGAGTTACTTGGAACACCATCAACAACCTTGGTTGCATCTGAGTGAAGCAAGTTGGACTCGTACAATGACATGTTTGCGTTCAAGAAAATACCTGGTGAGTTGTAGCGGCAATAGATCTTCTCATTGAGTTTCAATGGAACACCATTGTCACCTGAGCAGCAGCTATCAATTGTGCAATCTGCAAAGATTGGGCGGTTAACCAATACTGGCTCGTTTACTTCGTTGAAGTAAATTTCACGACCAGCATGATCAACAACAACACTCAACATTTGAACAACACCTGCTGCATCAACTGTGCAATCATACTCGCGGTATGAAATTGGTGATACCCATGGATCAAGAACCGTTGCGGTGTTTGGAAGTGAACAAATGTTCAAGTCACATTCAACGTCAAGAACGTGAACGCCACCACAAGGTACAAGTTCTGTTTGAGTATTGCCGGTTAGAGCAAGACCGTCATACAATGACTTCTCTGCACAAACAATATCGGTTGGGCAGTTTGGATTACCAATTTGTGATGTTTGGAATGCACCAACTGATAAATGTTTTACATAGTCAAGGTCTGGGTCAAGTTCTGGAGCTGGTGTGCCATCTGCTTCATGAACATAGTCGCCAGCATATTCGAACCAATAGTTGAACATGTAGCAATCTACGGATGAAACACTGCTGCGCAAATAGGTTGCAGCATTACCACGAAGATGGATGGTTGCTTTTCGAACAGCATCACCTTGTGTAAATGGATTTGCAGCTTCGAATTCACTTGTTGCGCAGGTGTATGGATTACCGGTAAACAGTGTTCCACAACCTGGCTTGCAGAACAAGCGAGGATCTAAACCGTCAACAATAAATGCAGATGGGTTACGTTCTTTGATTGAGCATGGGTCGTAGCAACATGAAGCCAAATCATCGACTTTGTTACATGAACCGGCAACGTAATCAAGGAACAGGTCATGGCAAATATCCACAAGACCGTTAACACCAAGAACAAAACCACGACGAACGTTAAGAGGAATTGGTGGGAATACATCCAATTCACCGCCACAATCAAATGGGTCTTTGGTGAATTTGTTTGGATTTGAGTATGCGTACAACGCACCAACGCATCCTTGTCCGGTGACTGGATCAAATGGTTCTTGATATAAATCCCAATATGGATCGCATGCAAGTTTACCATGGTTTGCAACATCGTTGATAACCAACAAGCCGCGACGATCTGCTGCTTTGCGGCATTTGTATGCATCGCTGCAAACAAGGTCACAAATTGCGAAGATTGCCTGAATACCGGCTGGTGATGAATAATCAACGGTGGTACGAACTAATTCTGGTGTGAAAGCATCTGGGTCTGTTTTATCACATTCTACAAAATGACCAGCGATAACAACCGCGCCGTCGTTATATGGATAACGAGCAACGAGTGTTCCTTCGGTTTCATCTTGTGCAAATGAAATGTCGTAAGCGCCCTTAATCATAAGGACCATACGGCCGGATCCAACAATGCCTGCTTCAGCGTTATCGGTGTTTGAAGGGTCAAATGCTATTGAACCATAACCACCTGTGCAGAAACAACCACTTGTGTCTGGAAGACCAGTGAGATTGTCTGAAAGGTAGGTGATCAATGAGTTATGACCAACATAAATCAAAACACGTTTTTCTGGAGCGATGTCACATGGACCTGTGGTTGGGCAGCAAGGCTTAACAACACATTCACATGGACAATCAACACATGCTTCAGGACATGGAATTACAACACCAGCGCGTGTTTTAGCTTGAGCTGGAGCAGCCTTAATTCCTTTTGGTGATTTAACAACACCTGGGCATGCTGGGCATTCGCAATCAACAAGTGTTACTTCGTCTGAACGACGTTTTCTCAAGAAAGTAACTTTGTTTTGACCGCATGCTATTTGATCGACAGTTTGATCCATGGTGATGTACACCTTGGTTCCTGCACCACTTGCGTTGAACACGCAGGACTCAACTTCTTCACCTGTCTCATTGAGCGCAAGTGGCAAAGTTTCGTTACCGTTAACGTCAACCAAGATTGGTGTTGTATCGTCGATTTGTCCGTTAAAGAACACACCGGTACCATCAGCAAGCTTGAAGAATACACGACCTTGACCATTAAAAGTAACAATCATGTCGGTGAAATCTTCAGTTGCAGGATCGACGGTGCGACCACGGAACTCTAGATTATTGTCAACATTGACGGAAATGGTTCGGCCAGCCTCAGCGTTAAAATACACTTGGGAATAGCACAATCCATCGCTACCGGCAAACACACCGGTTGTTGAACCTTCGATTTGAGTTACACCAGCACTGTTGGAGTAAGGCTCAATTGCAACATCAGTATTAATATTAACGGTCATATCACAACCGTTGCACAGACGTGCATCAAGTCTCACGTCTCCATCAATTTTCAAACTTGCGAAAATTGGATTTCCATCAGCATCAAGTATTTCTTCATCAGGCACTCCGTCACCGTCAGCATCAGCTGATTCTGGATCGCGAAGTGTACCATAAATATCTAAAATGCAATCTTCTGGTGTCGAGGCAAAACTTGAGTTGAAATCACCTGGAGTCTCATCAATGAGATCACCATAGTTGTATAGGTCAGGGCTTACTGAAGAAAGCGCATAACCCTCTGCGTCGACATCTACACCCACAGGCGCCCATGTAAAAGGCTTGGCCTTCATGAATGGCGCACCTAAAAACGAGAGGGTGAGAAGCATTGCGCGAAGCTTTCTATTTATCATCGTTTCTCCCTTTTTAGGATAAACTTGAACAACACACACTATCTCTTCTGTTTTTAAGATTAGATCATTCTTATTGTTTCTTCGGCCCGGCCCTCCTTTCTCTGGATTACAAGGATCAGAAAGACATCCACCTCGCACCTGTAGAGTGTTTCTAGGATTGACCCAACATCTCCGAGACGATCGATAGATATTGAGTTGGATGAGATATGAAACGCGTGAAGTTGTTGTTCGTCAGAAGAAGATTTAAAGATACAGAAAAGAGATTATCGTTGGTTGAATGATTCAACGAAAGATTCATAGCACTCTCCCTGACACGCTTCATAACTACCTTGTCACGTTTCTCCGTTTCAAATTAACCTTAGCTCTTGTTATCTAAATGTCAAGGCCTTATTTTTTGTACCCAATCGTTGTTGTGAGCCTTGATGCAATGCATAACGAGAGCGGAAATTTTCCTACAAAAACTTGGCCTATAACACTCTTCAAACCTCATCAAAAACCCTTGCAAATTATGACTTTATAAACCTAACATCCATGCTATATTTATACGCTGCTTTGAGTATAATTCTCATATAAAAAATATCCGCGGCAGCAACCGTTTGAACATTGCTCCTGTGTGGGTATATACTTGTGCATATATTTGAGCGTACTGTTTTGGACGGCTGTTATAGTGTAATCGGTCTACGAGCACTAAAGTAAAGAGTTTAATCAAAAAATCCTGGAGTTCCTTATGACTATGCGTTCGATCCCCTTCTTTTCTCTTGAACGACAAACAAGCAAATTGCGCAGCAAGCTCATGTCCACTGTTGAATATGTCATCGATAGCCAACAATTTATTGGTGGCCCTTTTGTTGAACAGTTTGAACAAAAAGTTGCTCACTATTTTCAAGCAAACCATGTGATTGCATGTAATTCAGGAACCGATGCATTATGGATGGCATTGCATGCTTTGGGCACTCCAAAAGATGCAATTGTTTTGACCACACCGTTTTCGTTTATTGCTTCAAGCAGCGAAGTTGCAATGCTCGAAGCTCATCCAGTTTTTATTGATGTTGACCCTGCAAGCTACAACATCAACCCAGTATTATTACAAGCTTGGCTTGATGAAAATGCTCAGATGCGTGATGGCAAAGCATTTCATAAAACAACAAACCAGCCGATTGTTGGTATTGTTACGGTTGATCTGTTTGGACAACTTCCCGACTATCAAGCAATCAGAGCAATTGCTGATGCTTGGAAATTATGGATTGTTGAAGATGCATGCCAAGCAATTGGTGCACAGTTTGATGGTAAAAAAGCTGGAACATTTGGCGATATCGCAGCATTTTCATTTTACCCAACAAAAAATTTAGGCGCATTTGGTGATGCCGGATGCTGCACAACAAACAATCCTGAACTTGCTGAAAAGCTGCTCGTACTGCGCAACCACGGCAGAAAAAGTATGTACAACTACTTAGGCCTTGGCATTAACAGCAGACTTGACGCAATGCAAGCAGCGGTTTTAAGCCTTAAGCTTGAATATCTTGAAACATGGAATACTCGACGTCGACAAATTGCACAAGTTTATAACCAAGAACTTGCCCATGTTCCATTTATTAAAACTCCTACAACAACGCATGGTACTCACGTGTATCACCAGTACTGTATTCAAGTCGTTGATGCTAATGGAACAGGATACCGCGATCAACTCATCGAACATTTGACCAAGCACGGCGTCAATACACGAATTTTTTATGAAAAATCATTTACTGACATTGCGTTTTTGAATCTGGACCCACGACTCAAAACAGAGTGCCCTGTAACTCATGAGCTCACTCAGACAATTTTGGCGCTTCCTATTTGGCCTGAAATGACCGATGAGGAAGTTGAATATGTTGTGCATCAGATTAAGACTGCACCAATTCAGCTGATTCAGAAACCACAAGCTGCAAGCAGCTTACATCAATGCGCATGTTAACCCGTCTTCGTTTACTACGACGCGGTTCACTAAGAAAGATATGATTTAAACTATGAATAAAGGTTTTTTAATTTCTGTTGAAGGAATTGACGGGTCGGGCAAGAGCACTCTTGCCCGCAACCTTTATCAATTATTCCTTGAACGCAAACTTGATGTGTTATTGACCAAAGAGCCTGGCGCTACGCCACTTGGCAAATCATTACGCGAAATTTTGCACACGCAAAAAGCACTGGTTTGCGACAAGGCTGAGTTTTTGCTTTTTGCGGCAGATCGAGCACAGCACTTTGCAACCGTTGTGCAACCTGCACTTGATCAAGGAACACTCGTTATTTCTGACCGCATGCATGATTCATCGCTTGCATACCAAGGATTTGGACGAGGTCTTGATAAGGAGATCATAACTTCGGTCAGCAGATGGGCTATGAATAATCGGATGCCTGACTTAACAGTTTATGTTACGATTGATACCACAACAGCATTTGAACGACTCCATGCAACTCGAGCTGAGCTCACCAGTTTTGAACAAGAAAAAATTGATTTTTGGCAGCGCGTTCAAACAGGATTTACAACAATTTTTGCTGACCGAGATAATGTTGTTACGCTTGATGGGACACTGGATCAAGAAATACTTGCCCAGCAGGCATTTGATGAAATTATAAAAAAATTATGAATAAACTCCCTCCAGCACCGGTCATTCTCATCGTCGGCTCGCAAGAACATGCAGTTCTTTTTATTGAAGAAGAGCTGCAAAAACTGTTTTGCGCTCAAGCTCAAGCAGCTGACACACAAAACAAAGCAATTGATTGCTACTGCAGAATTTGTAGAAGCATCAAGCAACGACAACATCCGTCACTCGTCTGGCTTGCACCGGAGGGTAATTACACCGTAAAAGATGTTGATATTATTTTTCAAAAGACCCAATTTGCGCTGGAACAAAATTCAGAATTCTTTTTTGTTATCCCCGATGTTCATGCATTAAATCTTGCAACAGCAAATAGGCTGCTCAAGGTTCTTGAAGAGCCACCGCGAGGGTATCGTTTTTTGTTGTACACGCACAACGCACAAGCCGTATTGCCAACGATTCTTTCACGATCAGTCAGAGTTGATTGTGGGGTGAATCAACAAGCAGACTTTTTACATCCTCTTTTAAATTTTGTGTGCGACCAAAGAAAAATCGAAGACCCCCTCGGATTTGAAGGATTGTTAAAAAAAGAACATTTGAGCGATCAACAAAGCTTTGAGCTGCTTAATAATTTACTGAACTATTGCATAGGCAAGCTCAAAGAGCTCTGCGCTCAGCCTGAATTAGGCCCTGAAGAACTTCAAGCTCACGAGCGACTTGAAAATTCAATTAATTTTATCACCCAAGCACTCAAGCGCCCGCCCCAACCCGGTAGCTCTGATATTTTTTGGAAATATTTTTTTATTTGGTTTCCTCGGCCATAACCACTTATGAAACAACAATCAATAAAATTTTTAACTAAAACAAAACTCTGGTTGCTTTACTTCGCGTACACACAGGTAGTTGTCACACTTGTTGCACTGCCGGTTTTAGTCAGCTGGGGGCTTGGGATGTCTACGATGACCTTTGTCGGCAATCTTATTTTTACCCCCTTGCTTTCATGCTTTTTACTCACGAGCTCTTTAATTTTTTTTTCAGAGTTGTTGTGTATTCCTAATGACTATCTGATCATCTGCCTGGAGCACATCACGACCTGGTGGTATTGGCTGCTAAGCCTAGGCAAAAGTTCATGGATTATCTACTTTGCAAAACCACCAACATGGACGCTTTTTATCATTCCCTGTGCTGCACTTTTTATTATTCGGACAAACTCTATTTCGAGTTTACCAAAGCGACTTGCTTGGAGCTCTGGGCTTTTAGTCTTAGCCCTTGGTGCTTTTCATTGCTTTACGCTGCATGCAAAACGAACACCAAAAACACTCAAACTTTTTGGAAAATTGATCATTCAAAACAGTGGAACACAGATTACGGTTACCGATTGCGGTTATTTGAATCGACGAAAGTCTGTTGATAAGTTTATTGAATATGAACTCAAGCCGGCACTCATTACTACATTTGGAACACCGACGATTGACCAGATTGTCCTCAAAAAACCGGGTAGTGGGAGCTTTGCAACGGCTGCAAGCCTGTGCGCGAGCAAGCTTGTTAAATCTATTGTGCTACCCTACTTCGAGCCGTTAACTTCTAAAGCAGCATGGGCTGAATTTTTTAAAATGCGTACAGCAGCACAAAAGCACGAAGTCACTATTACTCGTGCTTTATGACTCCAGCAACCAAATCGGTAAACGATTGATCTTCAAAAATAAAACTATACGTTCCCTGTACAACAGGAAGCTTAAGTGATTTTTTTTCAGCTAACTGAATAAGCGACTGAATAGTATTAATCCCCTCGGGAAAAACACCTTCACTGCTGATATCGTGCAATAAAGCACCCTGACCAAGTAACTTGCCGAGCGTGAAATTTTTGCTCAATGAGCCATAACACGTGAGCACTAAATCACCGATGCCGGCAAAACTGTAAACCGTTTCTTGCTTGGCACCAAAAGCCTGAACAACGTCTGCCATTTCAGCTAATGCCCGTGTGAGCAAAAGTGCAACCGTGTTATCGCGTGCTTGTGCACCAAAGGCTATCCCTATGGTCAATGCAAAAACATTTTTAAGTGCAGCACACAACTGGACGCCCAGTAAATCATCTGATAGCGAGCAGGAAAAATAGTTATTAGTCAGAAGTGAAGCAATAGTTTGGGCTAACTTTTGATGATCTGATGCAACCATAACGCCGGTTGGAACCGCCTCAACTAAATCGCGTGCAAAGCTCGGACCACATACAACTACTTTTTGTACCGCATATTCCATTACGTCATCAATAATTTGTGAGGGAACATGAAATGACTCCAGCTCAATTCCTTTACTCAAAATTACCCAGATTTGATTTTTATTAATAAAAGTTCGAGCATGCTCAAGAACAGTACGTAAATATTTAACAGGCACCGCTTCAAAGATAATGTCTACCCCTTCCAGTGCTTCTTGAATGCTCGCTGTAGCACGGATATTGTGAGGGAGATCGACGTCGGGAAGATAAAAACTATTGGTCTGATTTTGATTAATTTCTTCGGTTAATTCTGGCTCATGACACCAGATCGTTACATCATGTCCATTGGTTGCAAGCAGATGAGCAATTGCAGTTCCCCAAGCTCCCGCTCCAAGAATTGTTATAGATTTACGCATTACTCACCAACCAAAATTTCGCTTAATACCTTTGAATTCATCAATGCATGCTTGAATTTTTTCAATGGTCATATCGGGCCAAAAAGAATCAACAAATTTGAATTCGCTGTAGGCGGCCTGAAAGAGTAAAAAGTTACTTAACCGAACAACGCCACCGGTGCGAATAATAAGGTCTGGATTTGGAATTCCGGCTGTCCAAAGCTCACGACCAACTGTTTCTTCATTTATTTGCTCAATACTCAAGATACCTTGAGCAACTTTTTGTGCCAAAGTACGTGCAGCATAGGCAATTTCTTGCTGTGCACCATAACAAAATAAAAGACTTAAATAGAGATTTCCCAAATCTTTGGTAGCTAACTCAACTTGATTAATAGCCTGGAGTACTTTTTCTGGAAACAAACTGGTATCACCAAGAAATTTAATATTAATGCCTTGTTCAACAAGCTTTGAAAGCTCCTGAATAAGTCCATCAGATAAAAGCTCAAATAAATAGGAGCGCTCTTCTTCGCTTCGTCTAAAGTTTTCAAGTGAAAAAGTATAAATTGAGAGATATTTAATCCCATTTTTTAAGCAAACATCAACGGCGGATAAAACTGCATCCATCCCTCTTCGATGACCAAAAAGCGATTGGAGCTTATTTTGCCGTGCCCAGCGGCGGTTTCCATCAGGAATAATTGCAAGATGTTGCATGTTCTCCCTCCTTTGCAAGCAACGCGTGATAGCAGCATTTCAAATTACACACATACTACCTGAATTTGAACAACTTTCAATCTATCTGAATAGAGGTCCCTCTGCACAATTTATGTCATAAATAGCACCATAAATTAACACAGCTTGGACGGCCCATATTTCAATAAACATTTCAATTTGACATAAATGACAAAAGGTGTATGCTGGTAATATGTTTACTTTCTCTCTTTTTTTAACATAAACTAATAAACATCCTGGGAAGGGGGAGAAAATTCTAAGCAATTAAATGCATGTTTGTTTCTACAATACCTTAAGGAGAACACCATGAAAGACATCAAAAACAGGGTAAAGGCGGTCATCTTCGATATGGATGGCACCATTATCAACACTGAGCAGATCTGGAAAAAAGTTACCTTTGATTTTTTAAGCGAGCACGGTTTTACAGAACTTGATGATAACGCACTCAAATTTTTGCGTTCATTTTCAGGGATCGGTATGACTCATGCTGCTGAACAGCTCAAAAGTTACTTTGGTCTTGCAATGCCACTTGAGCAAATCATCACAAAAAAGATTGATCTTGCAAATACGCACTTTGAACAAGCAATTGATTTTATAGAGGGCTTTGAGTTATTTCATAACAAATTGAGTGACAACCAAATTCCAACAAGTATTGCAACCAATGCAACGCTTTCAAATTTGGAAAAGCTTTCAACTAAAATGAATTTCACAAAATTCTTTGGTCAAAACCTTTACTGTGTTGATCACGTTGGCAAAGCAAAACCAGATCCAGCGTTGTTCTTGCACGCGGCCCAAATGCTTGGCGCTGATCCTGCAGAATGTGTTGTGTTTGAAGATTCTGTGTATGGATTTCAAGCTGCAAAAGCAGCAGGAATGAAATGTATAGCAATCAAGAATGATCTTAATCAGAATCATCTTATCGATATACATTCAGCAATTGATACATATCATGATGCAGAAGAAGCATTGAAGAAGATTTAATCTTCCTCAATGCCTTTGTGCCCCTTTTCTTCCCCCTACTTTCTTCTCTCTTTTTTTATTTAATTACTTATTTGGTCTAAAAAATCGGTGAACGCATATCCCACCTTTATCTTGCTTATTTTTTTTCAGAACAATAAATTCAAACGTTCCACTTGGTCCACGCTCGGATGCCCGTTCTATTGGATATCCTAATGAAGCTAATCGCCCCGGCAAAGAGATAAAGCATTTAAATCGATAACCATTACGATATTCTAAATCTTCCTCAGGCAATTCTTCAATAGACTCAAAACGACCATACGAACCATAGACTTCAACTAACTTGGTAAAAGCGTGATTATTGTCTCGAGGATTAGTAATTTTACTCAAAACTGAATAATCAAGGTTTTCAAGAGGGTTTATCGATTGTTGTTGATTATTTTTATAAACGAAAACTTCAATTTGATAGCCGCCTTGCTCTGCTCGCTGACAATCAAGAAGACAAATCAACCGTTCATCTTCGCAAAAAATCTCATCCTGCTTATGGGCTATTTGCTCAACCTCTTCTTGAGCTTCTTGCTCAATTTCGCCTAAACCAGGAATCCGCATCTGCAAGTGAGGGGGCAAGCAACTCATGACCGGTTTATCTTCAACACTCAGTGAATCAAACTGAATAGTTAAAGCTTCCGAAATTTCATTTGAATCAATATCAAGATTATCTTGGGAATGGAGAGATGAGCTTGATGACGATGACTGGTTACTAAAAAATGCAGCTTCGGGCTCGTCTAAAACTTCTATTATTTTCTTCGGTTTAGATTGTGGCACAGGCTTGCGTTTTTGCTTTTTTTTCTTGCTTTTCTTACCCACACTGATCTGCTTTGGCACCTGCACCGGCGGAAACAACGCATTAAGAGTCTGTTGTATTTCATCCATAAACCGATAGCAAGCTGGACCATCAAGAATACGCTCTTTGTATGAGCAAAATAAATCGGAATCAAGTTTAAAAGAGTAAGGCAAACCCTCACTGTACATCATCCCAACAATATCATCAAAATATGCTTTTAGAGCGGTAAGTGCACATGGTTGAATTCCTGCATAATTTCGATCTGCCTGCGCAAGCATACTCAGCTCTTGCTGAGCCTGAGGATGAAAATTATGAAATAATTGAGGAATAAGCGCACAACATTGCTCCTGTGAAAAGTCATTTTCAGAAACTTTAAATGTTTGTAACTTTGCAATTTCACCCGCCAAAATTCTTTTCTTTACATCCTTAATAGCCTTGTCTTGTCTATATTTATTTTTTTCTACAACAAGAAAGTCTTTTACTTTACACAAACGAACAAGCCGTAAGAAATCGCACAAGCGTACCCGAGCATCTGTTGGCGCACTAAAGCTTGTCGCTTCATCCAATGCAAAAATAGTTGGTAAAATTTCTGGATTAACAACTCCATCAGCACTGTGCGCATAACATTTATAAACCTGATCATAGACAAACTTAAGATGGATTTTATAATAATCCGCTTCAAGAAACATGCTGTAGAGCATCATTATCTGTTCAATTTCTTGAAAACATTCTGAATTAAACAAAAATTTGCGATAAGCATCTGGGCGCTCTTTTTTAAGAAATCGTGAAGCAAAAAATCTTCTAATATTCTGATAGCTAAAAAGGTCTTTGATTGTTGCTGATTTATGCTTATACGCAGCTAGTTGACTATTATTTGCTAATACTTCAAGCGTATCTATTGCTTGCTGTACTGCTGAGCAAGCTTCTGAATAAGCAATCTCTGCCTGAGTATAAAGATCCAAATTTTGATCAATTAAAAGAGATCTTAAAGACAAGCATGCTGAAAATTCATCTTTAACCAAATCATCAACTACCGAAGCATTGCGAGCACAAGACTCAAAGAACATCCCTTGCATAAGTTTTACGCGCTTATTCATAATCAGAAGAAACTGCTGAAGCTCTTCATGATTATCAGAAATTTTTACAAGCAAATTCGAAAGGTCATCTTGAAGCTGCACAACAGTAGGATTACTGCTTGCCTCTTTGATGTTCAACTGAACTTCCTGGACAACCTGCAAAAGATTGGGATCTAAAAAAGATTGCATTGAAAAGACTGAAACCCAAGCAAAAGGCAGTATCAATAACATAACAAAAAGAAATCTTTTAATACGCATGTATTCCTCATAAATTATAGACTAATATATTTATTTATATTCTAACAGAAAATTAGAATGCTCTCAAGTGGAATCTATTAATCATCATCTCCAAGAGAATTAGACAGCCTTGCTCAATAATTTATACTTGAGCACAAGTTTAATACTTAACAAACAAGTCATACATCAATATTTAAGGACAACCTTATGGACATTTGCACATGGTTTAATCAGGCGCTTTCTAATCAAAAACTGGTTGCTCAACTAAAAAAGCTTAAATTTATCGTCTGTGATGTTGATGGATCATTAACCAACGCCAATGTTTACTTTTCGCTGGAAGGTGAAGATGGCAGAGAGTTTTCGGTTCAAGATGGTTTTGCAATGGAAAAATCGGTCAAGGGTGGCCTTTTAATAGCTTTAATGAGCGGTAAAAGCAACAAAACAACGATGCTACGCGGCGTGCCGCTTGGCATCCCTGAAGAGCTGTGCATTGTTGGTGTTAAGCACAAGCCTTCAATTATCAAAGAACTTGCGCAGCGTTATAATGTAGAACTTGAACAGATGGCAATTTTTGGTGATGATTTTTTAGATGCTCAAGTAAAGCTTGAACTTTCTGACATGATGTTCATTGCCCCTGCCAATGCGCCTTTTTATCTTTCTGCACAAGCAGACTTAACGCTTCCTCTTGCTGGTGGCCAAAGTGCGTTTCGTCTATTTTTAGATTTACTCCTCTTTGTTCAAGGCAAACACTTTGCTCAAGAGCTCATTCAAAATTGCATACAACCAATTACATGAAAGTGACCGCGTCGCTCATGATAACCAGACCGACTCAAACAAACTTATTCACTTTTTTACTCATGCTGATAGTCCTTACTTCAGGACCAGTAGTGATTATAATTTTTTTAACACGCAATTTTTGGCATGCGCAAGAACATTTTGCGCGTGCTCAGCATCATTTTATCGAACAAAAACCGATACCGTTACTCCACATAATTGATGGAGTACTCCACGAAGTTGAACCAAATAATCGTTACGAATTAAATATTCAAGCCAAGCACACCGACATCATGCGCAGCTCATCACGTATTATATGCTCACATATTAATGGTGTTATTTTTGATAAAGAGAGAAAAGAAATTCATTTTACCAGTCCGCAAGGAATCATTGCGCAGGATGAAAAAACCCTTCATTTTCCGCTCGATATTCGTGGAACTTTTAACGATGGAATGTTTGAGGGTCATAACATTACCTACCATTTAGATAAGCATGAACTTTCAAGCGACCAAATTTTTAGCTTTAATCACCCGATTATTTCTTTTCAAAGTACAAGCGGCACGATGAATTTTAAGAATTCCCAAGGTTTTTTAAAAGGCGAAGTATCAACAACTATTATACCGCACGGCAAGCAACCACAGCGGTAATTGATGCTGGCTTTAAAGGAAGTAATGTTTTTGCGGCACTCATTAACGTTGCACCGGTGGTACACAAATCGTCAACCAATATCACATGCTTTCCCTGGACATTTGAAATACCTTTAAATTGATGCCAAGGATGAAGGGCAAATGCATCGAATACATTTTGCCGACGCTCTTCTGGATCTAGACGGGACTGAAAAGAAGTCCGCTTACTACGCACAAGCATTGAGTAAGCTGGTACTTTAAGCTCCTTACCAATCTCTTTTGCCATGATAACCGCTTGGTTATATCCGCGCTGAGCATAACGCCACCAATGAAGCGGAACAGGAATTACAAGATCTGCATTGATAACATCAAAAGGCATTGTCGCAAGCATAACATGTGCAAGTTGCTTACTTGCAAGCATATCGCCATTAAATTTTCTGAGTACCAGCGCCTTGAGCGGCCCCTGATAAGAACCTGCTGCAAAAACTGGCATACTCATTCCGGAAGTAATTGGTAAAAAAGTTGAAACAATCGGCTTAATTTCTTGAATACAAGCGGTACAAAAAACCGATTGTGGTAAGATAATTCGATCACAGGTTCGACACAATGATGGATAAATTACCTGCAATGCCGAATTAATAAACTGCCTTACCTGCTTTAATGCGCCAGCCACATTACTATCTTCAATAAAAGGTGAATAGATACTCCAGCCAGAACATCTCCAGCAACAATCCCAATAACACTCGGAAGCTTATTAAGCTGAATATCCCAAAACTTTGCAAGTACCCATGGCAAGGTGAAGTTTACGATATGAAACAAGGCAAAGCCGACTACATACAGTTTAATGGTTAATCCAAGCGAGCAATAAACAAGTGTAAGTCCCACCACTCGATCAAGCACAATCACTGATGAATCTTGTTCACTCGGCATGGAGAGCGTTATGTAAATTGCCAATATCGCCAAAAGTAAGGCTATACCGAGAAATGCATAGTAGAGCGTCGGATTAAACCAATAAAGCATGGAGCCTAAAAAAACCACTGGAAGAGCAATCAGTGATGCAAGGAGCCCTCCCAAGTGCATGGTCCCTAACGGACCACACGTAGCAATGCTGAAAAAAATTTCTTTTATGCTCATGATATGCCCCTATCTTGAACAAAATATTTATACATCATCACACCAACCCCGATAACCACCCACGCGTCAGCAAGATTGAATGTGTACCAATGCCATGGTCCCACATACAGATCGATAAAGTCAAGCACTGCCCCATACATAAAGCGATCAATCAGATTTGAGCACGCTCCTGAAAGGACAAAAAGCTCACCCACAATCTGCTCACCCTTACGCAACATGCAGAGCGCATGAATTGCAAGTATTGTGGTGACCAGCATAATGCCTGCGGTCAAAAACCAGAAATGCATGTCGGAGTTAAATTGCAGCATTCCATAAGAAATACCGCGGTTCCATGCGAGCTCAAAACTGAGACCTGGAAAGAGGTGGATATCTTGAG
This sequence comes from Candidatus Dependentiae bacterium, assembly GCA_018266175.1. NCBI lineage: Bacteria > Candidatus Babelota bacterium. The sequence goes on from JAFEAY010000021.1 coordinate 78,187, forward strand.
TCATTAAACTGACAAATGCCCACGCTTTTGATAGACGATCTGCTGCAAAGCAGGCGATAAAAATGAGGGGATAGAGTATTTTTTTATTCATTATTCCCTACGTTCGTAAAGTAGCACCATGCTTTTGCGCACAAGCAATGGCAGCATTCCAGGCTGCATCAATGTCTTCTTTTTCAAGCGTACGCTCATGGTGGCTCATCCAAAACCGAAACGTCAGTGAACGTTGATCTTTCCATTCTTCTTTTTCAAAGAAGTCTGCAAGTTCAACTTTGTAAACAAGCGGATAAACAGAAGCAAAAACCTGTTCAAGCATTGCAACGGTTATGTTCAGAGGCACCAAGATACTGATATCAAATGATGTTTCCTGAAACTTTGAAACTTTCTCCATACGCTTATTTGAAATAACAGTATTCAGCAAGAAATCAAGATCTAATTCAAAAATAAAAGCATCAGAACCTTCAATGATATCAAGCTTTGAAAGCAAAAGAGCATCAGCCTTACCTGCAATACCAATGAGTAAATCATTGTAGAAAAGCTCAAGCGTTTGCTGCTTATTGTACCAACCTGAAGTATGGGCAAAAGATTTCTTACAGGTGATCATACTTGCTTGCAGCCCAACTACCGCGAATAAATCAAAAATATATTGCTTACAGGTATAAAAATCGACCTGTGCTCGTTTATCAAACACAATACCTGCAACCGATTTACGCTCAATAATTGTCTGCTCAAAGAGGCTCCACTGCTTGCCGCATTCAAAAAACGCCAGCCTGTCGCGCCCTACATGATTATCTTTAACATTTTTAAGCAAGCCAGGAACCAGCGAGTCGATCATTCGATAATGATTTTCTGAAACAGGGTTGATGATATCAGCACTTTTTACCGGTTTTAAATCAACGTGATTCAAAAATGCTTCATCATGAAATGCATAATTTTGCTGTTCGGTCATACGAGCTGAAAAAGCTAAAAAGCGCTTGATAGCACGCATTCGCATTGTAGCAGTAAGACTAAATGGACTTTGAGCAAAGTGAGGGAGCACGTGAGGAATACGCTCAAAACCATATGCTCGAATTACTTCTTCCAAAATATCTTCTTTTATTTTTATATCTTTTGATGCTCGAAATGATGGAATAGTTACCAGATAAACTTTTTCACCCTGTGTATTGGAGCTTACCTGCACCTTAAAATCACGCACAATCAAAGCACCAACGACATCCTGCTCGGTCAAAGCAATGCCTGATCGTGCCTGCAAAAATGCATGGTCAACTTCAATTACTACTTCAGGAGTTTGCGAGCCTACTGCAATAACTTCTTGCGCGTGAACCACCTTGATATCACATTGCTCAAGCAATTTTGCAAAGCGCAGTGCTCCCTGAAGCGCTTGCTCTGGATCAAGAGTCTTTTCGTAGCGCGCAGATGAATCGGTACGCAACTTGTGGCGTTGTGCCGTTTTACGTACGCTAGTCGCTTGAAAATTTGCAGACTCAAAAAAAAGCTGCGTCGTTGTTGGCCCAACACCCGAATGTAAGCCACCCTTTACACCCGCAAGGCACATGGATTTCTGAGCGTCTGCAATCACAAGATCTTCATCGGTAAGCGAAATTGAACTGCCATCAAGAAGTTCTAGCTTTTCACCATTTTTTGCAAGACGAACAATAATTTTTTGGCCATTGATTTTTTGGGCATCGTAAGCATGGACCGGTTGTGACCAATCCTGCATGAGATAATTTGTTGCATCAACAAGAGCGCTATGCGGCTTGAGGCCAACTTTTAAGAGCCTACTTGCAACAAGCACGTTGCTGGGCTTGTGCTCAATTGAGGAAAAGTAGAGCCCGGTAAATTTTGCACACAACTCCGGTGCATTGTTTTGCACAACAAATGGCGTAGTCATTGTTGCTTGAGAGCATTCTTCAAATGTTTGAATAGAAATTGGCTTGAGAAATTCAGACTCAGGTTTCAGTGGCAAATTCAGAAACGCTGCTATTTCGCGCGCAAAGCCTCTATGTCCCCACATGTCTGGTCTGTGAGTAATGGATTTATTGTCCACTTCAATCATGACATCAGTGCTTTCAAACTGCTGCCGCCAATTACCAGAACGGTCAGCTGGTGGCACATCAAAGGCAGGCAATAATCCACCCTTTTCAAGATCAAAGTCGGTAGCAGTTGCCCATGAAAAATCGCTGCCCACACGCTTAAGCATAAAGCAAAGACCCGGCGTTAATGCAAGCAAGTCCTGTGCTTGCAAGCGTAATGGCAGTGAAACTTTTTTGCCCAACTCAGAGATTTCAAGCACAATGCTATCAATTGTTTGTTCAATCAAGGTTGCCATAAAAAAATTTTGCATATCAAAGTCTACAGGATGAATTTTTTCTATTTCTGCAGTAATGGCGTTAAATTTTTTAAAAATAAGCTGCACATCCTGCGATTTCCAGTCAGCTTTAATATGATCAAAGATCCAAGCAAGTGAAAGTTTCATAGAGTCCACCGTTTTTGCGTCAAGCCAGCACGTTTGCGATATCACGCCCCATCAAAAAGGGGTACCGGTATAGGGTACTCCAAGTAGAGCAAATCTCAAGCGGTAGCAACAGGATTAATTATTGCCCAGTCCTTCTTCTTCTTCTTCTTCTTCTTCTTCGGTATCACCCTAGTCACCTTCATCATTGTGCTCTTGACCATCATCACAATCATCAACAAGATCAGGAACCTCTTGATACCTCTGAGCATCTAATTCTTGCTGAAGCTGAATAAGCTGAGCAAGCTCATTTTCATCAAATAGCTCACCTATGTACTCTTCATCAAATACAGCTTGCTCATGTGCAAGCTCACGATAGTCTACTTCTTGAGCTGAGCGATGATTTTCTTGAGCTAAACCTTCATAGGCTCCATGATGCTGCAAAAAAAACTTGAGGTTAATTCCAAAATCAGCTCGGCAGCATGGACATAATGTGTGAACTCCGCTCTTGCCCGCAGGCTTTTGAGCAAACCACTCAAGCAGACATTGTGGGCAAAATGTATGCCCACAAAGGGTATTGATCACACTGTGCGGCTGCTCAAGACAAATGAAGCATTTATCCTCTTCTTGATCATTAACAACAGAATCGCACTCTCCAGCTGCCTTGCAAGTTTTTTTACAAATAAGTGAGTAATGATTTGCAAGATACCAGGCACCAACTGTTGCTTTGTAATCAGCAGAACCTACTTCACATTGACCACGTAAGCGAGCAAGTCGAACACGAACTTTTTTCTTACGCTTAGATCGCAAATCTAAATCACCACTTTCACGTTTTTTAAGCGTTGCAAACATTCCTTTGATTTGATTATGAAGTCTTGGTTTTATGTCCTCAGACATAAACCAATCAAGATTACCCACCATTTGAGTTGGAGTTACAGCACAAAGAGAAGAAATCGAGGCAAATAAAGCACATAGAAGAGTTATACCTAGAGCAACCTGCATGAGTTATTCCTTTAATAAAATAGATCTTTTTAAATTCAAGGCTCACAGCATATCATAAGCATAAAAGCATGTACTATAAAAAATATGTATTCCCTTACTAGACGGAAACGACAATCAATACATACAACAAAAACGCTCAAGCCTACAATCACCTCAAAATTCTCAAGATCACAGCTCCTCAAAGTCTGCAATATCCAGATCTGCCTCTAAATTAAGAGCTAACAACCTATCCTCAAGCTCCTGGTGCTCTCGATGCTCTTTCTTTTTTCTCAAATTTATTGACAGTTCTCGTCTATAACCAGACGTCGTATAGAGCGCTCGTTTAACTCTTTTTGAAAATGGAGCTCGACAAGTCGGGCACTGGCTATGAGCATTGTCTATTCTGGGCTTATCATAAGCAAACCAAGACATCAGGCAAAGCTTACAAAAATAGTGGTTACAGGCAGTTCTGACTCTGTCTCTGACATTTTCATGACAAATTGGACACTGAATCTCTCGATCAATAATCCGCTTAGATATAGAAAAATATTCAAGAAATTCCCGTAACGCTTTATTAAATTGTAAGCTACGGAAATCACCACCAGGCAAAGTTTCTAAATAATAAATATCTAGATTAACCTTCTTCATAATTTTGCGGCAAACTTTACCGGGTAAATTAATCACCCCACGCCTTTGAATATGCAAACTAAAGGTCTCTTCTAAGTAATTTTTCTCTTCAGGAGAAATTCCATCCAATTCTTTTGTCAAATAGGCCACCAAAGCATTTTGCTCAATTAACACTGCTACACAAATATAATTTGGCGAAAAAATTAATATAAAAAAAAGACTCAATTGAGAAAGCATACTTTTTAACTTCACTATCACCCTCTGATATTAATGGAACAGATAACACCCACTCTTTCTTAGAATAGATAGCATGTTTATTACAGAATCAAAGAAAAAATGTAAAGAATGATTAGACGATTTTAAGATATTTTTTACGGAATTCAAGAATCTTTTCACGTAACTGAATAGCCTTTTCAAAATCAAGATTTTCTGCCGCAAGGCTCATTTCAGCTTCAAGCTGCGTAACAAAAGCGCGCGCTTCTTCTTCACTCTTTGGCCTAAAGTTTTTAACTCCTGACCCAAGCTTAGACGCCTTCATGATATCTTCTTGAAGCTTAGAAATGCTCTTGGTTACCTCACGCTCAACGTTGCGTGGAGTAATGCCATGTTTCTGATTATATTCCATCTGCAAGGCTCGACGACGTTCTGTCTCTGAAATTGCTTTTTTTATTGAATCAGTAAGCCGATCGGCATAAAAAATAACCTTTCCCTGCGCGTTGCGTGCTGCTCTACCAATGGTTTGAATAAGCGACTTTGCATTGCGCAAGAAACCTTCAATATCGGCATCCATAACCGCAACCAGTGCAACTTCAGGCAAATCGAGACCTTCACGCAGCAAGTTGATTCCCACAACACAATCAAAAACCCCCAAACGAAGCTTATGTAATATTTCTGTTCGTTGCGGAGTCTTGATTTCACTGTGCATGTAACAGACTTTAATTTTTTTATGCTCAAGAAATTGCGCTAAATCTTCTGCCGCTTTTTTAGTCAACACCGTAACAAGGGTCCGATAACCCCGTTCAGTGGTTTGATTAATCTGTTGCATTAAATGGCTGAGTTGCCCCTCTCGGCCAACAATCTCAATTTCAGGGTCAAGAATGCCGGTTGGACGAACCACCTGTTCTACCACCTGTTTTGCATGCTCAAGCTCATACTCGCCCGGAGTTGCAGAAACAAAGATAACGTCTTTAAAGTATTTTTCGACCTCCTCAAATTTCAAAGGTCTATTATCATACGAAGCCTGAAGTCGAAAGCCATACTCGATGAGCGATTGTTTTCGAGCTCGATCGCCCTTGTACATCCCATGCAACTGAGGCAACGCGATATGCGACTCGTCAATAATTAACAAGAAATCACGATCAAAGAAATCAAACAGTGGATAGGGAGCTTCACCCGGTAAGCGACCATCAAAATAACGTGAGTAATTTTCAATTCCTGAGCAGTAACCTGTTTCTTGCAACATATCAAGGTCGTGCTTAATACGGGTTAATAATCGTTCTCGATAGAGCGGGTTCTCAATTTTTGCTGCTTCAAGCTCTAAATCTTGCTTGATAAATGCAACGGCATTATTGCGCTTTTCTTCGGTTGTTACAAAATGTTTTGCTGGAAAAATCAAAACATTATCAAGCGTTGAAAGCACTTTGTTTTCACGCTTATCAATAAGCTCTAAAAGTTCAATTTCATCACCAAACAGCTCTATGCGCAAGTTATCACGAAAATAAGGAAGATTAATCGTAATCGTGTTGCCCATGACACGAAAAAGCCCTGAAGTTGTTTCAACATCATTACGTTTGTATTGAATAAAAATGAGCTTATCAATGAGCTCCTTACGGGATATTTTTTGCCCAACCTTGAGCGAAAAGGTGAGCTCGCGATAATCCCACGGGTTACCCAAAGAATAGATAGCCGAAACCGATGCAATAACAATAACATCGTCTCTGTTGATAATTGATGCGGTAGCTTCAACACGTAACCGCTCAATTTCGGCGTTAATTTTAGTCTCTTTGGGAACGTAGATATCTTGGGCTGGCAGGTACGATTCTGGTTGATAGTAGTCATAATAACTGACAAAATAGCAAACCTTGTTGTTAGGAAAGAAAAGACTAAACTCTTCGTAGAGCTGAGCAGCCAACGTTTTGTTAGGCGACAAAATCAAAACTGGTCTGTTCTGCTTGGCTATAACGTTTGCAAGCGTAAAGGTCTTACCCGAGCCAGTTACACCCAGCAATATAGACTTTCCAGGACGGCCTTGGTTAAGCTGATCAATTGCCTCTGGCTGGTTGCCAGATGGCGCAAACGGAGATAAAAGTGAAAAAACGCTTTTTTTAGTACTCATTTTGTAAGTCTAGCACTAAAAAAAGCGTTTCTCAAAAGCTGTCTATTATTGGCAAAATTAATGGCTTAATGAAACATTAAGCTCATCCATGAGTCCACGCTTTGCTTGCGCAGTAAACTCAATATTAAGCCTGATAAATTCGTCAGTAGCCTTGCAATCACCTACAAATAACTCGGGATTTGTTTCGTAGAAATAGCAGGCAAAAGAATATTTTCCATAATCATCAAGGTGGTTATAACCTTTGATAATTGAGCTTTGTAGTTTTGCATGGGACGTTTTGAATATTTCATAGAGCACGCCTAAAAGAGGATTCACTGTTGCAAGTTCCTCAATTCGAACAAGTACATATTTACATTCTCTGGACAAAATCAATCCACAATAAACAAGGAGACCTTGGTTTTTAATAGCATCCGACCCGTAATGTAAAAAACGACTGCAATACCAATCAATATTTTGATCTGATGCTGACTCTTTATGCAATGCATAGAGTGATTTTAAGCTCAACATCCCATTAAGCTGACTACTCACGTGCTCAATTTCTAAAAATAATTGCTTTATCCGATTGCTCAAAACGGTCAACTCAGTGTCATAAAGCAAACGCGCTTGTTCTTCTGGGTCAAGAGCATAAACACGGTTACTCTTCATACCGTCACAAAAAGATGGCAACAGCATAAGAGCCGTTATAAAAACATATCTCAAGAATGACATAAGACCTCGTTAATCAGAAAACATTAAAAGATAAAACCGTTAAACCAAATGAGTGTGGAGAAGTATAAAACTGAAGCGTAAAAAGTCAAAGAATTGATAACTACAAGAAACCCATGAATATTTTAAAGTTGAGTAAGTTTATTAAAACCACAATCAACTTACTGTAAAAAGAGGGCACCATGTACATAGTGCCCTACAAAAAGAAAGTCATTCTAGAAAATAACATTTAATTAAAAAATCAATGTCCATGTTTTTTGGTAAGTTCATCAATAGTCGAAAAAGTTACACACGGTAGTTGATTAAATACAACCGTTGGAATACCAAGACGTTCTTCATACACAACATCGATACTACCAAAAAAAATCTCTTCAGCCTTAACATCAAAACGAGCTAACAAATCTTCGACACTTTTTTTATCAGGACCTTCTATTTCTACAAAAGGCTGAAGCCCTGGCCATCGATCAATAGTAACTTGGCAACCATCAATCTCCCAGGTCTCTCGATAATTTTCTTGATAAGATTTAATAATACATCCAGTAAGCTGCATAAATAGGCATGCTTTATCAAAATCATTCACATCAAGCTCCATTTCTCGAACCCCATCAATGCTTGTTGCTGATGAAAGATGCTTAACGGTCATTGTTATTCGGTCTCCCTCATCCCTCACCCTTCCCCACATATTTCTCTGAGCCTCTAAGTCGTCAACAGGAAGAATAAATGTTTTTCGGCGCATCAACCGATCTGATACTCTAAGAGTAGCCCCAACTTGTTCAAGCTTTTTTTTGAATAATTCAGGATCAACAAAAAATTTTGCTTCAAATTCAATATTCATAAGACTCTCTTGTTTATTACATTGCTCAAGTGAACTAATATATCGAGTCGCTGCAAACCCTAAATTATTTTTGAACCATAAAACTTTTTCTTTGCTTAATGGTACCGTTGAAACATCAAGTGATTCAATATCTTGGATTCGAGCAATTACCTCTTCTATTTCTTTTTTACAAGCTGATGAACTCAGCAAAATCTCGCCAAACAATGCAACTTTCAACAAAATATTTTTTAACGCGAACTCGATAATTCAAATTCTTTGTATTGACCCACTGGCTCAGTTGATTATCGATTTTCTAGGATGTCATCCCAAACTTGATTTGGGATCCAGCAGAATAAGTTACAACAAAGTTTTTTATACGATGGGATTTGATAGATATTATTGAAGCTTGTTTGATGGATTCCATCGATAATTTATGAATGAACAATGCTATCATGGTGGATCCCAAATCATGTTTGGGATGACATATTCTTCGATGATTCTGAAGTTAAATACATCTAAATTGATATCATTTACATTATCGAGTTCGCGTTCAATAATATTCACACTGAATCATACCTCTGTAAGAGAAATGGAAGGATAAACAATGATCTTCTATTTTTGATACATACTTGAACATAATTTGGGGGAGGGGGAATATTTAACCATTTCTTGCTTCTGGCCATAGTCGTTTTTTTGCAAATGCACTACCCGAACCAGATTTTAAATATTTTTCAAATTCAATCGCCGTAATTTCATCTTTAAAACACAGGTACATTATTAGTTGCCACGGCTTATACTTTGCCGTATGAACCGATCCACCAGAGTTATGCTTTTCTAAGCGTCGCTCTAGATTAATTGTATAACCAATATAGGTTTGATTAGGAAAAACTATTGATCTTAAGAGATATACATAATACACAAATCAGCCCGCCTTCGCTAAAGCTTAGGTGGGCAACTTTCGCTCACTGTTTCTATTAAATATGAATCATTTAAAAAAGGTGGCCCGCCAACTTTCGCTCCAAAGAGCTTCAGTTGGCGGGGCTGATGGGGCTCGAACCCACGACCTTCCGCGTGACAGGCGGACGCTCTAACCAAACTGAGCTACAGCCCCAACCGAATATTAATCCGACCATTTGGCAGGATTACCTAGTATTGTGCCAGATAAATTGATTTTTGCAAGAAAAATATCTAAAAATGTACCTAACGCAGCATGAGCTCAACAGCCTTCACAATAGCTTGTGCATCAATACCTGCAAAATTAAGCAGTTCTTCTGGTGTTCCCGAGCGAGACAATCCGGTCACGCCCATGGTTTGCACGGTAATACCGGTATTAACAAGAGCACTTGCAATAGCTTCGCCAAAACCACCCTGCACATAATGGTCTTCAACCGTAATAATTTTATTATTCGCGTCACGGGCTAGATCAACAAGCTGTTCAACCGGAAGCGGCTTTATTGAATACAAATCGACTACGGAAACACTAATATCTCGTGCCCACAAAGTTTCATGTGCTTTAAGCGCTTCAAAAAGCGTAATTCCAGCACCAACAATGCACACCTGATCGTTACCAGTACGTCTAATCACTTTGCATTCACCAAGAAGAAAGTTTTCATGCTTGCCATATAAAATCGGCACATCAGCTCGTGTTGTACGTATGTAAGAAATGCCATCATGATAATGACCCATCTGCTCAACAAGTTTATAGGTTGAAACGCCATCGCTTGGGTATAAAACAATTGACCCAGGAATAGCACGCATTAAAGCAATATCTTCCAACGCCATCTGCGATGGGCCATCTTGCCCAATTGAAACACCACAGTGAGAGCCACACAAGCGAACCGCATTGCGACCAATGCCCGCCATTCTAATTTGATCATGGGCACGGGTAAAAAATGCGCCAAATGTTGCAGCAAAAGGAACTTTTCCACGAGCCTGCAACCCTACAGCTGCTCCAACCATGTTCTGCTCTGCAACAAAGCATTGAATAAAACGATCTGGAAACTCCGCTTCAAATATATCGGTGTACGTTGAATTTTTCACATCGCCATCAAGCGCAACGACAGCACTGTTAGCTCGACCAAGGGCCGCAAGCGCATAACCAAACGCCTTACGGGTAGAAATCGATTTACCCTGAGCAAAAAGCGCACCATTAGTATCTTTAATGATGCTCAGTGGACCGCCAGACATACGATGATGCTCAAGCTCGTGACTTTCATGAGGTTGCGCCATAATAAATGGCTTTTTTGGGGCAAACTGAGAAGCTTCATGAAATCGCGCAACTAAACTTCTAATAGCATCTTCAAGCTCAGACATATTCAATGGTTTTCCATGAAAGCCATTAAGGTTTTCTATGCCTTCAAGCCCGTAACCTTTATATGTTTTTGCAATAATCATAGTAGGTTTTTCAGATACGGCTTGAGCTTGAGTAAACGCATCAACAATTTGATCAAGATTGTGACCATCAATAATCAATGTATGCCAGCCAAATGCGGCAAATTTATCAGCATGACGCTTTACTTCGTGATCATGCATTGTCTGCCCTGATTGACCAAGGCGATTGCAATCAACAAGAGCTATCAGATTGTTTAAGTGATAATGAGCAGCAAGCTCTGCTGCTTCCCATACCGAGCCTTCAGCTATTTCTGCATCACCCATCATAACGATAGTTCGATAGTTTAATTTTTCCATTTTGGCATTAAGCGCCATACCCACACCAACCGATAAACCTTGCCCAAGCGATCCAGTTGCTGCTTCATTATAAGCAAAACGTGGAGTTGGGTGGCCTTCAAGATGAGCATCAAAGGTACGCAGTTCTAAAAGCTCTTGGTCGCTCACAACACCAAGTTGTTTATAGGCTGCATAAACAATTGGAATCGCATGTCCTTTTGAAAGAATAAAGCGATCGTTGTTTCGATTTTTTGGATTTTTAAGATCATAACGTAAAATATGAAAAAAGATTGCAGCAATCATATCTGCTGCAGATAAACATGACGTTGGATGACCTGATTTTGCTTGTGTTGTTGCACGTAAAGAGTCGATACGCAATTGCAATGCAACATGCGCTAGAAATTGACGTATTTCATTTGGTAAAAATGCCACAGTTGTTCCTTATAATTTTCTTAATAAATTTTCTAGAGCCCTTGAGCTTGTAAGTGAGCAAATGCAAACTGACTCCATGTTTCCATATTTTCCACAAATTCAGCACATGCTTCAAGCGATAACAATGAACCATGTTTAAGTTCTGATCGTATGGCAATATGAGGAGAATCACCACGCAGAAGAAATGCAAACCCTACATGCACCTGTCCAACGGGATTGGTATCATCATTAATGAGGCCAAGTGGTTGAATTGATAATGAGCCATCATACTCAATTTCTTCTTGGAATTCACGTATCGCCCAATCAAAAATTGTTTTTCTAGTAAGATCACTTTCTCGAACATGGCCACCAATACCAAGTGTATATTTGTTTTTAAGCCGCTGCTCACCAGCAGTTCCTGCTCGTTGCATAAGAAAAAATTTATTATCGTGGGTAAAAACAAGATAAGGGATAATTTGCTTATACGCTAAATCTTGCTCCATTTCTGAGCGAGGCAAAAACTGCTTATGTTCTTCAACGATATTTTGATAAGCATCAAAATTACTGCACGGTAAAAACCCATGAAACGGCTGATCTGTAAAAATTTTTGCTCGTGGAACAACTAAAATATTTTCATTTTTTTGTGTCATGAATATTCCTTATTACAAAAGATAAACTGCACCTAAATTGAATAACCCTGCCGGTGCAGGGTTACTAAGGTACCTAAAATTGAGCAAGATGCAATATACACCTACTCAGCGTATTGCTTTAAAAAATTAAGCCAATTGCTATTTTGTGCAAATGCAGTCTGCCGATACGAACTATGAATCGCTCCTTTTGAAGGGTAATAAATTGAAACACCACGAGCTCGAGCACGCAAAGGTCCGGTAGCATTGCCAATAATCAGATTATTAATCTGAGCAAGCCCAGACGATAAGGCACTGCGCACTACCTTTGTTGATTTATTATAGGCAAGTCGCTTCCGAGCAGCAGGCTCTTTATCTCTACCTTTATCACCAAATCGCTTAGAAAGCTCCGCAAAAAATGTTCCCATATCAATATATTCACTAACATCCATTTGAAGAGAAGCTGCACGCGCTTTACGTACAACACTCTTTACTCCTATAGGATCAAGTTTTCTTGCTTCATTGAGCGTTGTTATAATTCTGCTCAATGCTATATCAAGAGCAGTTACTTGAGTTAGATCAAATGCGGACATGGTAAAATCAGCAGTATCACCACGCTTGCGATAATAACGAGCATATCCAGTGACTATGGTCTTTGCTAGTTGAGCAGGAGTGATTGTGGGCATAGTTGTTAATGCATTAAACATACTCGTATATTCCCAACCCTCACCAGGTTCAAGCTCTTGTGATGCAACAAAATAATCAACAAAATCTTTCACTTCATAAGCAATTTCAAACATTGCCATCAGGCATGCATCCATCCCAAGAAGATCAAGATTTCTTCCAATAATCCCCTTGATATCACGCAACGCATCGGACATCTCACTGTTCGTCAAACAAGTTCCTTGTGAGTCATCGTACAAAACACCACGTTCAGCTTGAGCATCAGGCGATGTGCCAACAAGTTGCAGCCATTTTGAATAATAACGACGCTTCTGACGACTTCCAGGGCTGTAATCTTCTACGCCACTTCCGTGATTCCACAAAATGAGTCCGTAATGTAATGCTGGATAGCTATTAACCACCCATTGCATACTATCAACAAGCTCTTGTCGTGGATGATATCCCATTTCAGAAGAAAGTGATTCGTCTTCAATTTTTCCGCCAGGAGTGATGCGGAATCGCCATGTTTTATTATCATTTGGACGGTCCCACTGCACCAGTGCATGAACCTGATCTGTTGCGCGTACCCCTTTCTGCATGGCTTTGACGTTAAAATAAGCAAAAGGATCTAAATTGTTATCGCCTTGAATGTACGTAAGAACTGACCACTGAGCAAGGCTACGAAGCATACTATTGCTCTTGCTGGCACTACACTGGGTCAAAGCAATAGCTGCTAAAAATGATCCGCTCAAAATAACCGTATAAAATTTTAGCTTCATGGCTGCACTCCTCTTTTTCTGCTTATTTTTCGATTATAATTTATGCACGTAGGCTCTTTAAGAAGGTCATCCAACTTGAATCTTGAGCAAATAATGTTTTTGCATATGATGAATCGATACTTCCTTTACTTGGGTAGTAAATAGAAAGGCCTTTAACATTTGCAAGAGCCGGTCCACAAACATTCATAATGACCGCTTTAGAGATGGTCTTCATAGCTGTTGTGAGGCATGCCGTAAGCTTATTTGCTGCTTGTTGAAATTCAGGCGTCATTGGCTTGCTTAATGGACGGTTGTTCTGCAAAAATTTTGCAGACTTGGGAGCAGTACGTTGCAGCTGATTCAAAAGCGCCGTACAGAACGAATGCAAATCAATATATTCTGGAGAGTACATCTCAATAGAGGCTTTTCGTGCTTTACTTAAAATACTTGTCATTGTTTGAGCATCGCAACTCACGCAAGAGATGATGCCTTTTGCTATGTCATCGATATTTGATTTGAGTTCATCAATCGAGTCCATTCTGACAGCAGAAAGAGTAAAGTCTCTTGCATCTGGGTGATATTTATAAAATTCTTTATACGCTTGAACAATTGATGTTGCAAGACCCAACGATCCAAGACTTGGTTTTGCTGTAAGCGCTGCTAAGAACGATCTATAGTTCCACCCTTCTCCCGGTTCTGTTTGTTGAGAGCCTACAAAGACATCTGCAAATTGACGGACTTGATAGCACACTTCAACCATTGCCATTAAGCATGCATCCATGCCGATCAAATCTATTTTTTTACCAAGCATCGTTTTAATAGCACTCATGGCACTGGAAAGACCTTGGTTTGTTAAGCAAGTATTCTGAGAATCATCGTATAAAATACCACGCTGACCATCGGTTATCTCGCTTAAATTTTTATGCGGCAGACCTGGAAGTTCTATCCATGAATGAATATGTTTTTGAAGAAGAACGCTCAATCGTGATCGACAATAATCTTCAATGCCAGAACCATGGTTCCACAAAATCAGTCCGTAATGACTTGCTGGATATTTGGAAACAGCCCACTGCATTGAATCGACAATTTCCTGAGAAGGATTAGTTCCCATCTCAAGACTCAAAGAATCATCTTCAATCTTTCCACCACGGACAATACGGTAACGCCATGTTTTATTATTACCCGGCTGATCCCACTGCACTAACATATTAACATTTGTATCGTCTAACATTCCTTTTTGCATAGCGGTCATGTTATAACTTGCAAATTCTGCCAAGCTATTATCTGCTTGTATGTAGGTAAGTAATGTCCATGCTTTCGTTGATGCTTTTGATTTAGTTACCTGATCATCGTGCAAGGCTACTGATTCTTGCGCTTGAGCACAAAAGAAAAAGCTGCATACAAGTAACTTGCATGCAGCTGAAATAAATCGCTTTTTGTTATCGCAAATTGCATTCTTCATGACTCTCCTTCCTAGAGAATTGAAAAAACCGTTATTCAACTCTTCACAGGGTATGGAAGGAAGTTACGTAAACGCAATAATTTTTCTTAACCGTTATCAGCGATAAACAATTTCTTTTAAAAAGTTAAACCATAAAGAATCTTTTGCAAAATCAGTATGTTGGTATGAACCATCAATATGATTCATCGGAAAGTAAATTGAAAGCCCTTTTGCTCGAGAAAGGTATGCTCCAGATGCGCTTGCAACAACACTCTGTTCAATGCTATTTACCGCTTTATTAACAGCACCTTTGAGCTGAACCACAGCATAATTACCCGAAAACTTTTTATCAAAAAGTAATGCAATGCTCTTGTTTAACTCAACAAAAAATGAATGTAAGTCGATATAACTGGTAGCACTAAATTGTAAGCAATTACGACGAGCTTGTTTAATTGCTTCAGCAAGAGAATCTTTATCAATACGTTGGCAAAGACTAAGATACTGAACAACAGTATCAAGGCTTGTTTTCAAGCCATCAAGATGTGATAAATCTATAGCAGACTGAGTATAAAATTGAATCTTATCTTTATAAAGCGATTGATAACTTGCAACAACCGATTGAGCCGCTTGCACTGGAGTCATTCTTCCACCTGCAAATGATTGCAAAAAGGTTAAATAATTCCAGCCATAAGCCAACTCAACCTCTTGCGAGGCAACCATGTAGTCCGCATAGTTACGAGCCTGATAACCAACTTCAAGCATTGCCATAAGACAAGCATCCATTCCTAAAATATTAATTTTTTGATTGTTCAGCACCGATGTCTTGATTTCGGAAAGCGCATTGGTCAAAACCTGATTATTCATATAAGTCTTACTTTGTTCATTAAAAAGAATACCTCTATGAACAGTTGTTGTATTATTCTGGTCTAAATCCGAGGGCTCAACTAAAATTGCATCCCCTGGATCATCACACGTGATACCATTGATACAAATTTTTGGATTATCTTTAAGGATGCTTGGATCTATTGCAAATTTACTTCCTGAAGACCAAGGCTTTTGATTTCCCCAAATCGGATCAACAATACCTATTCCATGATTCCATAAAATTAAAAAGTACTTTTCTGCCGGAAATTTAGTGGCAGCCCAACGCATCGAGTCAACCAAGTCATGTGCTTTATTGCCATCGGTATTAATAGGTAAGCAGACGTCAAGAATTAATTTTCCCTTCTCAACTTTGTATCGCCATACACCTTGTTGATCTGGTTGATACCATTGAACTAAAATATTAAGATTTGTTCCTGAACCAACAATCGCCATATCATTAAAGTTTTTATAAGCAAAATTACTTAAATTATTTTTTGCTTGCGCATAAACCAGAATGGTCCATTCAGCTTTTGCATTGAGTTGATGAACGCTGAGCAAAAAAGAAACAATCAAAAAAAGACGTACGCTTTTAAAAATAGTCTTACAGAATTTTTGTGATGCAAACAACTTCATAATCTCCCCCCTGAAGCACTATATTGCTTACTGAAAATATACTTTGGGGATTCTCTCGAAGCTCTTCCCCTGAGAAATGTATTCCCCACATCCTACTTTGATGCTACAAAATGGAGATTCGTCAAGTCAATAATTTATTAATTGTAAATTATTATGCAAGCTGGGCGTAAAAATAGTAAAATCAAACAAATGTAGTAAAATGACTGATAAATGCAGTTGCTGCCAATAAACCTTTTGATGCGTAGAGCTCAAAGCAATAAGGAATCTGTTATGAGTTATGATTTTAAAGCCGTAGAGACAAAGTGGCGTGAAGCGTGGAAAAAAAATCCATACTTCAAAACACGTAATGATCAATCAGGAAAGAAATATTACTGCCTTGATATGTTCCCCTATCCATCAGGTTCTGGCCTGCACGTAGGGCACTGGAAAGGTTATGTACTTTCTGATGTCTACGCACGCATTAAATTACTCCAAGGTTACAATGTCCTGCACCCTATGGGCTGGGACGCATTTGGATTACCTGCAGAAAATGATGCAATCAAAAAGGGTATTCAACCTAAAATTGGTACCGCAAAAAATATTGCGGTCTTTAAAGAACAGCTTGCACACATTGGCGCTATCTATGATTGGGATAAAGAGCTTGATACCACCGATTCAAAATACTACAAATGGACGCAGTGGATTTTCTTGCAAATGTTCAAAGCAGGCCTTGCTTATGAAGAAGAAACAGCTATTAATTGGTGCCCTTCTTGCTTAACGGGTCTTGCAAACGAAGAAGTTGTGAGTGGCGGTTGTGAGCGCTGTGGAACATTAGTACTTCCTAAAAAAGTACGTCAATGGATTTTGCGCATCACCAACTATGCTGAAAAGCTTCTTGAAGGGCTTGATCGTCTTGAATGGCCTGAAAAAGTTAAACTCATGCAACGCAACTGGATTGGTAAGAGTCATGGCGCTCGTATCACTTTTAAAACGGAAAACAACATAGAATTAGCGGTTTACACAACAACGCCAGAAACTCTTTTTGGGCTGACCTTTATTGTTGTTGCTCCCGATCATGAGATTGTTAGTTCAATCACAACAACTGAACAAAAAGAAAAAGTTTTGGCGTATCAAGAAGAATATCTTCATCATTCAACCCGTGAAAACACCATTGAAGTTCAAGAAAAAACTGGCGTCTTTACAGGCAGTTTTGCAGTCAACCCACTCAATGGTCGAAAAGTTCCTGTTTATCTTGCTAACTATGTACTCAAAGATTATGGAACTGGAATTGTTATGGGCGTTCCAGGAAACTGCCAAGTAGATCTTGATTTTGCACGTCTTTTTGACTTACCAGTTATTCCCGTGCTTAAACCTTATCAAGAGCAGTCAGATTATCTTGATGCTCAGGGTAACGTTGTTAAAGCATATGAACTTGACGGAACACTGGTCAACTCCAGTGAATTTGACGGCCTTGATCGAAAAGAAGCATTCACCAAAGTTGTAGAGTTGCTCAAACAAAAAAATTGCGCTGAATTTACTACCATGTACCGCATGCGCGACTGGGTTTTTTCACGCCAGCGCTACTGGGGTGAACCTATTCCACTCGTCCACTGTGCCGCTTGTGGTGTGGTACCCGTACCTGAAGATCAACTCCCCATCCAACTTCCTGAAGTTGAACACTATCAACCAACTGGAACCGGTGAATCTCCGCTTGCAGGCATTCATGAATGGGTAAACACAACCTGCCCTTCATGTAATGGTCCTGCAAAACGCGAAACCAACACCATGCCTCAATGGGCTGGTTCATGCTGGTATTTCTTACGCTACCCAAATCCAGATCTTGATACCGCATTTGGTAGCCCTGAAGATATGAAATACTGGATGCCCGTCGACCTGTATGTCGGCGGCATTGAGCATGCTATTTTGCATCTTTTGTATGCACGTTTTTACATCAAAGTACTCTATGACCTTGGACATCTTCCTTTTGATGAGCCGTTCAAGCAACTCTTTAATCAAGGCATGGTCTGCAAAAAGTCTGAAACTACCGGACGTGTTGAAAAAATGTCCAAGTCAAAAGGTAATGTTGTTAACCCTAACGAAATTGTTGAAGAGCTTGGTTCTGACACGCTGCGCATGTACATGCTCTTTATGGGACCACCTGAACTAGATACGGAATGGCAGACAGAATCTATTCGAGGCGTACGAAGCTTTTTAAATCGCCTCTGGGATTTTTTGAATAATCCAGCTCATGTACTCGCACCAGCTAAACAGGCTGATGAAAAGTCACAACGTCGCTTTCATCAATTCTTAAAAGCGTATCAAGAGCGTATCGAGCAATTTAAAGTAAATACTGCAGTTTCGGCAATTATGGAATATTTGAACGATATGCAATCTGGAAAATTGGTTTTTGATCAAGCATTACTTGAACAATTTTTAGTTGCGCTTTCAATTATGGTTCCACACTTTGCAAGTGAACTCATTGAGCAATTGCTGGGCAAACAACTGAGTGCATGCACGTGGCCTACATTTGATGCACAACTTGCCTATGTTAACGAAGTGGAAATTGCGGTTCAAGTGAATGGTAAATTGCGTGGAGCAGTTCAGGCAACGCGTGGAGCTTCTCAAACAGATGTTGAAGCTGCAGCTCGCAAAACCATAGAAAAGTGGCTTGAAAATGTTACGGTGGTCAAAGTAATCTTTGTTGCTGATCGCTTGATTAACTTTGTAATACGATAAAATAAATAAGGGCATCAAAAATTTTTTGATGCCCTTATAATTTTAAGGACTATTCGCATGGCTGTTAATGGCTACGCCAACTATATTTTAGATCTTTTACTGCCGCTCGGTAACATGAGGGCCCGCAAAATGTTTGGCGGTTTTGGTATCTACAAAAATGGCATTTTCTTTGCCCTCATCATCAATAATATTTTGTACTTCAAAGTTGATGCAGCCAACCAATCAGATTATGAATCATTCGATTCAAAGCCATTTACCTACACCAATAAAAACGACAAACTTGTGAGCATGAGCTACTGGGAAGTCCCTATCGATATTCTTGAAAATCAAAACAAGCTTGAGCAATGGGTTGAAAAGGCCGTTCAAGCTGCACAGCGTGCCAAAAAATAGTACTTGTACCTCTTCTTACCGCCAGACACCTTCACTCCAAATCAAAAGCAATTCTAAGTAACCGCTGGTGCTTTTTGCAAGGCGCCTGTCAAATCTGCCAGCCCTTTTTTCAAAGCCTCGAGCTTTTGCTTCAGACTTTCAAGCTGTTTTTTAAGCTCTGCCAGTTTTGCAGGAAGACCTGCTTTTTCCTCAAGTATATCCTTTATATCAGGGTAAATATCAAAAACAGATTTTCCATCATCATCTTTTTCGCTCAGAGCTTCTTCTAATATTTTTCTGTCTTTAACCTGCTTAATCAAAAATTTCAAAAAACACTCCCCATTCTTTTCTGGATGAGCCTCTACCAGATAAGGTGCTCGTGCAGCTTTTGCATCATAAGAAATATTTTTTTCGTAATATATTTTTACATCTTTAGGCTTAATCTTCAAATACTCTTCTTTCTTATTTTGTGCAACCACTGCCGCCCAATGTAAAGCATTTCTGCCGAAACTACCTCGCGCAACAATCGCCTCTTCTTTTTTATTATCGGATAGAAGCTCAAGGAGTCTTTCTACAAAATCAAATCGATCAATATCGATTGCATAGGAAATCATCTCGTTCTCTAAGATTCTTTTATTTCGAATATTTGCGTTGTCAGTATGTTTAAGAAAAACTATACAACACTCAATATCTCGCTGAGCGTTCTTATAAGGGTCATGGGCTAGTTTCTGGTTAATAATTTTATTATAATTTTCTAAAAAACTTTCCCACATACTGCCAAAAGGATAATGGCTCTGATCTAGAACTTTATACGAAA
This sequence comes from Candidatus Dependentiae bacterium, assembly GCA_018266175.1. Taxonomy (NCBI): domain Bacteria; species Candidatus Babelota bacterium. Next base: position 98,062 of record JAFEAY010000021.1, read on the forward strand.
GAATAAGATCCAATGACCAAAATTTGTGATGGTTCGCAAGAACTTCAAGCAAATTATCACCATGAGTACCTTCCATGGTTGTGCAGGACTTTTGGCGAGTTTCAGGGGACATAGCATCTAAAATTGGCTTAAGAAATAATTCTTTTTCAAAAAAGGCTGCAGTTTCGAGCAAGCTGCCATCCATCTTATTTTTATGTAATCCCTTAATAAGGACTTCATCACGAACCTCTTGTGTGGATAGCGTATTTAACAATATTAAAAAAATTTCAAGATTTTGATTTTCCATTGTATATTTCAAAAGATTTACCCCAGAATATAACTGCGTTACAGCTCTGTCTCGGGCTTGATCAGATGATAAAAGTGAAAGAATAGCTTTCAGCTTCTGAGGTATAGCATCACGTATGGCTTTTTTCTGTTGTTCATTCGCATACTTTAATTCAGTGGTTTTATAGTATTTCATAAGATACATAAGCGGGTAATGATCTTGTAGGACCATACGATGACCTATTATGTACTCATCTTTATTGACATTGGCTGGTAACGATTCCAACAAAAATATAAGTGTCTCAAAGGCCAAATCGTGGTTTTTATCATGAGAAATTTTCTGTTCTTTGAAATCCATTGCTTCCAACACAAGCGTTATTAAGTTTTTTCCTTTCTTATGTTCACTCAGAATAACTGCTTGCTGGTCAGCACTAGTCAATTGCTCTATGAATAATCGCAATAACGAAAAATTTCTATGATTTTCATTTACAGCGGAACTCACTGGCGAGTCTCCATATTTATTTTTTGCAAAAGTGTATTACGTCGATCATCTACAGAAAGTACATCAAAGCATTGCTTTGCAATTGAATGGTTTTTATCAGAAGATTGTATTAAAAAAGTATGAAATAAATTGTTACCATAATTATCAAGTCGAACAACAGCAGCAGCTCTTTCAGCAAGGGAAAGAGAGTTAAAAATATTTCCAAACTCAGAGTTTTTATTGCAATTATGAAGGGGAAAGTCAGCCTTATCTTTTGCAGCCTGCTCTTTATACTGCTCTTCATATCGCTGCATCAATTCTCTCTCCATATTTTCTCTATCTTGACTCCAGAGAGCAAATATTCCCACAAAGCTTAACTGAGCTATCAATGTTAAAAATATTATTTTTTTCATAAAAATTCTTCCCCAAAGCTTACTTCTTCGAATTCTGATAAATAATCATAAAGATCTTAGCACCCCCCCCCCTGACAATAAACAAATATGAAATATCTCTTGTTTTGCATTGTAAAAATAAGATTTTTAAGGTAATTGTTTGGGATAAAAATTTTAAATCTCTTGCTTTGCAACATGATTCCTTATTATATTTATGTAAGAAACTGTCAAATAATGACAGCTTGTTGCATAAATATAGGGTTTACATGAAGAAAGATCTAAATTCTTTATTACACGACTGGCCTAACAATTTCATTCATGACACTGAACTTGCTCTGCTTTTGCAGAAATCAGACAATGCACGTTATTCTCTGGTAAAACGAGCACTCAAAGCAGAGGATTTAATTCGGTTAAGAAAAGGCCTTTATCTTATTGCTGATAAAATAAGGCAAAAACTTCCGAACGAGTTTGAGTTAGCACTACAGATCTATCAACCATCAGCAATCAGTTTAGAATCAGCTCTTTCTTTTCATGGGTGGATTCCTGAAGCTGTTTACACAACCACCTGTGTAACGCCAAAACGCGCACAGGAGTTTGAAAATAAATTTGGAGTCTTCAGCTATAAACATGTCCCAGATCAAGGATTTTATCGTGGCGTTAACCGCTCTTCCATTGGCACAGCTGTTATGTTTATGGCTGCTCCCTGGAAAGCGGTTGCAGATTTAATTTATACGCAACGTAAAGAATGGAACAACTTAGCACAGCTTGAAGAAGACCTTCGTATTGATCATGATATCATTATGAGTAGCGATAAAGTATTGCTCAAAGAACTTTGGCAAAATTATCCAAGTGTACGCGTACAAAAAGTATTAAAGCGTTTTTTATCTGAGATAAAGAAAAATCAAGGGAAAGCATCATGAGTATAAAACTTATAGAGGAACGGCTGAAAGAATATTCCCCAGCCTCGCAGCGAGACGAGTTGAATTCACTCAAAGAGATTGTCCAAGAGATTGGACTCTGTGCTCTTGCACGTGCTGATTTTTTTAAGATTGCAGCATTTCAAGGAGGCTCCTGTCTGCGCATTATTCATAAGCTCAATAGATTCTCAGAAGATCTTGATTTTATTATGCTCAAACCGGATAAAATTTTTGTATGGGAACCATTCTTAAAAGCACTGCAATTTGAATTTACGCTCTATGATTTAGCCTTTGAGGTAATTGACCGAAGTAAAGCAGATAGCGCCGTAAAGCTCGCATTTCTCAAAGATAACTCATTTGGCAAAGTCCTTCTTTTTAAACATCCACGAAGTTCTTCAGATAAACAATCGATTCAAATAAAACTCGAAATAGATACCAATCCACCATTAGGATCATCGTTCGAAAATAACTTTCTAGATTTCCCTTATCCTTTTTCAATTATCACACAAGATTTACCCAGCTTATTTGCAAGCAAATGCCATGCACTTTTATGCAGACCATACGTAAAAGGACGAGATTGGTACGATTTTATTTGGTATGTTTCCAAAAAAATTATTCCCAATTACATTCACTTACAATATGCACTGGAGCAGATAGGTCCTTGGCAAAATCAAAAAATTAATGTTACCGATAAATGGCTTATCGAAGCGTTAAAAGATAAAATAGCAATAATCGACTGGCACGATGCCAAAAGAGATGCTGAAAACTTTTTACGCGCTCATGAACGAGAAGCGCTCAAAGTATGGGGAGAAGAATTTTTTCTCTCAACCATTAAAAAATTTACTGATTATTTATAATAAAAATGAAACAGTTATTACTGCCTCAAGATTAAAGGACCTTTTATGAAACTTTTTATCGATACCGCGGATCGCACGGTCATCAGCCGATGGGCAAAGACCGGAATTCTTGATGGCGTCACTACCAACCCATCACACCTGAGCAAACAAGGTGGCAATATGCGTGAAGTACTTAAAGACATTTGCCAAATGCTGCCTGATGGCGACATCAGTATTGAAGTGGTTGAAAAAGAGCCACAAGCGGTTTACGAGCAGGCACTTGAAATTGCAGAGTTTGCTGAAAACGCTGTCGTTAAAATTCCATTTGCTGAAGAGTATTTACCCATTATCAACCGGCTAACAACGCAAGGCATTCCCCTCAACATCACCCTAGTTTTTACACCTCTTCAAGGCTTGATGGTTGCAAAACTGGGAGTCAACTATATCTCCCCTTTCATGGGACGATTAGAAGAAATTGGGGTAAGTAGCACAACGGTTATTCAAGACTTTGTTTCAATGATTGAAAATTACGAATTTGATACTGAAATTTTGGCAGCATCAATTCGTACACTCAGCCACTGGCACGAAGCCATGCTTGCAGGAGCTGATGTTGCAACACTGCCACCCGCACTCTTTGAGCAAGCGGTTAAGCATCCATTGACTGAAAAAGGCATTAAGATTTTTGATGAAGACTGGAAGAAGCTGGGTAAGAAGTCTTTGTTTGATTAAGACATTATTAACTACTAAAAAAGGCCCCACACGATACAGGGCCTTTTTTAGTAGTTAAATTTAAAAGTTAAGCATCATCTCGATCAAGCTCTTCTTGCAATAGACGAGCTGCTTGCGCATCAGCTTCAAAATCTTGATTACTTTGTTCTTCTTCTAACAAGCGTGCAAGATCGGCATCACCACCAACAACTTCATCATCTTGTGCATCTTGTAAAAGACGAGCAAGATCTTCATCATCAGCCGTGTAAACCTGTTCTTGTTGCTTATAATCACCATGAGCAATTTGCTCATCTTCTTCTGTGTACATATCTTTGAGCTCAACCGCAATTCCGCCTTCATAACCAACAATTTGGCAGATTATACTGAGTTGATCATTAATCGTCTGAAATTTGAAACAAGCTTTTTGAGCGATAGGGTTTGCTTCAATTTTTGTAACAATAGCATGAAGACCACTAAAGAGTTCCATAACTTTTGCAGCAAGAAGTTCGTTGCTTGATTGCTTTAATTCAGCAAAATCAAACCCACTCTCACCAAGAGTATCAGTAATAGTACCCAAACACCCGCATACATCATCAAAGTTTGATGCATATTCAAGTTCATTGATAAATTCCATCAATGTCAAAATCAACGTTTCAAGCGCATCAAACTGCGTTTGTTCGCTCTGGAGCTTTTGAATTTTTTCAGCTTGCTTTGCACGCTGTAGTTGCTCTTGTTCCTCGTGCGCTTTGCGCTCTTTTTCCTCTTGGGCTTGCCGATAAGCCTGGTATTGAGCTTGACGCTCGCGACGAATTAATGCCAATTGATCTTCAACTAAGTCTTGCTGCTCTTCAGATGCTTTTCTTTTACGACCATTCTCATCACCTGGTTGCATAGCAAAAACAGATGAAACGAGTAAGCCATAAACAACTGCTAAACCAAAAATAAACCGAATATTCATAGGACCTCAATTACGCTGATTATTTCACAAAGCCATGATTGCCTTACTCAATAAGTACAGATAGTTATTATATTTTTATGCGAGCCGTATGATATCACGATACATCTCAAGAATCAAACAACGTAAAAATGCTTTTTGTTTGAAATTTTTAAAACTGTTTTTGTTTAAAACTTGTATTTTTGCCAAAGTATACTAAGGTTAAAGAAAAGAGATGAGAGTAGTAATGGAGGTTATACTTTTCTATCAAAAGCTCTTCGTTTTCCAGTTATTTGAATTTTAAGATCAACCTTTCTAAGGTTATAGAGAATCAAAAAAAATAATGATCCATCTCTATACCTGAAAGAGGAAGCGATTTATGAAGTATTTATTGCGACAGATGTTATACACGCTGGCGATGATTATATCCATACAAAGCCAATGCTCTGCAAAACTTTCACAAGAGTTTCATCAAAGCTATAAAAAGATTAATGAAGAGCTCATTAGTATTCGCAAAGAGTTTAGCCCAACGCAACCCAAGGTCTATTTCCTTTTAGACCAAGTTGAAAAAGTAAACCGAATTATACAAGAAACGCTGGTCAAAAAAAATAATTATAAAAAGAAGTGTCGCGACCTCAGTACTCAGACCGATATCCTTAAAAATAAAAATCTCTTACTCAAAGAAAAAGTTCTTGTTCTTCAAAATGAACTTGAAAAGACAACGCTCAATCTAGCTCAAGAACAAAGTCTTAACTCCGTGCTAAGACAAGAAAAAGAGCAGCTCAAAACAGCCCCAACACAAACACCAGATCAATCCTCGTTTGCCGAGGCTACGGCGGCGGACAGGCAACCTCAAAGCCTCAGTCTCACCTCAACTTCAGAGCCGATTTCTCCACGCTGATCTTTGACCGCTCGCAAACTAATATCATCTGAAAGCATGTACTGAAGATAGAAAGAAAAATCATCTTGTAGATTAAAGTTTTTTTGAATCTGCGCATGGAACTGATCATTTAAATCAACCGACACCGTTCCTTTAATTCCACCCCGTCCGGACTGATCGGTGAAGTTTGGAGTGATCTGAACATATTGCAGTGGCTTAGTAAGCTTTTGAATGAGAGAAGCTCCATGAGGTATACGCCGCTTAGATCCAAGCAAAATTTTATGTAAATGTTGCATAAGCATTGCAGGTAAAGCAGCTTGAAGTGTTGTATCTTCCGAACCTGCAATCAAAAGCCCAAATACCTGCTCTTCGGTAAGCTCAGGTGATGATTCAAGAATAATAGTCGGCTTTTGAACAGAGCCGGTGACTTGAAGCATAATTTGATACTTATTAATTTTGTTCTTTGCGGTTAAATCAATGAGTGGGTCATTCATTTGATTTGTAAGAAATTGAATTCTTCCGTGTTCAATATGAAGCTGGTTACGTAAAAATTTTAAATACCCACCATCCAATGTTATTGCGCCGGTAATACGTGGAATCTGCAATACATCATTGTTGTGCTCATACTGAACGCGCATATCAAGATGAGCCGAACTTTCCAATGAATCAGTCACCACACGCATAGGCTTTTCGGTTGTGACGGCAATATCAACTTCTAGTTGGTGTGAACCTAAGTTAAACAAACCAACCGGCCCACTCACATTCCCAAGATCATCTTGAGATAAAATATTGTCCTTAAGCAAAGAACGTTCAAGAACAACATTGCCAGAAAGATTCATTCCCGAGTTTGGCATTTTTGATAACAAAAAGTTTCCATAAATAAAGCCATAAAAATCGCGCTTCCAATTAATAAACAAATGATCCATCGAAAGAGGTGCATGAATTGTACTGACCTCTCCATGCTCATCAAAGGAGATTGTTGCTCGGGGGCAACGGAGCACGCCCTTGCAAAATCCGATCGAAGTCTCAGTCAGTGCAATTTTTCGACGTGGCAAATCCAGAGAAAAATCTGTTGCAATACGTGTAATTAAGTTTCGGCTATCGGGAATGTAAAAACGACCTGAAGCAAGCTTAAGCGATCCATCAAGATGCTCGTATGAATTTTGGTTGAGCTTAAGATCAAAAGCACAATTACTTCCAAACATAGCTCGCTGAAATGTAGGATCAAAATAGGAATGAATGAGCGCGTATTTGATTGATCCTTCAAGCTTAGTCGGATCGGTCTTGAGTGCATGCAAATCAATTAATCGTTCATTTTTATTTTGATAGATAAATCGTTGAATAAGAAATGAAGGATCTCGAACAGCTTTAAGCCCAAACATACTTGGTCGCCCTGATGCATCGGCCTGATTTAAAAGAGTTCCCGATGCCCAGATTTGATCATCACGCATAAAGCATGTACCTTGCAACGATACTCGCTCATCGCTTGATGTGTCGACAACGTGACAGGAGTAGTGTGCCTTTGCAACCTCTTTATTCAACTGCAATGAAGCTTTTAATTGATCAGGTTTAATTAACCATTCTGCTCGCAAGGGGCCTCGAATGAGACTGATAGGTGTCTTGTTAGAAAGTTTTACAAGCCCCTGATTATCTTTGTAATTATAAGCAAATAATGTTTTAAGCATGAGCGAGGGTGAAAGATGCACCTCGGCAGATCCTGCAAATACAAATGGCTTTGGAGTCTTGCAAGCAATATCAATACGCTTCCATGAAATCGGCCCAACCAATCCATCACTCACTTGGCATGTTCCTTTGACATCACCATATCCATCATGAAAAGAGCCTTGCAAGTCTACAGAACAAAGCCCTTGGACGTGAAGCGCTCTACACGGTTTGGCTTGAATACTATTCAAAGAATGCACAACTGGGGTGAGTGGAATAACACCCGTGATACTTACCTGGTTTTGGGCGTAATTCATATTTAATTTTGTTGCATCTGCATTGGTTAGCTCAACGGCCCACTTATCTGGAGCCCAGGCAATATGTGCTTTATAAGAATTTACAGGGTCAAACAATGAACTCAAAAACGACAAGTCTGCCTGAACATCCCAGGAATCATTCTGCTTGTTTTTAAAGATTTGCCCACTTCCTGATGCCTGGTCAACAAAAATACAATCATCAATTTTTGTAGTTGCTGAGATCAAGTTTACATACCCTTCCCATGATCGGTCTGGGCGATGCTCATCTTTCTTTTTTGCAAGATAAAAAGTACCCTGCATACTCGATTTTATAATGCTCTTATTCCATGCACATTCAACATCGAGGTTATTAATTTTAATAGAAGATACTCTGATTTTTAAATCATCATCATCAATCTCAAACATGGTAAAAATGTGCTGAATAATATCAATTTGTTGCTCACTGACCTGCGTCTTTGCAGAAATCTGATTAAACGTAATTTCTAAACAAAGCCTTTTTTTAAAAATAAGATCAAAGGGGGAAACCTTAATCTTACACTCATCAAAGTGCCATGAAAACTTTTTATCATCTGTAGGCGTAAAAAAGCCTCCGACACAATACGCCGAAGATGTAAAAAAATTGAACTGTAAATTTTTGGTATCAACGCGAACTTTCCAACTCTCTTGCAGTGACGAAATAATTTTTTCAGATATCAACTGTTGAATACGATGATTATTTTGTAAAATCCACAAAGAAAGAATGAGTCCGCACAGACACGCTCCCGCAAAGCGGAATAACGTCTTTATCATAGCGCCTACTGTGAGTTAATGAGCTTCCACCGCTTGCCATCGTACAAATACTTCCTTATAGAGGATACCTGAGATACGGCACAAGTTAAAGCGCCTCCTACCGTATACCCTTGGTCACAAAGATAGATAGTACCGGATGAAATTTTTCCATTTGAAAAGAAATAGATGCGGTTTTCTTGCTCTACAGCATCAGCTAACTGTGCAAACGTAATAGGCGTTTGTACCGCTTCAGTTGCCTGCCATGGAGGACCCATGGTTCCAGGCATAACACCAAAGCGAATATTCTGGCTTAAAAATGCGGTCAACTCATTTTCCTGCAATGTTTGGTACCTGTAGGATTGCTTGGCAACATTGCATGTTAATTGCACATCAAGACCACAAGCCATAGCTCTTTGCTGCAAACTGTAAAAAAGCGCTTCAAGCCGGTCAAGCTCTTGAATGACCTGTTGTTGTGCATGCTTATGACCATGAGGAATAATCATGGTACAGATAAAAAGCATCAACACAAGGCTTATCAAAAGCTCAATAAGCGAAAATGCTTGATGATCTTGCTTCACCGCTCGGCCTGCTTGCTTGCCAAAAATGAAAGTGCTGCTCTGAGTAGTTGGTCGAGTGAGCAATTTTGCTGTGTATATTTTTCAGTTAAAAAATGTAAGGCGCCACCAACCTCTTGTTTTGAATAATTAAGCGAACTCAAAACATCGCTCACATTTTGCCAATGCACAAAACTTTGCTGCTGTTCCATGACATGACGATTTTTATCAATAAAGCTTCCAATCTTATGCTTCAGTTGAACAATAATTTGCTCCGCTTTCTTAGGTCCAATTCCATTAATAGCACTTAAGCCCGATTCGTTTTGACTTGCAACAACATCTAAAAATTGAGTTGGCGAAAGTTGTGACAAAATATTGAGCGCAATGCCAGGACCAATTTTTGGACAATCAATAATCATTAAAAAAACATCGCGCGCTAAAGCATCTTGAAAGCCATACAAACTAGGCCCATTTTCAGCGTTCCAATGGAAGTAAATGTAAAACGCACTTTCAGTGTCTTTACTTAAATCTTTGGTTGTAGGAACATGAAGACCAAAGCCTATTCCTCCAGCGATAACCGTCACTTTTTTGTCAGTAATATTCTTTATAACACCTTGTAGATAATCAATCATGAGCACCTTATCTATGTATTTAAAATCTACTCTCATCTACCCTGTAGAAAATTAAAACTATTATACTGAGATATGAAAACTTAAAAACAAAGCTGTTTATAAAAAGCCTCAAGCTTTTGAAATTTATTCGTTGCTAGAAAGGCTCTTTTTTTTAGGTTAAATGAGTCGCGACCAGTAACGAACGCAAATGCATTGTGCCCCATTTTTATACGAAGCGCAGAATTATCAATAAGAATTTCAAGCTTATCAACAACATCCTTGAGATCATTATTCTTAAATATAAAACCGGTAACACCATCAACAATCGTATAATCAGCCCCAGTACCGCATGCTCCTAGTGATGGTTTTTTCATAAGCCCTGCTTCAAGATACACAATCCCTAAAGGTTCTAATGCGGAGGTTAAAACATGAATATCGGTATAATACAAAAACGCTTCTACTTCTTTGCAAAACCCTGCAAAACAAATAAATTGATCAATACCAAGATCTTTACTCAGCTGTGCACACGACGCTCTATCGGGGCCATCCCCCAGAAACACAACATATGCTTTTTTTCCGCATTCATTTATTAATACATGCAATGCTCGGATCAAAAGCTCTTGATTTTTTCGAGATGCATAATCACCAAGAGGATTTTTAAGCTTGCCATAAAAGTTTGCCACCATGCTGATAACAGGAGCATCATGCTCAGAAACATCAAAATCATATTGTTTAAAAAAATCTTGTCGCGTAAGCTTTTTTGGCTTGAATTTTAAAAAACGCTCTTCATTAAAAAATGGATATATTTGAGTTATTTTTTTTATGCCCAATTTAAGCTGATTGTTTGCTTGCCTAATAAGCGGCTCATTGCTTGGATTAACGGTAATAACACCATCTAATTTTTCAAATTTTGAAAAATCAATGGCATCAATGCCGTGATACATCAAGACTATTTTTAGTCGTAATCCTTGAGTTGCAGCACGAACAAGCTGAGCCATTGCAGGTGTATGACATTGAACAAGCTTAATTTTACGCGTACAACAAATAATACGAATTTGTTGTTTGATTGATTGTTCCCAATCATTTTTATTTTTTTGAAGAAAAACGTTTGTAGTGTAATGCGGTAAATAAAGCTCTTGAATATACTTTTGCAATGGTGAATCTTTATAGACAAGCATGTAAGCGTTATATGAAGCCTGATGCAAAAGTTTATGAATTGCCAATGCACACATCTCAGCTCCACCCATCCAGTGGCTTGTAAAAATGGAAAGCACACTCATTTTTTTTTGCTTGTGCACAGAGCGCTGAGGAGGGCAGCAAGCACTGAGTAATTCTATGTGATTATGATCATGCGCATACATGATGGGCTGAATCAGTAGTAAAAAAAGAATATAAAAAAAAATTTTTTTGACGTGCTTAGTCATCATTACTCCGGTTAAGATAAAAAAGATAATTGCGCTTCATCATCTTTAGTGCACACTAAATAAAAAGTAGCGTACAAAAAAATCATCAAGTAAACGAGTATCATATGAAGTCACTAAAAATAAAGAGCTTAGGCTTGATTCTTTGTTGTCTGATCACTCCTCTTTTGAGCTATCTTTCTGACCAAGAAGAAAAAAAATATCTTGAAAAATTTCGCATCCCTCAGGAACTTCAGCTAGGTATTGATCTTTTCCTCTCTGATTCAACAGCAAGAACTTTTTTTGTCGATCGACCTCGACACCAATTTTTACCAAAACTTGGGGTTCGCAAGTTTACAGCAGGAGATCGACTTCGTTGGAGTCTTGGACAGAAAGAGCTTAAAAATAATTGGGAGTCTCAATATGTCCCCATTTATAGAGCTCTTTGCGCTGATGGTAAAATTACGCCACTGGCTCTTTTAAATAAAAATTCTTTTATTCTTGCATCTGATACCTATTGGCCGGGATATGTACTCAAAATGAGTAAAAGTGAGTGGATTGATTTTGAAGACAATCACGAAAGCAGACTGGTCCGTTATAAAAATATTAGTCGTGTTTTTTATAATGATAAGCTTCAAGAATTTATTAAACAAAACAATGCACAATTTCTCTATGCTGTGCAAAAATATCTCTACCATATACCAGGAATGCCTCGAGAACTTTCGGACCGTAACTATGCTGTTGTGGCAGAAAAAATAGAAAATTTACCAACATCACGCATGAGCAAAGAGAGCTTTGGAGCGATGCTTGACTATCAAAAGCTTGAAATTAAACCTGAGTTCCAACCAATGATCAGAGAACTCGTTCAAGCAACTTTTTATACCGGCATTGCAGACTTACGCCCTCACAATATCTTTTTAATTGAAAAAGACGGAGCTCAAAAGATTCTTATTATCGATACCGAACGACACGGGTACTATGATACCGATGAAAACTTCTTCCACAAAAATGCTCAAGAAATTCACCAAAGCGCTTTACGCGGGCTCTTTAATTTTGCATGCTATACACTCTGTTTACCTGAACGATCCGCATACCAGGTGGTCAAACATCTACAGGGATTACTTCCACCACCCATTAAGAAAAAGAAAGTTAAAACACAAAAAGAGATTGTTGCTCAAAGAAAAAAGAATTCAAAAATCAAAAAATAGCACGGAAAATCTGTCATGAATAAAAGCTCTTATAAAAAAACAAATACCTTGTCTGTCTTATTATCCTTATTCTTACTTGTTACATGCGCGCACGCAACGCCGTCACTTCAGCTCTGCGACAACATGACACAAATGCACGCTCCCACGATTATTGAAGGCAATCCTGGCGAGCTCTTACTTACTTTTTATGCAGGAACAAAAGTTCTTAATCCTGACAACAAAGAAGTAACCGATTGCAATATCTGGATTTCTCGCTTGAGCCAAGACGAAAATAGCTGGAGCGCTCCAGTAGTTATTGCCTCAAGCCAAGAAATTAAAGCTGGAACTCCGGTCCCATGCCTTGACCCTGTGCTTTGTAAAACTTCTACCGGAAAAATTCACCTCTTTTACAAAGTTGGAACAAGCACTGAAAATTGGACCGGATATGTTAAAAGCTCTGATGACAATGGAGCAACCTGGTCGACACCACGCTGCCTTGCTCCGTATGGCGCAACCGGACCGCATCGGTGCAAACCAGTTGAACTTGCGGATGGATCGCTTGTTTTTGCAGCAACTCGAGGAAGCTGGAATTTTCGTGCTAGTTGTACTGAACGAGCAAATGCTGATCTTACCCAATGGGAAGTAAGTGATCTTATTTGCAGAGAAAATTTGAATGAAATACTCCAACAACCAGCAATTTTCCGTACAGGAAATAATCTACGAATGCTTTTTCGCGTAAGAAATCTTGCAAACATCTATACGTCTGTCTTGAGTGATCATGGTCAAACATGGACACAACCATCACCAACGGTGCTTGCAGGTTGCGATTCCAGCCTTGACGTCGTTACACTTATCAATGGAACAACATTATTGGCTTATAATGATATTGTAGGAAGTAAGCGGTACAGACTTGTTCTTATGAAACCTCAAGATGAGCTGGCTCAAGAATGGGAACAAATAAAAACTATTGCTGAGTCTGAAGATCAAAATACTGTATTTTGTTACCCATCGATTATCCAAGATTCCAATAGACTTGTGCACCTGGTCTATGTAAAAGACTACCAAGAAATTTGTTATGAGACTTTTCACGAAGAAGAGTTAATCTAGTTTGGCGCGAACTCGATTAACTCAGAATAAGTTTCGCTGACAAAAAATCAACGAAACTTATTCTCTCAATTATACTCTCAGATCACTCAATCCGCTCTTCCTGAGTGTTTTTGCGTAATGTAATGAAGCAAAAATGTATCGAAGGATATGAGCGAATCCTTATTTTATTGAAATTTTTTCTTAGCAAGCCTTTTTATTTCGAACCATTGCCCTTTTATTAAAGCCTTTTTCTTTTCACGCGACCAACCTTTAATTTTTCGTTCGGCAGTAAAAGCTTCGTCTCGAGTTGGAAATGGTTGATGATAGACAAGAGCTACGGGCAACCGAGTAGCTGTATAGCCATCAATTTTTCCTGAGTTATGTTCGGATAGTCTTTTCTCAAGATCATCAGTATGACCAACATAAAAAGACCCATCACTACACTCAAGCATGTAAACAAAAAAATCTATCATAATGCGAACTCGATAATTCGATAAGTTTATATGTATTGATCAAATCGCTCATCCTGAGTGTTTTTGCGCAACGTAGTGTAGCAAAAATGTATCGAAGGACATGAGCAATTCTTCTTAGTTTATAAGGATCCGCTCATATCCTTCGATACACCAGTCTTCGCTAAAGCTATGACTGGTACTCAGGAAGAGCGGGTTTGAAATTTAATTTTTGGTTGTTATAAAATAAAGTTTACCCTGCTTTACAATCGTAGCTTTTAAAAAACGCTAGCGAGTTTGATTATATTTTTTACCAAAATGCTTCTGACGATCTTCCTCATCCAAAATCTTTGCAGCTATACTGCGATCATCAAGTACATTTTTTTTATCAAACGCAACACTGTCTTTTATCTTTTTTTGTACTTGCTGTAATGTACGTGGCTTAGATTTTGAGCAACCACTCAATAAAAAGACAGCTAACGTAAATACAACAAAAAAGGCACTGCTCCGACTTCTTAACATGAAACTTCTCCAAAATAAAAAGAAAATGCGTAAGACAGAATACGGCGCATCAGATCTCACGCACCTCATAAGTATCATTTCAAAATAATAAGTTAAATATGCAAAGCAAAGTTAAGCTTTTCTTTTGTTTTACGACAAGCTAACTCAACATTCAATTCGTGATGCATATCATCTGCTCGAACAAACATAACTTTGTTAAACGTAGAATCGGGCGCAATGACAATGCGCGAATTGCTACTAATCACGCGCTTGGCAAAATCTCTATCCAGCTCTTTATTCACCTGACTTGATTTAACACCTTCAACAATTGCAGGAATCAAAAATATTCCCATGAAGATACCAGGAATTGCATACTGAGCGACACGCTTTGCGGTATTAAGCTGCAGAGCTTTTACCACAACATCACGATCTTTAACTTGAATATTTAATCGAGCTGCATCAAATACATATGAGCTTGTACTGTTATTTTGAATGTACAGCTGAATAGGCTGATAACCTTTTTCAAGAACTCTTCGACTAAAGTAGTAACGACAATCTTGCTCGGTAAGCAATGCTGCACTAACTCTTACATCATTCTGTTCTTTTGCTTTGCTCAGCACGCTTTGCAATGGACGAGGTGTATATTTAGCACAACCAATCAACAAAAAACAAAACGAGGCTAAGATCACAGTACATACAGATTTTGCAACTCTCAACATAAAGACCCTATAAAAAATACTCAAATTGAATAAAAATTAATTAAATAAAACTAATACATAATAAGATTAAATCAATTACCTACAATCTTATTTGAAAATCTAAAAATAGCAAAAAGATTGGTTTTATTAAGGCTTTTGCTATTTCTAAATCATCTTTTAGACTAGGGCTCTATTATTAATAAAACTTGCTTTACACGAGGACTTAGTTTTCATGAAAAAAATTTTTGTATTTATCTTCTTCTTGGGATTAATAGTCGCTAACTTGTACTCAACACCCAAAAAAGCGCCCCTTACTCCAGAAGAACAGCAAGAGCTTGCCAATAAGAAACGTAAGGTTATAAGATTAACAAACGAGGTAATATTCTTTAGCCCTATAGGTCGCCTTTTTCAAGCAAAAGATGCGCTTATTGGTGGAGCTGTTAATCTTTTTTACAAAAGAAAACGCCCACTCAAAGCTTTAGATAATCAAGCTACTCAGGGATCATCTCAAGCCCCCACATCAAATCAAGCTCAAAAATCTGGAATAACTTTTCAAGATATAGCAGGGATTGATGAAGTGATTAGCCAGGTACAAGAGGTCGTTTCATACGCAAAAGAAAAAGAAAAATACCAAGCCCTTGGAGCTCAACCTCCACGCGGAATTTTACTAGAAGGTCCACCTGGAACAGGAAAAACACTCATTGCCAAAGCAATTGCTCAAGAAGCTGGATGTAGCTTTTTTTATGAATCAGCATCAGCTTTTATTGAAATGTATGTGGGCGTTGGAGCCAAGCGAATTCGAGAACTCTTTACCAAAGCATCAGCCAAACAACCTGCAATTATATTTATTGATGAAATTGATGCGATTGGCTCAAAAAGAACTGGTGGGACCAATGAAGAACGGCTTCAAACCCTCAATCAGCTCTTATGCCTCATGGATGGATTTGACTCCGAGTCTTCAATTATCGTTCTTGCTGCAACCAATAATGCACAGGCGCTTGACCCTGCAATCAAGCGATCTGGCAGGTTTGATCGCATTATTAAAATACCGCTTCCTAACCAAAAAAGCCGGCAGGCAATTTTAGAACTTTACATTAAAAAATTACCGTCAGTTCAAGTAGAAAAGTCCTTTATCGAAAAACTTTCAGTCCAAACGGCTGGCTTAAGTGGAGCTGATTTAAACAATCTAATCAATCAGGCCACGTTTGCAGCAGTCAAAGAAAATGCTACAGTAGTCACCTCTGAGCATTTAACAAAAGGGCTTCAGACTATACTCAGTCAACGTCAAAATAGAACTTCCTAAAAAATATTATTTTTATACGTCTAAAAAAGAGTTAAAGAAGGTTATTTAATGAATGAATTTTGTTTGAACAATGTATACAGAGCTCTTGTTATTATTGGATTAGCATTCGGTGCATGCGAGGCAAAAAGCGAAAAGCTCCTCAATAATGATCTGACCAAAAAGTTTGCACCTCAACAGACTGCTCTACATCAACTCAAAAATGCTCATTCATGGGAAGAGATCTGCAAGCAGTCCAAAGATGCTGTTTTTCAGATCTATTCATACGTTAGTATTCCTAATTTTCGTGAACCATTTAAATCTCCTGACCGTCAACTGAGTACGGGAAGCGGCTTTTGCATAAGTCCAGAAGGGCTTATTCTGACAAATTTTCATGTCATCAACTTGGCGTCAGTTATCATTATGTATCACCCAGCACTAGGCAGAGAGCAGTTTGAACTTTCTTACGTCAGTGGATGTCCTGAGCGCGATATTGCATTACTCAGACTGACTCCAGAATCATGTGAGCGATTAAAGAGCCATTTAAAAAAAGATACAATTCCCTATTTAGAATGTGGCGACTCGGACAAGCTTTGCGAAGCGCAAGAGATTATGACGCTTGGATTTCCCCTAGGCCAAGAGAATTTAAAAAGCGCCCTTGGCATTGTCGCAGGACGAGAAAATACTTCTATTGGAGAATGCATTCAAACCACAACTCCTGTGAATCCAGGTAATTCTGGTGGAGCTTTTCTTGATAAAGCAGGCAATGTTATTGGAATTTGTTCACTCAAAGGAGTCGATACCGAAGGTGTTGGATACCTCATCCCTATCAACAGCGTCATGCTTATGATGGAAACTTTTTTTGAGCAACCAATTGTTCGCTGCCCCTACTGGGGTTTAGAAATACAACCAACAACAGAACAAACTCTCCGCTACTTAGAATCTCCTTATAACAGAGGCGTTTATATCTCTAACGTTAAGGCAGGGTCTATTGGAGAACTCATTGGATTACAGAAGGGGGATCTTCTCCATCAAATTGATGGTTTGGATATCGATCGTCATGGCTACCTTGAGTCACCGTGGACAATGCGCAAAATTACGCTCGGTACCTATCTCAATCGATTGGCATTCAAGTCAACTGCCTGCTGTACCATTTTTCGGAATGGAGAAAATTTCACGTTTGAGTATCTTGTCACTCCTCGCCAACCAAATCCTATTGATTATATCCATCCATGGATCGAAGAAATGCCTGAATATGAAATTATTGGAGGCTTAGTTGTCGGGCAATTTACCCTCAACTATCTTTATGTTGCCCGAGAAATGTTAAGAAAAATGGGGGGCTCTGAACTTAAAGCCTCATCAATGATTAAGTACAAAGAAAGCGACAAACAGCTTGAACCTCGTGTTTGCATCACCAGCATACTACCTGACTCTCAGGCACATAAAACAGAGTCATTCAATTCTGCAGACCTGATCATCAGCACGGTTAATGAGATTCCGATCAAAACTATAACCGATTTCCGTGAAGCCGTTACTGCAAGCATAGGAAGGGAATATCTGGTTATTCAAACTGAAGGAGGCTCTCTGGTTGCCCTTTCAATAAAAAATATTATTGAACAGGAACCTATTCTAGCAGCACGCCACCACTATAAAATATCTAATCTAGTCAAAATTTTTGAAGAAAAAAGCGATTTTTAAGCTAAAATAAGCTCTATTTTACATAATTAAACCTGCCATGAAATGCCCTGGCAATATGATTAAAAACAAGTTAAACTGATTTATAGAACTGAACTTTTCTAACAGATAATATTTATTACTCGAAGGGTACCCGTAGTGTCAAAACTAGAAAAAGTAATCGAACAAACAACATTTTTACTTGAGAAGCAACGTCAAGCTCATCAAGAATGCCAAACAGTTTTTGAAGATCTTCTTGCGTATGTAACCAAGAAAATAGATGCTGCTCATGATGAAGAAGAAGTTGAAACGCTTGAAAACATTCATGACATTCTTGCTGGTCAAGCTGAACAGCTTACAGAAGATGCTGGTGGGGACATTAGCTTTTTGACTGAGCACATTAAAGCACTCAAAAAAATTCGTGAAGTCAAAGATGCTGCAAAAGCTACTGAACTTTTAAATGCTTTGATTGATGAACAAGAAGAAATTCTTGAAACAACCGATTTCAAAGATGAAATTACACGCGAATCTGAAGTTGCTAAAGATCAACTTCTTGCAATGGTTGCCGACCTAAAAGATGCGCTTGAAGAAGGCAATTCTAAAGAAGTTGAACTCTATCTTGAATCTCTCTTCCAAGGCGAAGAAGATGCTGATGGCTGTGAAGATGATGAAGACGGCGAGCATGACGAAGATGAAGAAGATGGCTGTGGATCTTGCTCTGGTGGATGTGAAACTGGCGGCGGATGTGGCACAGGAAAATGTTGCTCTTCTGATGATGATGAAGAAGGCGATGACATCTTTTCATTTTTAAATAAAAAAGATGATAAAGATCACTAAACTCTAACACAATGCTGTTGCATCCAAGTGAGTGATCGTGATAGGCTTACTTTTTAGAATGTATTCAGATACCGTTTAGATTGATCAGAAAAAGGCTTTTGTTATGAAAAAAGTGTACATTACTCCTGGATGCATTTCATGCGGAACATGCGAGCAGATTTGTCCAAAGGTTTTCAAGGTTAAGAATGTTGCCGAAGTTATCGAAAACGCTGACCTTAAAGAAAATGCTGAACTCATTACAGAGGCAGCCGACATCTGCCCGGTTAACGTCATTAAATACGAGGAATAATTACACCTGTGCTCTACTATACTATGATAAAACGGTTTTTTATGGGTACTTTTCAAAACATTAAAGCTCTGTTTTTTGAAACAACATCTCCTGTAGATGATGCATTCTATTTTGAGCAAATCAAAAAACGATTCAACATCGACCCAAATGGCTTGTATGCCGGCAGAATTCTGCACGAAGCATACAAGCTCTATCCTGAAAATGATGCATTGATCGATAAAGATCGTTCTTTAAAATATAAAGAATTCTTTTATCGCTCAATCTGCTTGAGTAAAAAATTTCAAGCTATGAATGTTACAAAAGGCGACAGAGTTTTACTCTTTTTTGAAAATTCTGTTGAGCTCTACATCGCTTATTTTGCTGCGTGGCAAGTTGGCGCTGTTGTTGTTCCTGTTAACATTTTTTTACACGAAAAAGAGCTTGTCTACATTATTCAAGACTCTGAGCCTAAGCTTATTACTGCATCATCATCGCTTATCCCAAACATTGAAAAACTTCTTACAGGGGGTGCTCTTGCCACACTCCCACCGGTATTGAGCTCAAGTGATATTGATATAGAAAGCAAGTTGCCAGAAACAGCCGATCAAGAAATGCACAATTTTTCAATAGTCGATCTTGGTTATGATGAAATGTGCACTCTTCTTTACACCTCAGGAACAACAGGCTCTCCCAAGGGTGTTATGCTTTCATCGCGAAATATTTTAACCAACACCATGCAAGGCTATGCTCGATTCATGCTCTGCGGACTTACCGATAAAGAGCGTTTTTTCTGTGTATTACCACTCTTTCACGTTTTTGCTCAAAACACTTGTCTATGGCTTCCTGTTATGACCGGATCAAGCGTTGTGATTGTACGCAAAATTGATCGTAAACTTATTCTTGAAGGTCTTGCAAAAAAGCCTACTGTATTTTTTGGGTTTCCCGCTTTATACGGCCTCCTCTGCCTTATGAAAAACGCACCCCTCGATTCAATTAAGCTGTTTGTTTCAGGAGCAGATATGCTGCCCGATAAAATTAGAGCAGCCTTTGCGATCATTTATGGTAGAAGAATTTGTTCAGGTTATGGCCTGTCTGAAGCATCTCCGGTTGTTGGTGTAAATCAACAAAATACCAGTTTGGCTACAAATATCATCGGCAAACCTGTAGCAGGGCTTACATGTGATATTCGGGATGAAGAGGGCGTATCGGTAAAACAAGGAAATATTGGTACACTCTGGATTAAGGGTGAAAACGTTATGATGGGTTACTATAAATCTCCAGAATCTACAAATCTTGTTTTACGTGATGGTTGGCTTAATACCGGAGATTTAGCATCCATTGATGAATGTGGAAATCTCGCAATTACCGGTAGAATTAAAGATGTAATCATTCATAAAGGGTTTAATATTTATCCTGCTGAAATTGAAAACATCCTCCTCATGCACCCTATTGTTTTTAAAGCGGCTGTTATCGGGCATGAAGAAGAGGCTTCAGGACAAGTTCCTGTTGCTTATGTTGCGGTAAAAAACCGCACACCAGATCTTGAAAAAGCACTTCGCGATTTATGCAACAATAATCTGGCATCGTATAAAATCCCACGTAAATTTATTTGTCTTGATGACCTTCCAATGAATGCAACCGGTAAAGTAGACAAGAAGCAACTCAGAATATAGGAGTTTAGTTATGTCCATTTTGACCGAAATTATATTATTTTTTACGGCACTTACCTTTTCAGCGCTATTCGCATTTCTTGAAACAGCGTTTACCGCACTTCGACTTTTTAAGCTTAAAGAGTTACAACTCAGTGTAGCCAAATACAAAAGTTTATTTGCGTCATGGGAAAAAAATCCCCAACGTATCTTAATTACTATCTTGATTGCTAATAATTTCGCACATGTGCTCACGTCCGTTCTGATTTCAGAAATTATGCAGCACTTGTTTGGAAACATCGGTCTTGCATTTGGTGTTGCTCTGGCAACGATTATGATTTTAATTTTTGGTGAAATCATTCCAAAAAGCTTTGCTAAAACGCATCATGAGCGACTATTTGCCTCATTTTTATGGCTTATCAATATCTTGTATCATGTTTTCTATCCAGTCGTCTCATTTCTCTTGCACATTGCTGATGCAGTTTGTTCACGTATTGGTGGACCACATATCTTAGAAAAACATGATGATGTTTCAGAGAAAGAGATTGAATTCCTTATTGATTACAGCGATGAAAAAGGACTTATGGAAACAGAGAAAACTGAAATGTTGCAAAACATTTTTAGTTTGGGGCAAACACATGTCAAAGAGATTATGAGTCCAAAAACCGAAATTATCGCGTTAAGTACCAGGGCTACATTTGAACAAGCAATTCAAGAATTTAACCAATCTCACCATTCACGTCTTCCTGTATACGACGGCAGTGAAGATAATATTGTTGGAATTGTGCATCAAAAAGATATTTTTGAGATTTTACTTAAGAATCAAAGCATTGATCTTATCAAGCTTGTACGCCCCGTGCTCTTTGTACCCGAGTCCCAAAAAATTAATCAGCTCCTCAGTGAGTTCCTCAAAAAACGCATGCACATGGCTATTGTCATTGATGAGTATGGCAGCGTTGCAGGTCTTGTTACCCTTGAAGATATCGTTGAAGAAATTATAGGCGATATCACTGATGAACACGAAGTCGTTGATGCCTCAATTGTTCCCCTTGAAAAAGGTGGTTGGCTTATTGACGGCGGCACTGACCTTGAAGATCTTGAAGATGAATTTAGCATAACATTCAATGCCGAAGACTCCGTAACCCTTGCTGGATGGCTTACAGAAAGCCTGCAGCACTTGCCACGCAAAGGCGAGCGCGTCTTTTACGAAGGATTCTGCTTTCAAGTTCAGCAAGCAAGTCCAAAAAGAGTTCTTCAGGTTCTTGTTTTTGAAAGCAAGGATGACCTAGGAAATCACACAGAAGAAGAGTGATTACTTTTAAAACAGCCCTCCCTCAAGACTTGCATATTTGCAATCTTTCTATAAACTCCCATTGTGTAAAAAAAATAATAATGGTATTTTTGGAAAGAAAAAAATGGATTCTAAAAGCTTTTTCTCAAGCCTTATGAGTGTCGTTTTTGCAGCAATGTTATTCATAAACTGCACCGCAAAAAGTGAGTCGAACACTGTACCGTTGCCAACAAAAGATTCCTCTCAATCTACATCCGCTCAGCCAAAATCTATGGAAGAGGCGATTGCAACGATTGAAGCAGCTCTTGAAAAAGGTGATCTTGAGCAAAAAGTTCTTACCGGCTTACAAAAGAAAATAAACTCAAAGCCTGCAAATAGCTTTGACGAAGTAGAGTTGCAAGCATTTGTTAATCTTGTTCTTAATACCTACGGTCCAGATCTTTCTCGTGACGGACGAGCAGCTTTGCGCGGCGTGCTCAGTTTTTTAAGCCGAAAGCTCAGTAAGTACAATGTTTCAGGTGTAGCTTTTGCATGCGATCCTAACGTAGCATTGATCGGCGACACTCAAAACCCAAGCTTTACCGCGATATTCAAAGATCAACAGGGCAATATTAAAAGTCGTATTTTCGATGCGCTCATCACTTCGTATGGCCTGAAAATTGCTTTTTCAATTAACTTAAATTTCATCTTCTTTACTGGTAATGTTAATTTTGAAGAATCAAACAAAGTACTTGAACTTGGAACAGGCATTGACATTTCAGGTAGTTTTCTTCGACCAATTTCCGAATATTTGCCAGGACTTCTTTTTCTTTATGCACCATTTAAAAATGCTCCGGGCGGTATTGTAATGGCTGGAATTCCACTTGGTATTGCCGGCGGCTTGAGCGTGGTTACGGGTGGAACCCTCACTCCACGCATAAGCTAAAAACTTTAATACTTTTGTCAGTAATTTTATAGGCCTCACGTTGAGGCCTATTTTAGATAAAAAATAATTTTACTATTTTGCGAAAAGAAACAATGATAAAAAAAAGATTTTTTTCAGCCCTTATAAATACACTCTTATCGATAATATTACTCATAAATTGCTGCGCACAAGACACCACAGAAGCAACACAATTATCCACTCAAAAAGAAGCTATTCTTTCGGTTAATTCAATCAACGACGCTGTCTTTGCAGTAAACGATGTTATTGGTAAATCTGACCTCGAAGACAGAATTATCACAGGCCTTCAAAAGAAAATAAACTCAAAACCTGCAAGTCATTTTGCTGAAGAAGAGCTCCAAGCATTTATCAATCTTGTTTTGAGTAAATATAAACCAGGCATTTCTCAAGATGCTCAGAGCTCACTACAATCGGTCCTCAATTTCTTGGGTAAAAGACTCAGTAAATATAATATCTCAGGAGTTGCCTTTGCATTTGACCCCAATGCTGGATTTTTGAATGACAATCAAAACCCTCGATTCACCGCTGTATTCAAAGATGCACAGGGAAAAATAAAAAAACGTACTTTTGATTGTTTGATCAATTCCGTTGGCTTAAAAATTGCGCTGGGCTTTAACTTTGTATTCATCTTTTTTACTGGTGATATTGATTTTGAAAATTCTAACCAAGTACTTAAGCTTGGAACGGGCGTTGATATTTCTACGAGCATATTGCCAATTCTTTTACCATTTTCACTGCTCGCACTGCATGCTCCATTTAAAAATGCCCCCGGCGGAATAACCATGATTGGTGGCTCACTTGGTTTATCAATGGGATTGAGCATGGTTACTGGTGGAACCTTAACTCCACGTATGAGTTAAAAATTGTGCTCTTTTTATAAGACTTTTTAAGACCCCTCATTGGGGTCTTTTTTTTGCAATCAAGCAAAATTGTTAGAGCTTGTTTATTCATATTCTTTCTATAGACTCCAACTAGGTAAAAAATAATAATATTATTTCTGGAGAGAGGAATTTATGTTTCAAAAAAGGTTTTTATCCGGTTTTATGGGTGGAATTTTTGCGATAACATTGCTTTTTAATTGCACGGCAAAAAATACTCCCAAGATTGCAGTCGCTAAAAAAATTCGCTCAATTGAAGATGCAACTTTAACCACAGAGGCTTTCCCTCAAGAACTTCAGTTAACAGAAGATATAACTTCGACTCCCAATAGAGCAGCACTTCCTGCAAAACTTCAATCAATGGACGATGCCGTTTTGGTAGTTGATGCTGCACTTGATAAATCTGAACTTGAGAAAACAGTTATCGCTGACCTTAAAAAAAAGGTACATTCAAAACCTGCAAATAACTTTAAACAAGAAGAACTGCAACTGTTTGTTAACACTGTTATGGATCAATATGGAGCAAATATTCCTCAAGCAGCGCAAACATCGCTACGTTCAGTTCTTGGCTTTCTGAGCAAAGAACTGAGTAGTTACAAAGTATCTGGTTTTGCTTTTGCATGTGACCCGAATCTTGGTCTTATCTGGAATACTCAAAATCCAAATTTTACTGCTGTTTTTAAAGATAACGAAGGCAATGTAAAAATAAGAAACTACGATGCTTCAATTGAATCAGTTGGATTAAAATATGCACTTTCATACAACTTAAATTTCATCTTTTTTACCGGTGATCTTAACTTTGAAAATTCAAATAAAATTCTTGAACTTGGCACAGGCATTGATGTTTCATTAACTACGCTGTTTCCACCACTCATGGCCCTACCTGTTTCAGTCTTTACGCTCTATGCACCATTTACAAATGCTCCTGGCGGAATTTTAATGATTGGAATTCCACTTGGATTTACAGGAGGCCTGAGTTTGGTTACCGGTGGAACATTGATTCCACGCAGCTAAAAATTTTTATTTCATAAATCACTTTTTTTATAAAATACTTATGGGCCCCAAGTTGGGGCCTTTTTTTATTTGCCACGATTTCTGGATAAAATCTCTCTCTTGAAAACATCGTTGAGCCTGATAAGCTGCTGCTAAAAAGACGTGAATCGAGCTTAAAAAGGAGATTAGTTTTATGATTCATCGCTTTGGCAAAGCATCCAGCCTTGCAACACTTATGCTTGCATCAATAACAATAGTCCAGGCAAAACAGGTTGAAAAAGCAACGAATGTTTTTCGTAAATGGATTGACTGTCAGGAGGTTTACCAAGATTGTAATTTTGAAAAAAAAGCACAATCACTTAATGACAACTTCTTGCTTGCCTTCAAAGAAAATTATGAAAACAACTTTGCGGAACTCAAGACTTTTAATCTTTTTTTAAGTGGTCTGAGCAATAATCACATTAATGAAAATGGCTATCAATTAAAACCTCCGCTTGATGAAACGATGAAAAATCGATTGGGGCTTTTATACCACTTAGTAGATGAAGACTTTGAATCATTTATTGAATGCCTCAGACTCAATGGATTTACATCACAAGAGGATAATGATCAAGAGACACAAAGGCCAACACTTGATGTTATTGAAAAATATAAAGCATTTGCACGACTTCTCTTTACCGATACAAATAAAATATCTGAAGATGAATCACTTTTTGCTTTCGGTAACCGACTTTTTGAAGGGTGCTTTGGTACGCAGACCGCTCCAATCTATCAATCAATTCTTGCAAATCAAATCGATTACCCTATTGCGCGTTTTTTAAATTCAATTATTTGGCATCACCTTGTTGGCGAAGGCTGGAAGCATTGGCACGAAAATTGCATTCTTGATTTGAAAAAAGAGGCTGATGCAGGGAAAGAAATTGTCTACATAGCAGGAGGCTCCGACATACTCGCCTTACTGAAAAAAGGTATTTATTCAATACGAGTTATCGACCCATTTCTTCCAACTCAAACACGCTTTTATTCCGAAGGCTGGGATTTTTTAATCAAAGGTCTTTTAGGAGATGAAATACGTTTTGGTTCTGACTGCAACCAAATCACCATGCGTCGTACAACACATCAAGAGATCGGTCGCTTCCAAACCAAGCTTTCAAATGGGACATTACAAGAGCTTCCCCACACCTGCACAACATGGAATATTGTTGATAAGCATGAACAAAAATTAGGCAGCGTAACACTTGAACGGCGCCTTACAACACAAAATGATTTTGTGCCTCATGCAAACCAAGTATTAATGATGTCGTACGACGAAGCAACGTATGTTGCCATGCCTGACTCACTTAATGGCTGGGGAATTGATGTCACTCAATTTGATGACTCATTTAAACTCTTTGTTAAGCAACTCAGAACGCCAATAGGCAAAGCTGAATTGTGCAACTTGCGTATTGCCGGTCTGCTTAACGTTGCAAATCTTAAGTTTATCAATTTTGGCTCTGACGCATCGTAAGGATAATTACTCATGTTTTTTCGTATAACTATTATTTGCTTTGCTGCATTTACAACAAGCACGCTCAACGCAGCAGAAGTTCGACAAGCATCTGATGTTTTTAAAAAATGGTCTTCTTGGCAACAGGTTCTTCCTGACCATAATCTGGCACAAATATTTTGCCAAACAAATAGAGCCCCAGCAATCAAGAAATGTTATGAGCACAACCTCACTAAGCTTCGACCATTTTCAGACTTTTTAACACCGCTGAGCGATAATACCATCAACAAACATGGTCACCACATTTCAACAGTGCTGCCAAATATTTTTACAAACAATCTAGAGGATCTAACCACTCAAGCAGAAAATAATATCCACAATTTTATAAAGTTACTTAAAGTTAATGGTTTTACCGATGTATCGAATGCCTCAATGATTGAACAAATTAATGCTCACACAGCACTTGCAGCGCTCATACTTGCACATGACAACGAACAAACTCATCTAGAACTTATGTTTGCCCTTGCAAATCGTTTTTTTGAATTCTGCTTTTCTCCGCAAACAGCACCTACATTTCAGCAGCTTTTTTTAAATAAACAAGACCATGCAATTGTCAAAATGATGTATGCAGTCATGTGGGATAAGCTTGCAGGAAGCGGCTGGAAGCATTGGCATCAAGAAAGTTTAAATGCTCTTAAAGAAGAAGCCGATCACGGCAAGACGATTGTCTATCTTGCTGGAGGGAGTGACATCTATCAAATGATCCGTCATGGCATTTATTCCATCCACGTTATTGATCCACAACTCCCTACACAACCAAAATACTACGCCGACCAGTGGGATTGGCTCATTAAGAATAGCACGAGCATTAATGCTGGCTTGGGTGATAAAATTATATTTAACGAGCTCAATATTATTATGAAGCGAACTTATTTTCATGAAACAGGAGAGTTTTTCTCTATACAACTTTCAAATGGTTCGCATGCTTACTTAGCGCAAAGCGTCACAGAATGGACCGTGTTAGATTTAGAAGAAAACATTTTGGGCAAAATAACCTTTGAACGCCGCCCAATATGTCAAAAAGATTTTAGCCTACAAGCGAACACAACATTACTCATGTCTTTTAATGAGCTCTATTTTATTGCACTTCCACAAAACCTTGGGGGATGGGGAATTGAGCCAGCCCAATTCCCTAGAAATTTTCAGATGATTATTAAGCAACTCCGAAAACCAGTTACCAAGACGATGATTGGCGCCATGCGTAACGCAGCCCTGTTGAATGCATCTGATCTAAAATTTATCGACTTAGGAACCTGCGTGAATTAAGCAGCTGTGCAAGAACATAGAGTATAACACCTGCAAGCATAACAACCATAAATGGCATATACGCAAGTATGCCATCTTGCCATAAACCTTCCGCACAAATGTAAATAAGCACTGCACAGCTTGCAAGAGCAGCAACACTTACCAATGATGCACGCAAACGGAGTGCTGAAAAAACACACAATGCGTAGGCAAGCAGTACACCAAAATCACCCACAGTAACCAATGCGTGACTCGTTTGTAACGCAAAAACTGCCGCCATCACTAAGAACGATTGCACCAACACGCAAACCCATGGAACTCCATGTCGATTTTTAATACTTATATATGAAGAGGCTGGAATTGATCGTTCCTGTGCCATGGCATAAAGGTTCCAATTATTGTAGTAAAACATGCCGTAAAATCCGGCAAGAAATGATGTGAGGATAGAACAGAAAACAATATTGTTTCCCCACGCAATAAGATAGTGGTTTGACGTTAAACGAGGCAAAATATTAAAAAATGCATTTACTGAAGAGTCACCACTACAAACCAAAATTCCCTGAAATAAGGTATAGACTGAAACAATAATGAAAAATGATATCAAAATAGCGCGTGAACCTGCACGATGCCCACCTTTAATTTGATCGATAATGGCACAACAAGCCTCAATGCCAATATAAGCAAAAAGAACGAATGGAATGCCCGAAAGTAAACCGCTGATATCATATGAAATTTCACCCATTACCGGAACACTGCACACCGCCGGTGCTGCAATCAAAAGCAACAAAAAAGGAATCGATTTAATGACGGTGAAAGTGATTTGTAGGCGCTCAAAAAAAGCAACGTTGAGTAAATTAAAAAGCGTGAACAGTATCACCAATAATGCATCAACCCAAGCATCCGAGATATTCCACGCCACTAAACAAGCAGAAATATTTGCTGACTGGTGAAGCTGGTGGCTAAAGGCGTGAATAACCGCTGCGTTTCCTGCAACTGTTCCAATAAAATAACCCCAACCACTCAAAAATCCCCAGATGTTACCCAAACGCTCTTTGCTGTACACATAAATGCCGCCAGCTGTTGGATATTCTCGTGCTAACCGAGCAAGAACTAATACCAAAGGCAGCAAAAGCAAGCCACACAAAAGCCAGGCTAATGGTGCAAGCATACCACCAAGCGCTGCAATACGCGGAGCGCCTAAAAAGAAGGCGCTCCCAATTACTATATTAATATTGATAACAATAGCGATCCAAAAGGGGATCTGAGGAGATTGCATTATCCTTATCCTTGCATCTGAGATTTTCTAATTTTAAACATAGCGTACCCTGCAAGAAGACCAAGAGTTAATGGGGCAGAATAGACAAACCGCATCATAGGATCTGGGCTTAAGGTTGTCCAGTTAAAATAGTTCAAGAAAAGCCATGATGCAAAGCCAAGTTTAACAATAGCAAGTTGCAGATAGTTTCTGCTCTTCCAGTAATGAAAAAAGAGCGCAAGGAGTGTTAAGAAAAATGCAATACTAATACCTAAGCAGGTAAACGCAATAAGCGCCGCTTCAACACCAACAAACATTACTAAACAGAAAACCAGGATGCTGTTTAAAAAGATAATCCGAATTGGACGACCATTTGCATTGGTCTCGCTCAACCATGCGGAACCGAATACAAGCTTACGACTAACCAACGAACCAAAGCTTGAAACGTTTGCAACACATGAACCATACGATGCGTTCATATAAATGAGCAAAATAGCATATGAAATTAAAGTCTGAATAACAAAGGTCAGCCCGCTATTAAGACCCAAAAAGCGTGGAAATTCTATGGCACCAAAGGCAATAAGATTTTCGGTTCCCATGATGTACGTCATGCTCAAATGAAAGAGCGTATACAATGCTGCGGTAATAAAAAATGCGGTCATCATGACGCGTGGAACACGAGAGGTTCCACCTTCAATTAAATGACCAATACTTGTGCAACATTCCCAGCCATTGTAAGCAAAAATTGCAAACGGTATTGTTGAGCCAACACGCAAGAGATCAGACATTGGAAATGTAAGTGATGGTGACCAGTAGAAAACAATCAACGCAACACCAAAGAAAAGAGGCATTATCTTAAAGATGGTTGCCCAACTTTGAATGCGACTAATTACTTCAATGCTCATGAGGTTGAGGAGTGCGAGCAACACAAAAAATCCAATGTAAAAAATGACGGGATTATGCTCAACAAAGCCTATACCTATTTGTTTAATAAGCACATCTTTAATGACCATTGCCTGCGTGGAAACAGCACCTATGTAGCCCAAGAAAAATCCCCAGATAGCAAGAAACCCTGCCGTTGGATTGATACCTTGAGAACAGTAGGTATAAAAACCACCTTCTCCTGGAAAAATAAGCGCCGCCTGTGATACGTTCCAAATAATTGGAAACAGCAAAACTGCAACAAGTGGCCAACCCAAAAATCCCCAAGTACCGGCATACTGTGCCATAAATTTAGGACCAATAAAAATACCTGCACCAATCATGATGTTCAAGCCCATCAAGACGGCTGCACTGAACGAAATCTTTCCATGTGATGACATAAAAAAAATCCTTATAGGTTTAAAAAATTTTACAATTACTCATGTTTTAAAGTATAGCTGAGCACCTGATTAAAACAACTAATCGTAAAGTAACACCGTAGAAAGCTCCCTTATATTGACTTATTGATCTTTTTTTCTAAAACTAACCGAAGGTCGTTGGTTGTCAAAAGTCATAGGATAAGGAGATTCCTGATGTCAGTATTTCGTACATATTTTAGCAGCTGTCTAGCTCTTGCAGTCTTTTCATGCGCAACAGTACAAGCAGAAAAATTTGAGTTTACGCTGCACGATTTCCAGATCAAAAAAGATTGTGCTGCTTTTGGATTAAACTTAGATGCAGAATGGCAAGCGCTCTTTGATGAAAGCGGCACTATTCAAGAAAATAATCGCTCTGAATTATTGCAAAAAATATGCAACACTTTTGAAAAAATTACTGTTGAACCGCCTAGCTCTGTAATACCATCAACTGATCATGGTTTTTCTTCTATTTTTGATTCTTTAAATTATGCGCCTATAAGCGAGCAAAGCGCCGATCATACCACCAACAGCCAAAACTTTAATGCCCTGCTCGAAGATAAACACCAAGATCGAGTAATTAATTGTGCTGATAATCAAATTAATTACCATGCATTATTAGTAGAAATCGGTGCAAGTATTTGGAGCTATATGACTCAAGAAGCAATTACAGCTCGCTTAGAGGCTGATAGAAATGTAACAATTGGACACTTACACATTTACATCAAACTTATTTTTGATACTGAAGAAAGAACTATTACACTTCAAACGGCACCACATGCAGCGCAAGATTGCTTTGTGATAACATACTCTCAAGAGGATCTTGCGAGTTGGGTTAGAGAAGACGATGCTTCAGAAGAGCTGGACCTAAAAGACGATCTCCTACCAGCTCCAAAGCAATTTTTTTTAAGCTCTTCAGCTCCACGGACATCAAGAATGAGAAGCTGCTGTGGTCGTTTTACAAAATTAGCAACCTTGTCAGTCATTACCATTGGACTGGGTGTTTTGGCTAATTCATATATGAATGGCACGCTGCCTGACATGGTAGACATCGAAGCGCTCGGTGCTTATGTCGAGGAATTAGGTGTAACCGGTTACATAGAACAACTCACTGAGTACTTTGGTAATTTAACGATTACTCAGTAACAACTCAATTAAGTTATTACGCTTATTTTTGTGCGCTTGTCGGGGAAAACCAGACAAGCGCCTTCTTTTTCTTGGAGATTATTTATGAACACGTTATATCGAGTATTGTTTATTTTCTGCGCAGTATTTTATGCCACAACGACAACAGCTCGTGAAGCAATTAATATTAAAATAACCGATCAGCAAGTTCGACAGCTTTTCCTTGATCAAGGACTAGATATTCGTGCGCGATGGAACAACATATTTTACGATAAAGATTTTTCAAACCAAGAAGATCTGCAACGTATTGAATCGGATTTTAACCAACTGATTACAGAAATTGCAGGAATTTCTACTCGAACTTTTGATCAGGAATCCTCAGTATCGCTTGAAGAACTAGCACAAGCTATCGGAATAAAAGATGCAAGTAATTGCACGGTAGCCATGCGCCGCCAAAGCGTGGAAAACTGCTCATACTGCAGAAATAAGTCAGCACGAGGGATGCGCGCTCCCAAAGCATTGCATTACTACACCATTCAAAAAAACGCGGACCAAAGTTGCAATCCTCAAGAATTTTTTAAGGTAATTTGCTTAATCACCCAATACCATCTTGAATTCGCATTGTATAAAAATATGTCACACGATTGGCAACATGCGGTTACTCAGCTTCCTCGGTTAGGAATTTTGGTCAGTACCTGCATAGATCAACCAATTTTTATGTCTGGAAATTTACCCGAAGAAAACAATTCACATATTTCAGACGATGATTCAACAACGCATCTTGAGCAAGGAACCCCAGAGCCATCATGTTTTTCAGGGCCATGGCAAGCTTTAGTATCATTTTTTACCCGATAAAAAATCCATTCAGAATTGACTTTCTTTGCCGATTATTTAGGCTACGAGCCAAGTATTGAAGATTTTAAAAATCACAAAAAAGGAGATGTCATGTTTAAAATTGCAAAGCTTTCTTTATTTATTTTTACCATATTTTTTAGTCAAATTGCACGACTAAATGCAGATGTAATTGAAGTAGTTCTTCATGACCAACAAATTAAACAGCTCTTGGCTCAGAATGGATTAAATTTTGATATGCATTGCGAAATGGAAGCCGCCGATAGTCATGATAAAAAAACAAGCTTAATAACACTGATCACAGTAATATTTGAGACTAAAATATTTAATCCAAATGCTTCGTTATTCCCAGAATCTGAAGAAGATCTTGTAGCGGTTCTACGTGATGAACTTAAAATACCAGAACTGACCGAACATGAGAGTAATCAAACCAATCAAGAACTCTTTAACTCATTACTCCAAGACGTCAAAATCCATTCAAAAACAATCAGGTCAGAGCCCCACTACCAATCATTAACTCCTATCAATGAAGATTTGCTTTCACTTGACGATTTATACAGAGCCATTGGCGATGCAATTTGCTCATATCTGTGCTTTATAGATCAAAGCTTAGCTCATCTCTATATCAAAATTATTCTGGATACAGAGACAAACACAGTCACCGTGCAAGCAGCTCCAAACCAAAATCAAGATGGTTTTACTCGTACCTACGAAAAAGAAACGATTGAAAATCTAGTTGCTCAAGCTGAAGGGAAAGGTGCTTACAAACTTGGCCATGAGCTCCAAGAACCTCAACGATCAGCTTTTTCCTGTTTTTCATATGTAGCTATTCCTGTTGTTGTTGCCGCAATAAGCCTTGCAGCCTATGCAACATGTGATGAAAGCTCTGATCCACAATAGAGCTATTCTTCTATAAAACGCATTAAAAAAGCCCACCTTAAATGAACCTCTGGTGGGCTTTTCTCTTATTTGTCTACGTTGATTTATTGACACTCAAGATCTGCAACTTTTATGATCACATCTAGGGGAGTTTTTGTTGGGGATTTAAAAGGAGAAAATCATGAAATCTCATTACTGGAAAATTTTTCGCATTGCCATGTATTGCTCAACACTCTGTATGCCATCAGCACTTATTTGTATGGATGCAAGTGGCGATGAATTTGAAGACCATGATAATCACCATGCAATTGAAATGGATGACATGGCTGACCTTGAAGCTGGGAAGCATTTTACCTTGCAAAATACACAGGTTGCCGTTATTACCGGTGAGAGTATTGGCAACTTTATCACGCAGAATAAAAACATTTCGGTATTTAATCCACAAAATCGAACTGCTTTAGATTTAATAAGAAACTGCAATCTCAAAGCGTTTAAAAATTTAGCCCAGCAAGATGTTATAAGAATTATTGATGGAGTAAATGGTCTTTATGAGCAAGATGTCTGTGATCAATTTGCTTTTCATCGCATAGACATGACAAGCCCATTAGCTCATGATCAAATTTTGCATGCTCTTGGAAATATAACAGGACAATACTGGTCGCAAGATGAACGTCCTTACGGTTTTAATATTATTATTTTATTACGAAATCATACTGAGCTTTGGCTGTGCGAAATTCCATCAAAGAGCGAACTTGCAGCTATCAAAAAAAAGCGTCTTAGAGCTGGAGAAGAAGCTTCTCCATTTGAAGGAAAAGAAGCTGAAGTAGTCTCAGCAATGACAATGTTTGAACCTCTTTTGAGTAAATTATTTCTTGAAGGCCGTTCGCAAGAAGTACAGGAACGACGCAAAGCGTGTTGGTCATGTACCAAAGGTGCAGCAGTTATTCTTGTTATTATTATAGTTGCTGGATTTATGTTTGTTGGTGCAGCAACCGGTTTAATTGGTGCGATAAATAGCATTCAAGATAGCGCCAGTAGCTAAACACCGATATCAAGCTCCTACCGCCTTCTTGCAAAATTAAGAACCTATGCTACGATAATTTGCGATACGAATTATCGTAGCATTCTTTATTTTTTAACACTGATTTTTAATTTTGGAAGTAAGGGAATAAACAATATCGGAAGGATAATGACCCTATGAAAACAACCAACATGTTACTTACCCGTGGATCAGTAATGATCGTTGCTTTGTCGCTTTTTGCAGGCTGTGGCTCATTGAGCAAATCTAAAAAAGAAGAAAAAGCTGCGCCGGTTGCAAGTACACAAAGTGCTTCATCTGAAAGTGGCGCTACGCTCTGTAGCATCAATGGCAAACCGGTTATTCATGAAGCTGATTTTATGAAAAGCATTGCCCAAGTTCTTCAAGCAAATCCTTTCTGGCGCGGTGCCGGCGGTGCAGATGCACTTCCACTTGCAATCAAACGTAAATTTCTTGATGAAATGGTTAAACAAGAACTCATTATTGCTGATGCACAAAAGAATGATGTTGAAGCAGATCCTGCATTCCAAAAAGAACTTGAAGAGATGCTTAAGCTTGTTAAGCGCTCATTGATTGTTCAATTCTTTGAAAAGAAAATATTTGATGGCATCGAAGTAACAGACTCTGATGTTAAAAAGCACTACAACGAAAACAAAGATCGCTATGTTAAAGTTGCTGGCGGCGTGCTTGTTTGCTCAGTAGCATTTGATAACGATGCTGCAGCTGAAGCATTTAAAGCAAAAGCTCCTACCGATATGCAAGCATTTGAAAAACTTGCAAAACAAGAAACTGCAGGCAGCTTCAATGATTACGGTCGCGTAAGCAAAGATGCGCGTGGTGAAGCCGGTGTTGAAATAGCTCCAAAAGCACTCAAGAGCGCGGCTCTTGCGTTGAGCGACTTCCCAGCAGTTGGCAAAGCAAAAGTAGGCAAACAATTCCATGTTTTCTGTGCTGCTGATCCAAAAGAAACTGAATTCTTTGGTCTTGATGAAATTCGCACACAAGTTGAAGGCATTTTAAAAAATAATCTCTTCAGAGACAAACTTGATGATCGTCTTAAGTCTCTTTCTGGATCATTTGAAGTTACAATCAACGAAGATTACTTCAATGAAAAAGGAAAAGAAGCTCCACAAGATGAAGCTGATCAAGGTGCTCCTTCAGTAGAAGAAATGTCACTTGAAAGTGAGATGGATGCTTCTGCAGCTGCATAAACTGATTCGATAACGAATATTAAAAAAGGCGGGCTTTAATGGGCTCGCCTTTTTTAGTGTCTGAGCTTGTCAGGTAGGCCAATTATAACGTATGCTAATTGCAGCCTGATAACCTATTCAGGTTTAAATAACTTCAAAGAAATTGAGGCCCATCATGAATAAAAAAAATATCATTATTTTGCTTGTAAGCATCATTGTACTCCCCCTTGGAGCAGAAGATACAATCAGTCGATTTGAAAAAACAAAGTTACCGTCACGCTTAAAAAAATCTCGTCCATCTATTCAGCGTGTAGACATGGTAAGTACTGCAACAACAGCTCAAATGACCAAGAGCGCACCAAAAAAAGTTACACCAACACGTAAGCGATGGGTTATTGATAAAATAGTTCGCCGTGTTAACGGTGCAAATATTTTGCAGTCTGATCTCAATCTTCCACGCATTTCCAAAGAAGGCGGCCGTTACACGCTTGAAGAATTGACGATGGAAGAACTTCTTATTCAGAAGGCTGGCGAGCTGCACATGCTCCCAACACCCGCAGACATCGAACGACAACTCGTTACCTTTAAAATTCAAAACAATCTCACCGGCATGAGAGAAGAAGAATTTGAGGATCAACTCAAAGAAAGCGGTTTCTCGCTTATTGCTTACAAAACTCAACTTGGTCGATTGATTGCATCAGAAAATGTACGTCGCGTTGAATTGAGCGAACGACTAGTTATAACATCGCAAGAAGTTGAAAAATTTTATGAAAATAATCCAAGTTATTTACCGGAAGCATATCATCTTTCAATCTGTACAATACCTGCTGATAAAATAAAAAACGCTCAAGAATTTATTGCATCACATGATGCTTCATGGCATGACTTGGGGCTCATTGAAAAAGAAGAGATCGGTGAAAATTTTTCCTTTGTTCTAGGCATGCAAACGGGGCAGATTTCCAAGCCATTCAAAATTGATGGTCAACGTAAAGTGATTAAACTTTTAGCAAAGCAAGATCGACGCCTTAAGACACTTGATGAACGCTACATTGAAATCGAACGAGAGCTTCAAGATAAAAGAAAATCTGAGCACTTGGAACAGCTTGAAAAAGAATTGCATGACAAGGCGTCAGTCATTGACTTGAAGTAACGGATAACGTACGTTACTTGCATTCTTCCCCCCCTTTGCTATCTTTGAGTTGTTATTTACTTCAAAAAGTGAGAATGAGAGAAGATGAGGCCAATTATTATTGTGGTGGGCACTCGCCCTGAAGCAATTAAACTAGCTCCGCTCTACCTGGCATTAACCAGAGAAAACATTCCAACTTTGTTGTGCGCAACTTTTCAGCACTCCGAACTCTTGGCTCAGGTTTTTGATCTTTTTCAAATTACTCCAGACATCAGATTAGATGTCATGCGAGAAAATCAGGATCTCTTTTTTCTTACCTGCACTATTCTTGAAAAGATTGGTCGCGTTTACCAAGAATACAAACCAAGCTTAGTACTTGTTCAGGGAGATACAACGACGACTTTTGCTGCAGCACTCGCTGCATTCTATCTCAAAATTCCTGTAGGACATGTTGAAGCAGGACTACGTTCCGGCAATAAATATTCTCCTTTCCCTGAAGAAGTAAATCGTGTTTTTACCAGTACCTGTGCATCATTTCACTTTGCACCAACAGCACTTAATGTTGCCAACCTTTTAAAAGAAGGGATTGCCCGAGAATCTATTTCTTGTACAGGCAATACCGCTGTTGATGCACTTTTTTGGATTAGAGATCGGATTAACAGACAGCAGATTAGTATCTGTCCAAAACTGATAGAGCAGATTGAAAATTGTAAAAAAAATAAACAGCAAATTGTGCTTGTAACAGCACATCGTCGAGAGTCTTTTAACGGAGGTCTTGAACAAATTTTTTCAAGCATCAAAAAATTTGCGACTCAACATCCTGATGTAACTTTTTTTTATCCATTTCATCCAAACCCACATGTCCTCAAAGCAATTGAGGCCTCGTGCATCAAGGATATTCAAAATATACATCTTATGCCTCCACTTCTCTATAAAGACCTTGTTTACTTGCTCATGGCATGCAATTGGGTAGTTTCAGATTCGGGTGGGATACAAGAAGAAGCAATCAGTTTGGGTAAATCTGTTATTGTGGTACGCGAGTATACGGAACGCCCAGAAGGCATCTGGGAAGGCATGTTGACACTTGCAGGAACAGACGAAAAAAGTATATTACATGAAATGTTAACTTTGTATGCTCAACAAAAAAACAACCACACAGACTCCTTGGTCTATGGGGACGGAAAAGCATGCGACCGTATTGTAGCAATCATAAAGAACCTGATACAACCAAGCCACTCAACATTGAATGAAAACAGTGCATTGAAAACGGCTTGTGCAGAGACAGAAAAAATTATGAGTAGGCACCAGTAACACTTTCTTTAGAGATGGAGAGGCTAATGAAGCGCGTTTCGGTATTAGGGCTTGGTTATATTGGTTTGCCGACAGCCATTCTTGCTGCTCAAGCAGGATATAATGTAAGTGGCTTTGATACCAATCAAGAAAAAGTAAAAAAAATAAACACTGGAAATCCGACTATTTTTGAACCAGAAATTACTGAACGCCTCTGGGAAACGCTCAAAGATAATAATTTTAAAGCTTACACAGATTTGCAATATGCTGACTACTTTGTTATTGCAGTTCCAACACCTTTTAAAGAAAATAAAACAGCAGATCTGAGTTATGTATTCGCTGCAGGAGAGTTTATTGCTCAGCGTCTTCGCCCTGGGAACTTAGTTATTCTTGAGTCAACCGTTCCTGTTGGTACAACAGAAAAATTAACGCTCCAACTGGAAGAGCTGTCTGGCCTCAAAGTTGGTATTGATTTTTTTGTTGCACACTGCCCGGAACGAGTCCTTCCTGGAAGAATATTTAAAGAACTTGTTACCAATGATCGTATTGTTGGTGGGATCTGTCAACGCTCATGCGAGCTCTCTCAAGCTTTTTATGCAAAATTTGTGAAAGGTTTTATCCACGTCTCTGATGATAAAACGGCAGAGATGGTGAAGCTCATTGAAAATAGCTCACGCGATGTGATGATTGCATTTGCAAACCAAGTTGCTGGCATGTGCGAGCAAGCCGGCCTTGACCCTCATCACGTTATTGAACTTGCAAATAAGCATCCACGCGTAAAAATTCTCAAGCCAACATGTGGCGTTGGAGGACATTGCATAGCAATTGATCCATTTTTCTTAATTGAAACCTTCCCTGAAGAAACATCACTGCTTAAGACAGCACGTATGATTAATGACACAAAACCCTTTAAGGTTCTGGAAACAATTTTCAACAAAGCTCAAGAGCTTAAAAATCTTGGTGTTGAAAAACCACACATTTTGACACTTGGCCTGACGTACAAGCAAGATGTTGATGATATTCGTGAATCGCCAGCACTTAAAATAGCGCAAGAGCTCGGACAAAAAAACTCATTTTTCGATCTTCAGGTTTTTGATCCTAATGTTCCACAAGCAACGATTAGTGCGCTTGATTTTAAATCACCTCAAAGCTTGCTCAAAGGAATTGCTTGGGCTGATATGGTTGTTATTTTAGTCAAACACAAAGAATTTTTTCACATCAGAGAAGAAATTCTTTCAGATAAAGTTGTTATTGATAGCTGCGGGCTGCTCTACGATTTACGAACCCGTCACACACAAGACTTTCTTGAAGGCGCTATTAAAACGAGTTATAACCTCGTGCGAAGCGATCCATAAAACTACTAAAAGGAGTAAGAGAATCGATGAAGCAAGTATTCCTCCAGCGCGGAAATGTTCAACTGCATGACATTGCTATGCCACTTGAACATGAAAATAACATCATAGTAAAAGTTCATTATTCTTTTATTAGTACAGGTACTGAAGGTGCAACGCTTGTCGCCTCAGGACAATCGCTTTTTAGTAAGTTTACTCAAAATGCTCAAAATCATGCGCAAAAGGTTCTTGGCGCACTCAAAGAAAATGGAGTTGCGGGCACTATTGCGCTCATCAAAGAAAAAATCAATCAGGTAATGCCACTTGGATATTCGTGCGCAGGCCAAGTAGTTCATATTGGCAAAAATGTTACCAACTTTCGGATTGGTGATTATGTAGCCTGTGCAGGCGCAGCATATGCTCATCACGCAGACCTGGTAACAATACCACAAAATCTTGCCGTGAAGATTTATGATCAAGCAATACTCAAGCAAGCAAGCTTAACCACTATTGGCTCTATTGCTTTGCAAGGAGTCAGGCGTGCACAACTACAACTGGGTGAAACGGTCTGCGTACTTGGTCTTGGTTTGATTGGCCAAATAACGGTTCAACTTGTTAAGCTCGCCGGCTGCAAAGTGATTGCATCAGATTTGATTGATACAAAAGTAGATCTTGCCCGAAGCTTTGGTGCGTCCCACAGCTTTAATGCTCTTAAAAATAACATTGTTGATGAAGTAGCATTTGCAACAGCTCACAAAGGTGTTGATGTTACGATTATTGCAGCATCATCTGAATCAGGAAAAATTATTGATCATGCCATGCACATTACCCGCCGAAAAGGAAAAGTCGTTTTGGTTGGTGATGTGAAGATAGATTTTAATCGTGAACAATTTTATACCAAAGAGATCGATTTTCTCATCTCTTGTTCCTATGGTCCAGGTCGATATGACAAATCATACGAAATTGATGGAAAAGATTACCCATACGATTATGTTCGCTGGACTGAAAATCGCAACATGGAACTTTTCATTAAACTCTTGGAAGAAAAAAAGGTTAACGTTGACCCACTTATCTCGCATGAATTTGATCTGAATAACGTTGAACAAGCCTATGAATGTTTACAAAAAAGTGATGCTTTGGGTATTGTTCTTTCATATTCATCTTCCAGTAACCAGCAAAATTTTACGGCACTTGATCAGCTCCTTGAGCCCGACCAAACCAAGAGATTTGTTACTATTGATAAGAAAATTAAGGTTGGCGTTATTGGAGCCGGTGGCTTTGCTAAAGTAAAACTATTACCGATCATCAACACCATAAAAAATTGCCATATCCACACAATCATCGATTCTGACGCATCAACAACACTTAATGTCGCTCGTCAATATGGCGCACACCGCATTAATAATGATTACAAAAAAATGCTTGCCGATGATGATGTGAATGTCATTGTTATAGCAACTCCTCATGCACTTCACATGCAACAGACCATTGATTGCTTAGCTGCGGGGAAAGCGGTTTTTTGCGAAAAACCAGTAGCAGTAAATATTGAACAACTCAATCAACTTGGCACCTTTCTTACTGCTCATCCAGATGCTATGTACTGTGCCGATTTTAACCGTCCTTTTGCACCATTTATGCAATCAACAAAAGCTGCTCTTGGTTTGCGAAGCAATCCTATTCAAGTTATGTATCGGGTTAATGCGGGATATTTAGGGCAAGACCATTGGATTCAAAGCAAAGAACATGGCGGTAGAATTATTGGCGAAGCGTGCCATATGTTTGAACTCTTTTGTTTCCTTACCGATGCTCTTCCTATTTCCGTTGCCGTGTCATCAACAAACCCTCGTAATAAAGACCTTGGCCATGACAATTTTGCAACACATATCACCATGAGTGATGGTTCATTATGCTCGTTGGTGTATAGTACCCTTGGCAGCAATGCCCTTGGCAAAGAGTACATGGAAATATTCTTTGATGGCAAAACTATCAAGATGAATGATTTTTATGAACTGACCGGTTACGGTATGCCGCTTTCTTTTAATCAAAAATCAATGTCTCAAGACAAAGGACATGAAAATTTGATTAATGCGTTCTTTCAAGCAACGCGTACAGAGGGTGCTGCATCGCCTATCCCATTACAACGAATCCTTGCAGCAACGCAAGTGAGCATTGTTGCAGATCGCTTAGCTGCTCGAGGTGGTGGTTTTGAGTATCTGAATATGGAATATCAGATTGTACATACAACGGACGAACAAAAGAACCTGCATGAACAACAATAAAAGATAAAATTTTAACTCAATCAAGAACAAGCTCAATCAAGCTTCTTGCTATCACTTAGAGTTGACCTCAAGCACTGAAGACTCCTATTTACTTACAATTTCAATTAAAAGTAAAAAATAATTATTAATTGACTTATAGGAATCTTAATGTAGCATAAACCCTCATAATTATTATTTTTTTTGCTACTTAAACTCAAGGATTTATTGATGAATCGAAATATGCTTAACCTCTTTTTTGTAATGAGTATTCTTGCATGCAGCACACCAGCTACCGCTTATGGGCTAGCAGAAGAAACGTTAATCAATTCAGGCCTTGCTGTGATGAATGATAATAAAATTACCGATAATAAACTTACACAGGATCTAGATAAACTCATTGCACTTCTCCAAAAATCTTCACAATCAACGCTTGAAAACAAAGCCGCTGCCACATGTAGCGCTCTTGGACTTGGAGGCCTAGCTGGATTATTTGTTGGAAGTACATATCGGTTAAGTCAAAGAAAAACGGTTACAAATCCTTGGTTTGGCGAGCATATCGATATGTCAGATTTTGTAAGTTCAACGGCAAAGGTAGGCGTTCCGGTTGGCTTAGTTGTAGCTGGACTATCATTCTTGGTTCTGAAAAAAATAATCGAACCTAAAAATAGTTCATCGCTTAATAGCTTTGCTCAAAAGCTCAATGATTTTAAATCTGAATTATCCCGTAATGAAACATTAACTGAGATCAACCAAATCAAGCTTGAAAAAATCATTACGCTTCTTACACATGTTTTTGAAAAAAGTAGCGCAAATTCCACTGCAACTATTATCAAGAAAATAGTGGCAATGTTGAGTGGAGGAGTTATTTCTGGTACTTCAAGTTTTACTAGTTATCTTGGTTTCGCCCTGATTTTTGCACAATTGAATGAAACACTAAAAGATCACTTTAATTATGATGAAGATCTTTTAATCCAATTACCATTGGCACACGCATTACCAGCTTTCTTAGCTGGAGCAGGGCTCACCTCTCTAGTTGCAAATAAAATTCTTGAGCCGGAACTGCTTAACCTCGAGGGAATTGAGCAAGCAAGTATCAACGCGCTGTATGACTTTTTACCAAATAAAGCATCAGTCGCTTAAGCAAAAAAAATCTTATGATTGGGTTGCTGCTTCACAACAGCAACCCTTTTTTATTCTCATAACTAAATCTAAAACTCTCAAACTTGAAGCACTTCAAGTGGTTATTAATGCGTTGTATACTCTCTTAGGTAAAAAAACGTAAAAATAATTAAAATGGGTTTTTATTATGCTCACGCTATTTATATTCTTGCTCTATCAATTCGTTCAACTATTCATCTTGCCAATAGTTATTCCTTACACATTTATCACACAAATTAATGCTCAAGAGGTCTGTGCTTTGGTTAAAGAGCAGTCGGGATTTGTTCCACAAACCGACAGCTCACAGCATGTGGTCTGGATTCATGGCCTCAACGCCGGTGAAATTTTATCGATTCAAGCACTGGTTGAAAAAATTAAACATGAAATTCCAGGAAGTGCTTGTTACATAACTTCAAGCACGCAAGAGGGCAAAAATATTGCTGAAAAAACAATTAAGGCCGATTACGTCAGCATGCTGCCTCATGATAACATTGCATCAATGTCGCTGGCTTTTGCTCGTATTAACCCGACAGCTATTATTGCTCTTGAGCACGAAGTATGGCCAACCATGGTCATGTACGCACATATGAAAAATATTCCCATCTATTTGCTCAATGCTCAAATGACCAGCTGCACCGCAAAGAATTTACAGAATAATAATCCTCTTTATCACAATCTTTTTAGTAATTTTTCTGAAATTTTTGCTCAAAGCATGCAGGACAAAAAACTCTTTGAAGAGGCCGGAATTGCGTCTCACATGGTTACTTCTCTTGGCAACATCAAAGCATTTAATGTCATGCCAAAAAAAGAATCTCTCTTGCTCGGGCACGCAGACAAGCTTGAGCAATTTAACAAAGAGAAGCAATCAACCATCATGCTTGTTGGCTCAGTGCACAAGGGAGAAGTTGACCATTACCTCAATGTTTTCACCACACTGAAAAAAGATAATCCTTCACTCAAGCTTATTCTTGCTCCAAGATTTAAAGACTGGCATGATGAACTAATTCAAAAAGTAACACTCACAAAACTACCATTTTTTATATGGAGTGACGGTTCTCTAAAAATTTCAAATCTCAGCGAGCTTATTTCAGAACTTGGAGAAAAAGTTCTTGTTGATAACGATATTGTGGTGGTAAATACCTTTGGCACGCTGTTTATGCTCAGCTCGATTGCAGACCTCTACTTCCCCGGCGGCACATTTGTTCCTGTTGGCGGACATAACGTTCTAGAACCAGCAGCCTGGGGAAACCCAATGATTATTGGACCTCATGATGAAAACACGCGAGAAATTGTTAACTTGCTTGCCGAGCAGCAAGCTATTATCAAAGTACAAACTCCTGAAGAGCTTTTTGAACAAACCGAAGCACTGCTTAAGAATCAAAAGAAACGACGTAAACTTGGAAATCATGCTCTTACATGGATTACGCATGAAGCTGTTTATGTTGAAGCTGGACTTGAAAAAGTTGTTTCACTGATACAGGATACAATCACTCATAATTTGCAAGAATATGCTTGAATAAGAATATTATTAAGTGATATTAGAAAGGGCTATAACTTTAAAATCATAGCCCTTTTAAATTTTTCTCAAACAATAACATTTAAGCAATAATACAGGATGCTTTTTGATTAAGTAATTGCTCAATTGCCTCAACAGCATCTCGAGCATTAATGTATTTTTTTAATAGAGATGGCTTATGTTCTTTTAACCAAGTAAGTGCATTGGGAATTTCACGCTGAATATTCAAATCCAATTTACACGCCAAAAGCATTTCAAAAATTTCACTCGCCTTTTGCATATCTTCCGGAGATCCTGCATAGGGAAAGGACTTTAAGGTAAGCATAAGAATCTTGGCATCAACTTTTACATCACTCTTCTGCAAAAGAAATAATACTGATTCTTTTGCTCGCGCAAATACTGCTAAATGCAAGGGAGTGTAACCTAAATGATTATGCTGAAAGACACGAATTTCTCCGAAAGACATTACGCCAAATACGCTATGGCTTATATCGGAAATAAAACAATAACAACCGGCAGAATCTTTACAATATGTTATCGGAAAAGATGTCCCCAGATTAACATAATCACCCCCACCCAGAATCAATTCAAGCATTGGAACATTATTATAACGAGCTGCAAGATGAATTAACGGGCTATAAAAGTCTGCCACTGGCAATTTAAGATCTTCACATGAAAGTGCAAATTCAAC
The DNA here is from genome assembly GCA_018266175.1 of Candidatus Dependentiae bacterium. NCBI lineage: Bacteria > Candidatus Babelota bacterium. The sequence goes on from JAFEAY010000021.1 coordinate 142,360, forward strand.
AATTTGCTCAAAGGCAATATCTTCGCAGCTTTTTTGAGCGAGTATTTTTACGACAGTTTCAATTCCATGTCGGGCAATAATTCGAGCAAATAAATAGTTATTGTATTCACCTGATTTACACATAACACGTGATTGAGCCGCAGGGCTCGTACGCATATCTTTTTCACACTGCGCTTGGTACACAACAAAATCTGCTACGATGGTTGCAATAAATGCTTCAGACTGGGAGTAAACAGTGCTCATCATGACGCTGGCGCTCAATGCAAGAACCAAGGTTAAGAATCTATTCTTCATAATACTTTCTACATAAAAACGTGGTGATTTAACGACGACGAAAATTTTTCTCAATAGTAGGTTTGCCAAGAGTCCACATAGTTGGACGACCATGAACACAAATAAAGCGATTCTGAACGATCATAAGGTCACTCACAAGTTGGTGCATAAAAATAGGCTCTAACAAATCGCCCGCTTTCACGGCTGCTTTGCAGGCCATATGACTATGTGTAAACTCATTAAGTTTCTTGCGAAAAAATTCACGATCAATTGCTTCATGCTCTTGAATAAATTCTATAACTTCAAAGACTAGATCTTTCAAATCATGCTGGGCAATTAAAGGAGGACTGGTTTTAATAACAACCTCCAACACTCCAAATTGTTCAAGGAGAATACCCTGTTCTTCGAAAAAATCAAATACCGTTTGCAAAATTTTCATCTGTTCGCTACTTACTCGAATCACTTCAGGAAAGAGTAAAACAGTACCCTCTTTATGCTGAAAGTTTTTAAGGAACTTTTCATATAAAACGCGTTCGTGAGCTGCATGCTGATCGATGATAATAAGCTGGTCATTACTTTGAATAAGAATATAGGTTGTAAAAAGCTGCCCAATAATTGAAAATGAAGTAACAACTTCGCTTTCTTTTTCTCTTGCTAAAGAAGAAAAAAGCTTTTCTTGGTTTTCTTGAACAACAGCTTCTTGAATAATAATATCGCGCGATTGCTTGGATTGTTGAATAGGATTCTGCAATTGTACAGCACTTAAATTAAGCAAAGTATCCCAATTAACCGGCGATTTTGCTTGATACATGTGAGATGGTAGCTGAGTGCCAGATGAATATTTATTTACTAAAAAGTTTTTATTAACAGAATGTGATTCGTCTTTCTCCCCGATTCCAGATGACTGCTCAAAACTCATCTGAGGAGTTGGAGTTTCAAAGTTTAATTCAGAAATTAATGTCGTATCTGGCTGGAGTATACGATTAAGCTGTTGCTCAAGCGTTGCTTTAACCGCATTAAAAATTTGTGCGTCAACCGTTGCAGGTTTAATAAACCGAACTTCCTCTTTTTTAGGATGTACGTTGATATCAACGTGAGCTGGGTCAACCTGCAAAAAGATGAATGCTGCTGGAAATTTTCCGGGAGGTAAGACATTCAAATACCCTTTTAAAAGGGCCTTACCGAGCTCTTGATTTTTAATCCAGCGTCCATTTACAAAGAAAAAAATATGAGTACGACCATATTTCCAAAACTGGTGTCTAGAAATAAGCCCTGAATAACTTAACCATGGCAATTGTTTTTCAGGCTGTTCAAGCTGGATAAGATTTTGCGCTAAATCATGATCCCAAACTTGCATAACTCTCTCTTTAAGTGTTGCAGCTGGAGGTGCATTGATTACAAGCTTATCGTCATGAAAAAGTTTAAAATGAAGGGTATGATGACTTAAACAGAATGCCTGAACAATTGCTTGAAGTTGATTCCATTCGGTGCTGTCAGCTTTTAAAAATTTTTTTCTTACGGGGATATTATAGAAAAGATCTCGGATTGCTAAATCTGTACCAATAGGGCACGCAATAACCTCTTCTCTGATGATAGCACCCTGCTGAAAATCAAGCTTAACCCCAACACCTGATGTATCATCATGCAAGCGAGTAATCAAGGTAACTTTACTCACCGCAGAAATACTGGCAAGCGCTTCACCCCGAAACCCGTATGATCTCACCGCATAGACTTCGTCAAGTGAAGAAACCTTACTGGTTGCATGGGGCAAAAAGCACATATTCGCATCATCTGCGCTCATACCACAGCCATTATCAACAACTCGAATGAGTTGTTTACCAGCTTGCTCAACCCATATTGATATTTGAGTAGCTCCAGCATCAATTGAATTTTCAAGTAATTCTTTAAGAATATGAGCTGGGCGCTCTACAACCTCACCTGCAGCAATTTTTTGCGCTTCATGAGGAGGTAGAATCTTGATAATATTCACGATTGCTTAACAGCTCCCTTTTTTGGTTGCTGTTGACGCTGTTTTTTATCGGTTTTATTTCTGATAATTGGATGATCTTGAAGATCAATGACAGTGCTTACCGGACTCTTTGAAGAACCTGCAAGAAGGATTTGTTGTGAATCAAGTCTAATCGTTGCAGCATCACTTTTAACTTGTACAGGAACATCTTTAGGTGATTTTTTTTTGTGCTCAATCTGAACATTACCACGTAATGAGCACAAACGTTGATCAACTAAAATGTCCGCATAATCTGCAGTAGCTTTAAATTCATCTTTATTGATAACAACATGTTTTGAAAAAGTAATTTTTTTAAATTGAGATAAAGCCTTAGATTTTTGATCTGAACTTTTGTTCCCACTTTTTTCTGGCAATGTTTTTGATGGAGACTTATTCAAGTTACAAATCACTTCAAGCTCTTGAGATGTTACTGTTGAATGATCTGCAAATTCAACATGCACATCATCAAGATACGTGAGAACTATATCTTTTGAATCTGTTTTATTTTTGCCACAAGTAGCTCGAGAGCTTTTGATGGTAATCTTGCTCAAGGGGTCAATCGATAAACAAAATATTGTGTCAACAAATAAAAAACCTGCTCCAAAAAGAATAAGACTTTTCATTTTAACAGCTTTTGACATCATCTAAGTACCCCTTGCTCAATTAATTCTTTTTATACTGCTTCTGCTGCCGGAAGATTAGGAAAGGCTTCGCGATATTGATCACGAGCCCATTTTGCAAATGTATTACCATGTTTGTATAATTCTAACGACCCTGGAATAAGCACTTCGCTGCCGGTCCAACAGGTAATCAACATAACTACTTCCAAGGTATTCAAGAAAAGTTTACCTGACTTTTTCAAGATATTTTTTAAAGTAACGTTACGTGCATACCAATTTGGATCTTGTTGTCTAAAAAGCTTGAGTTGAGCTTGAGCATCAGTTGGGGTTAAAGCCCCAGTTTCAGGATCAATATAAATCAAAGCAAATGCTGCATTTGGAAACTCTTCTTTAAGAGCAACATCTTCACCATTTTTTAGAAGCTCAGCATACACTTCAAGGCTCATTGTTTCTTGGCACACAAAGCTGCTATTTTCTACATCAATAATTGCAACATATAAGTTGGATTGAGCTAATGCTCTACCAAAAATTGCTGTTGCCACAATTGCCATTACAAACATCATACGTTTCATGAGCGTTTTCCTGTCACTTAAAAAGTGCTTCTACAATAACTATTAACACACCACACACCATTACCGTTTTCAATTCACCATCTTTATAGAAGCGAAAGGAATTGTAGATCTGATAAGGACAAAAAGCAAGATAAAAATAAGAAAAAATGCAGCGGAGATGCAAAATCTCCGCTGCACAAAAAAACAATTATAAATGATGGCAACTTTACCAAGCGTAATTCATACTCAAATGGAACTCATGTGGCGACTCGCCATCCTTCTTTTTACGATCAAGTTTAAAGCCCCAATCAATCTTTGCCGGCATCGGTTTAAGCAAGTTCAAACCAAAACCAACTGCATGACGAAGATCAAATTTATCACGCTTAATCGATGAGCGATCCGGAATATCCGACTTTGGCGTATTCCATCCGGCACCTGAATCATAGAAGAAGTGAGCCTTCATTGAATAGTCAGGAATAAGGGGGAACACAAGCTCCATATTAAAGAGAACCGCATTTTGTGCACCAATTGGGTCGCCGGTTGTCCATGCTGGTCCAATACTGCCCCAAACGAATCCACGAACTGTTGTCTGACCGCCCATATGGAAAAGCTCTTTATATGGAATTATTTTTCCTGATTCTGGAGATCGAATAGCACCACCTTTTCCATGCAATGCAAGAACGAGATAATCGGTACCAATTAATGAAGTATAATAACTCGCCTCAAGCTCAGCTTTAATAAAGCTATAGCGTGAGTTAAATTCAGGTGGAGCAGTTTTAGTGGTAACTGCCCAACGATAACCTTCGCTTGGGTATACCTGGTGATTACGCGTATCCTTAATCAAATCAAGGCCAAGCCAGAACAAGGTGCCTCTTTGGAAAGTACGTTTTACAATCAGTGAAAAGTCATCTAATTGCTGTTGTGTGCCAAAAAAGCGCGGGTTGGGTTGCGGGTTATTATTTTTAATATTTTCAATACCTATATCAAGAATTAACTGCAGGCGCTTATCAATAAATGGTAACGCAAATCCAAAGCGAGCGTCGATTCCTGCAACCTTTTCAACGGGAGTTGGTGTTACGCTGCGCCATTCTTCAAGCTCATTCCAGCGTTTGTAAAAGTAATAGGCACCTGAGATGTCACTATCAAAAATGTGTGGATCGGTAAAATTTGCTTCAATACGCTGAAGTCGACGCCAACTTGATTGAACCATACCACCAACGTCGTAGCCTAAACCAAAAAGATTAGCTTTGCTTACCGTCAACGAACCACGTAATGAAGGCTTTGCGGCATAACGATCGCTTCCATAACTGAGCATAAAATTAAAGTTGCCGGTTTTTGCTTCTTGAACATTCATCTCAAGGTCTGCAAGCTCATCTGAAACTCGATGAATTTTCCAGTTTACACCCTCACGCTCGAAAAAGCTTAAGTATTCAACACCTGAGCGAGAGCGGTTCAGTTTCTTAGAAGTAATCAAGTCACCCTCAATAATATCAAGCTGACGTCTAATTACTTTGTCTCGCGTGTAGCTATTTCCCGTAATATTAATTCGATTCACATAGAGCTTCTTGCCACGATCAGCATGAAAAGAGATATCAACTTCATTCGATTCTTCATCAGGCTTTACCTGAGGATAAACATCAGCATAAATATAACCCTTCTCACCCCATATATCCCGCAGGCGGTTCATTGAGCTGACCAGCTTGGTTTGAGAGTAGGGCTCACCCTCTTTGATTGAAATAAGAGGAGCTAATTCATCGTGTGTAAAAATATCGTCGCCTGGAGATCGAACACTGCGCACAATAAATTGCTCACCCTCTTGAATATGAAAGGTAACCGAAATATCCTGCTTATTCTCAGAGAACTCAACATCTGCTCGCGGAACCTTGACCATCAAGTAGCCGTGATCGCGATAGAAATATTCAATGCGGTGCTTATCCATTTCAAGCATGTCGTCTTGATAGGTTCCTGCGCTATCTAAAAAACCAAAGAGCCAATTTTCACGCGTAAATAAAATAGAACGAAGCTTGCGATCTGGAATTTTTTTGTTCCCTTTAAAAAAGACACGCACAACCGTTGATTGTGGACCTTCTGTAATAGTAAAAATGGCAGCCGCTTTATCAGGATTATCTTTATTCACTTGAATACGCGAAGAAATTTTGACCATGTGTCTATTTTCTTCTTTATAAAGCTTAATGATTCCAAGCTCTATCTTGCGGACCGTTTCTTCGTCAACTGCTGACATTTTTTCAAGATTAAGTTTTTCTTTGATAGTTTTTGTTCGAACAGCCTTGTTTCCCTCAAACTCAAACCGATCAAGAAGCTTCTTTTCTTCCACAATAATATGAAGGTTCATGCTTTTTTTGCTGAGCTTTTCGCCTTCAAGTTTAACTTGCCGAAAGCACCCAAGTCCATAGATATTATGAATGGCAATACTACTTTTTGTAGCATCAAAAACTCCACCCTTTTGGTAAGGTAATCGCTTAAGAATAACTTCTGTTTTTATGTGCTTATTACCAGAAATAGTAATATCGTTAATAGTAAGACCATCTCGAACTACTCTATTCAAATCTTGTTTTTCAGATTCCTCTTTTTCTTGATCTTGAGCATTTACAGCACTTTGCAAGAATATCCCTGAAACAGCGATAAGCATGCATGTGTGAAAAAAAAATTTCAGATTTTTAAGTGGCATCATTCTCTCCTGTTGCAACCCTTTACTCTCAACGCGGCACAGGGTGCTGCCTTTTGACAGTCTGTATAGGAAACTATGATACCCAGAGGTGAAAAAAAAGCAAAGCCATGTTTAATCAACCACATGCTTATAAATAGAATCAAATTCTTCTTTTTTTGTTTTTAGAGCAGGCTTCCAACTATTCAAATGAACTTTTATCATCTCAATTAAGTTGCGTGGAATTTTTTGTTCAGCACGAATAATTGTTTGTTCGTGATCTGCAAGGCTGGCCTTAACAAATTTATTATTCAAACGAATATTAATATCAATATCATGCATTTGCTTAAACGGCTCAAGAAGCTTTAAAAACATTGGAGTAAGAATCATGATAGGCAAAGGCAATAACCCAACTTGATGCTGAGACCCAGAAGAATAATCTGGCCATGAAATAAACCAAAACTCTTTGTGCGTAGGATCAGCAGATGTTCGCTCAACCGATTTTTTTCCAAAAAACATTTTCTGCCACCATGAAGATGATGCTGGTGCGGAAATATGATTTGTTGTTGTTAATTTTTTATCCATCTCCTGAGTAATTATTCCTGGACGCTTGCTCCACTGACGACCAATCATAATTCGAGCCTGAATAATTTGAGGAAACTCCATCTGTCCATCTTTGGAAGAAGAAAACCTCTCATGAGAAAGTCGCTGATCACTGAAATAACGTCGAGTAGAAACCCAGTCAAACCGCTGAATAAAATCTTCACCTGAATAAAAATTAAAAATCTTTTTAAAGATAGGAAAGGAACAAAAACCTTGAGTTTCTGGTTGAATAGGAGCTCCAAACAAAATAAGCTCATCAATGACCAAATTTTTTGATTCTGGAACATAATCCAAAACTTTTTGACCAGTTTTGGGTGGCATATTTGCCCTACTTGGTAACCCTTTTATAATTTCAAGCATGGCACGAATTGAACGATCGGTATCTTCGTCTTCAGAAAATTTTTGTTCATGATTAAATGATTTAAGACTGAGCACCGTACTTATTGCTGCAAGATTAAGGCTCAAATTTCCACCATGACTGTGCGTAACAAGTCGTATTTTTGGATTTTTACCTTGCTCTTTAAGTCTCAAAAGCTCTTTTACTAATGCATTATACAAACGAATAGCTTCGTAGCGCCTACTGTTCTGACTCATCAGACCAGTCCAGCCAAAGGTATAAAAAAACTGTTCACCACGTTCGGGAGAAAGGTGTTCATCAATAACATCATAAGCTTTAATAAGTGGATATGCGGAATATTTTTTACCTTTAGTTGCTTGCAGATTAAATGATGGAGATATACGCGTAAGGCCACGACCAAGAACAGGTTGCTCACTAAAAAATAGATCATCCTCTCGCAGTCTACGACTCACTTCTCGATAAGAAGAACCTCGAACATTGTCATCAAGTACACGTGGAATACTTAAAAGCCCAAGCGTTGAGCCAAATGAACCATGTATAAAAACGGTCATCCATGCCTGATCACTCTGAATAACAACATCATTTTTTTGGTCTGAAATACTTTGAGTAGAAGAAAAATAGTGTTTTCGAACAATACTCGTTATGCGATACCCCAAAAGACTGAGGGCTGCTATCAAAAGCACATAGCGAATAAGCACCTGAAATTGAATCATGCCCGGTCTCCTTCTTTTTGTACAACAAACAACTCTTTGGATCTTAGCACTATTCATCGCCAAGTAAAATAATGCACTGATTAACAAAATAATTAATAAGCAAGTCAAGAGTCTTAATCTTTTATTCAACCAAATGATCAACCCATCGGACTCTTTTTTGCAAATTGTTATTTTCTTGTATTCGGCTGGAAGCATTTTTTATAGTGAGGGATAGGAGACTAATCGGCAGCCTCCTGGATGCTCGATTCGAAGAAGGGTGGGTTATATCATGAAAAAAATATTTTACTTAATCGTATGTGTTGTTTTAACGATAGGAAATACGTTAAATATTTCAAGTCTTTGGGCAAAGCGAACTGGAAAAAAACATAAAAAAATGAATACCCAACCTGTCTTGGGTGCCGCTTCACTTCTTGGTTCAACAACCTCTTTTGATAATGGGGTAATGACCGATCTTTTGCAAGCTGCTCAAGTTAAAGCACGAGAATTGGAAGAAGAGGTTAGCGAGCGAACCAAACTCTTACATGAAAAAGCCGAAGAGCGCTACCAGAAAATGCAGGAAGAGGTTGCTCAGCGAACAAAAGAAATTCAAGAACTTGCAAAAAAACAATCTGAAGAGCTTACCAAAAAATTCAAGGAACAGGCTCAACAAGTGCAAGTTGAAGTTCAACAAACATCAACAGCATTGCGACATCAAGCTGCACAACAAGTGGTCTCTTTACTGAACCAAGCAGAAGAAGAAGCAATCAAACGAAAACGCCAAGAAGAAGAAGATGCCATTAGACGCAAACGCGAAGCTGAAGAAGAAGAACTCAGGCGCCGCAGGGAAGAACGGGCGCAAGCGCTTACCGATAAACTTGAGCAGTCCTTTGAGAAACCGCTGCTTGCGAGTTCAAGCTTCTTTCAAACAACTCCGCTATCACCACTCGGGGAGTCTCTGACGCGCGTTGAAAAAACATGGAAAGATAAAACATCTCATGAATTTCATAATAATATGTCGCTCATGAAAAAAATCATCTTAGAAGGCGAATCTGAAACCGAAGCGCAAGATTTTATGAAACGCTTTGCGCGTCAAAGTCGTTGGTTTGATGCAACTATTAGCAATACAACCTATGTCTGCGATGAGCACTACAAAGAAATCGTAAAACGAGCAACGCGTCTGCGTAATGTTGTACAAGCACAAAAATCAGCTGATCAATTTCTGGAAGATCTTGCAAAAGAAAAAAATCTCACCATGGAAGAAACAAAAAAAGTTCGACTTGCTGTGCTTTACGAACTTAATGCTCAACTAAGTCGGGCTGCGGCAAATAACCGTAGCACAAACCCGAGCGACACAGAATTAAAAAAAATTGTTCATCAAGCCATGGATGAAACGATTGGTAATCCTGAAGATCGTCCACCTCAACTTATTGCTCTTAAACGCACTCCTCAACCGCAATCTACTGATACTTCCGGAACAATCCCTTTAGCAATCTCATCAAACATACAAAGTGACCTTGAAGTACTTACTCAAGAAATTAAAGATTTAAAAAATACACTGACGCGTGAAATAAAAAAACGTAAGCAAACGAAGAAAAAATTAAAAGATAAAGATTCAAAAATTATTGAGCTTGAACAACGGCTTATGCAGGCTCAAGCAAGCATTACTAAATACAAAGATACAATACCTAGTCCAGAGCATAAACTCGCTTTAGAAGTTCAACATACTGCACAAAGCCAAGCGGCATCTCAAGAGCAAAAAGAAACTATTAACACATTACAAAAAGAGCTTGATCAAGCAAAACAAGATATTGAGCAACTCACCGGAAAAGCATCCGGCGATTTATCTGAACTGAGGCGGGAAATGGAATCTCTCTCTGGATCCGAAACAGAATTACGCAAAAAATTTGCTCAATCATTGGAACAAGAAAAACAGAATAACTTAGAACTTGAACGCAAGGCACGAGAAGCTCTTGAAGAAAATGCGGTCGTTCAAAAAAAACTGACACGTGCGCAAGAAGAAAAAATAGCCGCGGTCAGTGAGATAAAGCAAGAAGTGAAGGGTAAACTTGAAGATGTGAATAAACAACTTTTAAACACACAAGTTGATGCTCTTCAGGCAACTGAAAAAGCATCTAAGCTTGAGGGTAAAGTAAAAGAAACTGAAGGCAAAGTTCTGCAATTAACTCAAGAGAAGTTACAACTTATTCAAGCAAAAGAACAAGAAGTTAAACAGACCGAAGATAAGCTTATCCAGCGCTTCAAGAGTAAACTTGAAGATACTCAAGTTCAAAATCTTAATCTGCAAGTCGAACAGCGAAAAACAGAACAAACAGTCGCTCATCTGAAAGATAAAGTTCAAGAAGCTGAACAAACAGCTGCACATTTCAAAGACAAAGTTCAGCAAGTTGAACAAGAAAAAAATAAGACACTAACCCTTACTCAAAAACAACTGCAGGATCAATTTAAGAAAACATTAGATGAAAAAGAAAGTGCTCATCTATCAGCCCAGAAAAAATTGCAATCACAGATTCAACAAACGCAACAAGAATTAAAAACTCAACAAGAAAATGCCCGCCAAGAACAAGCGGCCGCAATTGAACAGACAAAAACCGAAGTAATTTCGGAGTTCAGGCCAAAGCTTGAAGAAAAAGAAAAAACTAATCTTGAGCTTGAAATTGCTGCACGTAAAGCACGTGAAGAAACAAGGAGCTTGAAAACAAAATTAACCTCTTCTCTTGAAGAAAAAGAACAAGCAATTGCTCAAACAGAGTCAAAAATGAAGGAACAATTTAAACCTAAACTTGAACAGGCGCGTCAAGAACAACTGCAAGCAGAACTTGAGTCTTTTTCGGTTAAAGAAAAAAACCGTAATCTTAAAGGACGTGTTGAGCAACTCGAAAATAAATACCAAGAAGCTATTGTTGAACAAGCAACGATAAAAAATACCGCAAAGTCCCTGATTGAAAATGCCAACAAAGAAAACCTTGAAGCTTCTCTTGAAACAAGCCGTCTGCAAGAAAAAATAAACGCTACAACTCAAAATTCTCGAAATGAAAACATAAAATTCATACATGAAAAAGTCATTCCTACATTAGAGATGCTCGATCAAGACCTTGAAGGTATGTAAAATAACCCTAAAATTTTGTCCGTTTAAATATTTCAAATGAAAAAAACAATAAAAGTGATCGTAGAAAAAAGCTGCTGGCTTAAGCAAAAACCCATTTTTTTTACAACTCAAGAAAACTGTTTACACTAGGAGAGGGGAATGGCCTTCTCAATGGATAGCGCTGCTTTCATTTTTTTTGGCGATTCTTTCCTAAAAATGGAAAAAAGGTGAGGAGGAATATATATGAAATGCCCAAAGTGCAGTGGCTTAATGGTCATGCAATCTTTTTTTGACCATTTCATTAACTTTGAGGGATGGAAGTGTCTTAACTGTGGAAAAATTATTGAAAAACGAGAAAGGACTATTAGTGATGATGCATTTAGCCTTTTTTATAAACGACAAAAACTAAAGAAAGATTACGATTAACCGCTCATGAAAAAAATTTATTTGGGAATCCAAGCAACCTACAATACGACTGACATTGCGCTTTTTGAAGATGAGAACTGTCTTGAACAATTTTTTCGAGCCGATCTCAAAGCATCTTCTCATCTCATTCCCTATCTGGATTCTCTGCTACGCAACAATGGCAAGACTCTTTCAGATCTTGCGTTTATTGCACTTGATAAAGGCCCAGGAGCTTTTACAACATTACGTGTTACCATTGCCACGTTAAATGGGATCGCATTTGCTCATAAAATACCACTTATCGGTATTGACGGACTCGAGGCGCTTACTTATGAACAACTTTATACGTTAACAGCGCCTCAAAAAAATTTTCCGATTACGATTGCTTCTCTCTTAAATGCGTATAGCAATGACGTTTATTTTATGATTTCTGAGATTAATAACGGATTTGCCACTCAAATTGATTATGGCTGTAAAAATATCGATATCGTCCTCGAGTCACTTGCATCACGAGCTTCTGAACAAAAAATATTCTTTACGGGAAATGGAGCATTATTACATCAAGAACGTATCTCAACAAAATTCACACGCTGTGAAATTACTCCTACATCGACAGCAAATGCAAAAACCATTGCTCACTTAGGGCTTAGCAATTTTATAGAGCACAAAAACTGCGTTGATAAAATACTTCCTAACTATGTTAAAACACAGCTTTTTAATATAAAAAAGTGAGTCAACGAGACAAGCTGCTGACAAATGAACCAAGCCCTATAGCAACGGCATCAACTGCGCGTAAGACCGTTGGCGTCAAAACTGTGCACGAAAAACCATGTTGATCAAGTGCTGCAATTTCTTGAGGTACAAGCCCACCTTCTGGGCCCCAAAATAAAGTGATTATTGACGGTTGCTTGACGCTATGCTCATTAAGCTGATCAAGCAAAGGCTCTCCATGAACATCAAAATAAATTGAGCTTTGGTCTTGGGTTGTACAAAATGGAGATGTAATAAATTGATCAAAAGGAAGAGGATTTTCTATTTTAGGTAAAACAAATTGCTTTGATTGCTCAGCGGCAGCTATCATAACTTTTATGAGCCGCTCTTCTTCTTTCTGACCAGCCCAAGAACGTTGAACTTTGCTTGTAATCACCGGAACAAGATGAGTTGCTCCCATTGCTGCTGCATAGTATGCAACTTCTTGAAGGGCATCTTTTTTTAAAAGACCAATACACAGATTTATTCGTGGCTTGAGCTGTTTGTGCATTGTTTGCTCAAGCAACGTCGCAGTGATTATTTTTTTATTTTGGAAAGTTGGCGATTCTAGCTGAATCAGCTGTGATTGAACATCATCAAATATAATAACATTCTCTCCTGCACGTAAGCGCAAAACACGAGTAACGCGCATGCACAAATCTTCATCGAGGATTTTAATAATCTGCCCAACTGCACTACTGGGCAGGAGTTGATTACTGTAAAGGGCAAAGCAGTGAGAAGAACTATTCATATTACTGAGCAGGATTTACATTTTTAGGAGTATGACATTTATAAAGAATGCACAGTGCACCCAATACTACGGCACTCAGTACCACAGTACCAAGAATGCAAGTCTTATGCTCATTGGCCTTAATTTTTAAATACTCGTAAGCAAGCTGAACTTTTGCTTCAAGGGGAATATCCATCTGAGGATTCTCTTGTTCAAATGCTTGTATTTCTGCAAAAAGATCATCCGGATTCATATCACCTAAATCAAAATCGGAGTCAGGAAACTGATCAGGAGCTTCAAGAAAGCGGTCATCAACGAGGTCTTGAAAGTATTCTTGATCACTTGAAGCTTGAGAAGCTGATAATTCAAGGTGTTCAATGTGAACTTCTTGGGCTGTACACAACGGCTGTAATGAAAGTCCTGCTAGTGATCCAAGTAAAACTATTGCTCGAATATTCATAGTCATTCCTTCTAGGATATGCTGTTTCTCATGTAAAAGCTTTACCCCGCCAGAAGCGTTCAAGTAAAGTTAACGCATTGTAACCCAAGATGATTATTTTGTAAAAAAGGGGGCCTTATGCCGCATAATTACGCAGACAAACCTCTGGCACTTATTATTCTTGATGGCTTTGGCTTAAGCCCCCACCAGCCTGGGAATGCCGTAACTACGGCTTGCATGCCAACCTGGGAGAAGCTTTGGAAAAATTACCCACATGCCTCATTACAAGCATCAGGTGAGGCTGTTGGCCTTTTGCCCGGTTTTATAGGAAATTCCGAGGTTGGACATCTTACCCTTGGTGCCGGCAGGGTTATTCCTTCAGTATTCAAAGAATTTCACCAGGCCCTCGTTGATGGATCACTCTACTTCCATCCGGTCTTAAATAAGAGATTTTCAACACTCGCTCAAGAAAGTGGACGACTTCACATTATGGGACTTGTTTCTGATGGTGGGGTTCATAGCCATGAAGCTCATCTGCATGCGTTGATAAAACGAGCTGCTGAATTGGGGATACAAGAAATTTTCGTTCATGCTTTTCTTGATGGAAGAGATGTTGCTCCAAAGTCTGCATCCATCTTTTTAGACCGCTTAGATCGCCTTTTTATTGAAGTCGGTAAAGGAAAACTGGCAAGTATTCAGGGGCGTTTTTTTGCCATGGACCGTGATAACAACTGGGAAAGAACTGAGCAATGCTACCGCATGCTAACTCAAGGTAGTCCAGCAACTCTAAAATCGTGGCATCAACTACTTGAATCCTTTTACGCAGAAAATATTACTGACGAATTTATTCCACCAACACTTCTGATAGAACAAGGAAAAATACAGCCCCATGATGGAGTACTTTTTTTTAACTTTAGACCCGATCGTGCACGACAACTAACACGAGCCTTTCTTGATCCAAGCTTTAAAGAGTTTAAGCGAACAATTACAAGAAATAATCTTGCTTGGTTTATCACCACAACGCGTTATTCCTATGAATTTTGCTATTGGAATAATGACATTTTGTTTCAAGATTCCTCAATACAATCAACGCTACTTGATGAAATGCATAGTCAGACAAATGGACAGCTCAAAACTTTTGTGATTGCCGAAACCGAAAAATATGCCCATGTTACGTACTTTTTTCGAGGCATGCGTGAAATTTTTAAACCGGAAGAAATCTATATCTTAGTACCTTCGATTAAATCAAAAAATTATAGTAAATATCCGGAGATGTCGGCAGAAAAAATCACTCAACACGTCGTTAAGTCTTTAAAAAAAGATGCAGCCGATTTCTATTTAATTAATTATGCAAATGCCGATATGGTTGGACATTCTGGGGATTTTAAAGCAACCGTTCAAGCGTGTGAATGCCTTGATCAACAACTTTCAATACTGTACGAAGAAATTGTTATTAAACGAGATGGAACACTATTTATTACTGCTGATCATGGAAACGCTGAACATAAAATTGATACTCAAACAGGGCAACCACTCACCGCTCATACAACTAATCCAGTTCCCTTAATTATGGTCAACCAGTCTTGGACTGGTCGATTAATAGATCAAACGCAAAAACTCGGATTAAGTAATATTGCTCCAACAATTTTAGAGCATTATGGCTTACAAATTCCAAAAGAAATGTCTCATCCAATAATTCTTGAATAAAATTTTAAAACCAGCAGAAGATCTTGACATCTAGGGCAATTTTCAGCAATCCTTAAATAAAAAGGATTTGAAATGTTTTCATCACGGTCATTAAAAATGTTTGCTTTTGCAGCATTTTCACTCAACCTTCTTACGTTACAAGCTCAAGTAACAAACCAAGGTATTTATCAAAAAAAAAGTTCCTTCCAATTAAAAAATCAATCGACACAAGATCGAGTTCTTTGCGTAACTATTCCAAAATGCGGAACACATCTTCTGGTAAAATGTATTACCGAATTAAACATTCCTGGGCTTTCTTATAACTATACCAAAGAAGCAAAAACAACCTCGATACAAAGAATACGAAAAATTAATAAAAGACCTCCTCCAAATCATTTTAAGGGTGTTTATTACGACACACTTAAAGGCATACTCCCCAAAATATTGACCAGTAATTTAATTCATCGCACTCCTCAAAAACTCTTTTTTACTCATTGTCCATATCTGCCACAATTTGACCGATTCTTACAATCTCGAACTTTTTCTAATTTTTTAATGATACGAGACCCTCGCGCGATGGTTGTATCTTTTGCATTTATGGTCCACAAAAGCAAAGAGGGAAAAACTGCCAATCTTGATAAAACAATTCTCAGCTTAATCAATGGCAATCAAAAAGATTATGTTCCTTGGGCTGTGGAGCAACACGAAATGTATCCACTGATATGGGAAATTGGATTATATAATTTTTATAAAATGTATCTTCCATGGGCCACATCAAAAAAATTTATGCTTATAAAATTTGAAGATCTTATTGGGGAAAAAGGGGGAGGCTCAACTCAAAAACAAGTTCAAACCATCATGAACATAGGACAACACTTAGGCGTGAAAATGACTCCACAAAAAACTCAAACGCTTGTAGATAACCTTTTTGGTGGAACTTGGACATTTAGAGAAGGCCAAATAGATTCATGGAAAAACTATTTCACCCCAGAAATCAAACATGCTTTTAAAAAAAATAAAGACCTCACCAAACTCTTGATTGAGTTGGGATATGAACAAGATATTAACTGGTAAAACAACAATAGACTTGAAGCTTTATCGCTTGAGTCTAATTTTGAACAGAAGGAGATTTTAATGTTTTTATTTATACGGCTGAAAGTAATCATCTATCTTATATGCGCTTCATTTTTTTTAAGTACTCAAGCAGATAATGAACAACAGATACCTCCAACTATTCAAAATATCTACACAAAAGCTCATCTTCCAATTAGAACTATACGCTATGGAAATGGAAGTGGGAATGTATTACTCATTTGTATACCCAAGTGCGGAACTCATTTACTCACAAAATGCATATCATTATTTAAAG
Organism: Candidatus Dependentiae bacterium; assembly: GCA_018266175.1. Taxonomy (NCBI): domain Bacteria; species Candidatus Babelota bacterium. The sequence continues at coordinate 158,615 of JAFEAY010000021.1, forward strand.
AAGATGGACTTTCTCTTAATTATAAAAAAGAGATAAAGCCACCACCAGCACGCTTAGCTCAAATCAGAAAACTCAACCGACATATGCCTCCCAACCACTATAAAGGTGAATTTTACCCTGGATACTTAGGAGCATCTCCTTATAGTTTAATAAGTAGATTAACCATGAAAACATCAAATCGCAGACTGTTATGGACACATAATGTTCATAATACTCGATTTGAAAATGCTCTGGTAAAAATTAATACGGCAAATTTTTTAATGATACGAGACCCTCGAGCAATGGTTGTTTCATTTGCTTTTATGATCCACAAAAGCTTTGAAGGTAAGACTGCTAATTTTCAGAATATTCTTACAGATTTGATTACAGGAAGAAAACAACATTACATCAGATGGGGAGTAGAGATTCAACAAGCTTATCCACTCCTTTGGGAAGTAGGATTAGCAAAGTTTTATGAATTGTACCTTCCTTGGATTAAGGCAAAAAACTTTATGCTCATTCGCTTTGAAGATCTTGTTGGTGGAAAAGGTGGTGGATCAGACGCCAAGCAGCTTGAAGCTATGATTAATATCGGAAAACATATAAATATTAACATGAACGAACAGCAAATCAAAAACGTTATTAATAATCTTTATGGTGGAACATGGACCTTCAGAGAGGGGCAAATTGACTCATGGAAGAAATACTTCACCCCGGAAATTAAATCTTTATTCAAAAGCCAACCAGGCCTCAATCAACTCCTTATCAAGCTTGGCTATGAAAAAGATACTAATTGGTAAATAAAAACCTTACAGAAAAGTTGTTCCTATGAAAAACAAAATACTTTTTTACTCCGTTGTTGTTTCTTTTTTTAGCTTTTATAATTATGCCCATTCACTGCATGACATAAATCTTATTGGCTATTTAAATAACTACGACAGCCTTGCACGACACACATCAAGTTTTATTAACACACTCCCTCAATCTTTAAAAATAAATATTTTTAAAACGAAGAGATGTTCAGGCAAAGGACTTCCAGAAAGACATCAGAAAATAATTGCTTCAGGTATTAATTTATTTAATAAGCAAGAGCTCAAGCTTCTCTTAGCAAAAGGCCTTCACCTGTCTGGCATATCGATATACACCGATAGTTGGTGGCATAGTAATGAATGGAATAACTATAAATCAGTACCAAATAACAGCATTAAATTCGCATATTGCGTCGTAGAATCGACAAAGGTTCCAAAAGATATCGTTGAAAAGTTTAATAAAAATTTTGATGCGGTTATTGTTGTTGATGAATGGTTTGTTGATGTTTGTAAAAACTCTGGCGTCACTATTCCAGTGTTTGCATTACCGCTTGCGTTGGACTCAGACCTAAACTCACTCCTATCAAGACCTTTAAAGAAAAAACGTAATAGCCCATTTACCTTTGGGTGCTCCGGATTATTTAGCCCACGAAAAAACCAAACACTCCTCATGAGAGCTTTTGATCAAGAATTTAGAGATGATCAAGATGTTCATTTAATTATACATGGAAAAAGTGAGCGCTATTTCAAAAAAATTGAACAGCTCGCACGCCACTTGCGTCACCCTGGCATCAAACTTTTTAGAAAAAATCTACCACGAACAGAATACGAAAACTTTATTGCAAACTTAAGCTGCTATGCATTAATCTCAAAAGGTGAAGGTTTTTCGATAACGCCGCGAGAAGCTCTTGCCGCTGGAGTTCCTTGCATTCTTTCAAATAATACCGGACATAAAGTAATTTGTGATGCAAATGTTGTGTATTCTGTTGCATCAAATATCCAAGAACCTACCTTTATTTTTGTAGGCAATAAACTTTCAAAAATGGATGGAATGCAGTTTAACTGCCATATCAGAGATGTGAGAAAAGCATTGCGAGACGTTTACAATAATTATGAGAATTATCTTAAACGGGCACAAAGTGGGCGTGATTGGGCTAAAAAATATCTTGCCGAAAATCTAAAATGGAGATATCTCAATCTTGTTAACCCTAAAAAAGTTATTCTAGGATCTCAAAATAAAATCACTGATGATTTTTTCATGACAAATTCAAAAGCTCTTTTCAGTAAATACCAAGAGCTATGCGGAAAAAATGCTCAGTATGAGATATTAATAAAATAAGAAAAATGATTTTTTCTGAAATTTCCTTAAACCATGAGTTTTGAATATGCAAAAATATCTTTTTGTTTCACTGCTTGCGTTACTTCCATTGAGTATTCCTAGCGCTTTATTATCGTATGATATAAATCTTATTGGTTTTCTTAACGACATTCAAAGCATTTCTCGACACACATCCAGCTTCATAAGCTGTTTGCCTGATACTGATTCAATAAAGCTTTTTCAAACAAATAAATGCTCGCCTAAAGATCTGACTGCTGCTCAAAAAAAAATACTTCAACACAGTATTGATTTAAAAGATAAATTCAATCTATCACAGCTTATTAATAATGGACTTCGCCTTTCAGGCATAACCATATGTACTGAACACTGGTGGAATAAGACCAATTGGAGGGCGTATAAAGCTATTCCTGATGATAGCATTATTAAGTACCATTATTGTGTCACTGAAAGAACTAAGCTTGCTTCAGAATGGATCGCCAAACTTAATAGTAACTTTGATGCTCTTATTGTTGCGGATGATTGGCTGATTGATATTTACAAAAGCTCAGGGGTAAAATTACCAATATTTACATTACCATTGGCACTGGACTTACATTCACTCTTATCAAGACCAATTAAACGATCTGTTAAAAAGCATTTCACCTTTGGTTTTTCTGGAATATTTTACCCAAGAAAAAATCAAAAACTTCTTATTAATGCGTTTCATGAAGAATTTAAAAATGAACCGAATGTTCAACTTGTGCTACAAGGACGACATACTGGAGCTAGCTACATCAAAGAAATACAAGATCTTTTAAGCAGTCTAAACAACAAAAATATTACGATCATACAAAAGAAATTTTCTCGCCAAGAATATGAAAATTTCCTGGCAAAAATTGACTGCTATGTGCTTCTTTCAAAAGGCGAAGGCTTTTCAATAACCCCACGGGAGGCGCTTGCCTTGGGCACTCCATGCATTCTTTCAAATAATACTGCACACAAAGTTATTTGTGAGAGCGGTTGCGCATACCCTGTAGCTGCAAATATCATACGATCCTCGTTTTGCTATATAACAGGACACTACCTTGGACATGACTTCAATTGCACAATAAAAGATGCACGTAAGGCTTTGCGGGAGGTTTATGAAAATTATAACCGCTATACAGAGCAAGCAAAGCATGGACGCGCATGGGTTCAACAATATTTACCCGAAAATTTAAGTACAAAATATCTTAATTTAGTTAAACCAAAGAAGGTAATCCTTGGTAATGAAAACAAAATTACCGAAAACTACCTCATGACTAATTCAAAGGTAATTTTCGGTAAATATCGTAAGCTCTGCGGATCAAGCGATACACTATTTGAGGTTGCAAAATAATTACTCACTCTATTCTTTCACTAACCCCTGCTCGCAATTCCAGCTCTTACTCTGGCATGCATGCCACCAATGCGAATAGGACCATTCCTCAAAGTTGGGGGAAGCGGTTTTTATTACCACAAAAGAGTCAAATAAAAAATCACATGGAACATGCTGCTCTGTACTACAAAAGGTCGTTGAGGCTGTTGCACTAAAAAGTGTGTTTACAAGGCCACCCCACGAACGCACAAGCCCTTTGTTTTCAACAAGCTCCTGATAAAGCTTGCCATGATGTTGGTGCCCACGCATAACAGCATGCACACCAACAGATCGATTTTTACAATCAAGGAGTGCTCTGGTTATATTTTTACCAAGCGTCCATGAGCGCGTCATGCGCAAAGCGTCTGGATCTTGGGCATACACATCAAAGTCATGCCACAGGAAGCCAAACTTTTTAAGCCACAAATCGGGGGACATATTTTTTTCATCAATCCAGCGCATGCCCTTTTTTAAAGCTTTGTTTTTTGTAAGAACAAAGTCTTGCTGTTGCCGTGTACCGAACTGGAGTGATTCAATTTTTTTTCCAAAAAAACTCTTGTATTTAAGTTCTTCAATTTTTTGAAATTCAATTTTTTCAGATCCTAATAATAATTCAGATGGATCAAAGCCAACATCTGGACCGCCGTGACAACACAAAATAAAGTCTTGCTCTCCCTGATCATTCTTGCAACCAATGTAGTTTGCCATAGGGAGAAGGTTGAAAAATCGTTCGATAGCTGAGATATCGCATCCACTACCATATTTAACATGCGCTTCCTGCCCAAAGCCCCAAATACGATTAACTGCGACGTTTTCGTGATTACCTCGCACAATAAATACTCGCTCTGGATTTGCAATTTTCAGCTTCATCAAAAGATATAAAACCTCCAAGCTGTAGGCACCTCGATCAACGTAATCACCAAGAAACGTGAGATAAAAATATGGATGATCTTGTGCAATAGAAAAGTCATCACACAAATAACCCAACGCGCATAAATGTTTGAGACAACGCACTAATGAATGAGCTGAGCCATGCAAGTCTCCCCATAATGCAATTTCGCTTGCTGGGGAAACAATTGTTTTTTGAACATAAGGAAGAAAGTAGTTACTGGCAGAGACATTCTGTTTAGATGGAGTCATACGCCTGTGTAGCCATTTTTGCTGGCTACACAGATTTTCTGTTAATACTGGGATACATTTTTTTATTAGTGCCAAAAATTCTTGCTGAGAAAAAATAGGTCGTAATGATTTATGACGCTTAAAAGATACACGCTCTGGTTGCTGCATTAACACCTGTTCAAAATTTGACAGCATGCTCAAGTCATGAGCATAAACAACGGCACTTGATAGGAAAACGACTAACAAAAGAACTATCCATAAGAATACCTTTTGTTTATCAAAAATTCTGCTCAACATTAAGCTCGCCCCCCCTTACTCACTCGAATCATCTTTGCATAAATCTTTGCAAATGCTGGAAGAGCAATCGCTTTGACATTTGCAAAGTCATCCGCGCTCACCAAAATTCCGGTAAAGCCAGGTTGCTTCACAGAAATAGTTTTGTGTTTTTCAGTTAATGATCCATGATCACTCAGTGATTTATGAGGAATCTTCCAGTAAGCTCCAAGAATATTCACATACACCTTACCTTGATCATGACGAGCAACCCAAACGATGCGCATTGAAGGGTCATAAACTTTACTTTTAATCGTTAGAGGTTTTGAAGGTTCATAGGCTTCAACCATAAATTCATCGTTGCGGTCCAAGTTCCAATATTCATATAATTTCGTCTTAATCGGCATAACGCCAAGATTTTTTCCCTTACCCGATGCTTTTGATTGATAACCGAGCAAAACTCTCTTGAGTTCTTTATCAAGATTATCGTTATCGGTAATAATTATTCCATTACTTCTGCCTGAATTAACCGGCTTAATAACAAACATTTCTGATTCAAGATCTTTGCAAATTTTTTGGGCCAGACCTTGAGAGTAATTCTTTTTGTACACGCCCCATTTTGGTTTATATTGAGCAAGTTCTTTATCCGATAACAACTGAGCAAGTACTTTTTTATCAGCGGCATAAGTCCATGAAGCTTCATCAAGTACTAAAAAATCCTGATGTTTTTTCTTAAACGTATTGAGCATACTTTGATGAACAGGTGAGCGATTATCATTATAAACGTAGATAATAATTCCCTTATAAGATCCTAAATCACTGATAGAGCTGCTTTTTTTAGTCGCAGCAAGTTGATTAAAAAATCGATCTTTTTCAAGCGCTCGCAACGTCGAAGCATGACGTCCGCCCATGGCAATAAACTGAGTCCAAGCATATGATTTACCTAGGATAGATTCACCTTTAACATCAGCTTGATTAACCCGAGGCTTCATGCCGACGAACCAAACAGGCAAGCCTAATTGAGGTAAAGAGTTCCAAAATAAATTCCAGTAAGGCTTAACCATTCGCTCAACTTTTCCATTGATCAAAATTTCACCGGGAGCTGTGCCTGAATTTTTTGCTTCTCCAAATTCGCAAATCTTAAGCGCGCCTTCTCGATACTTAACATCTGCAAACATGTAGGTGACATCTGCTCGTTTACCAATACAATCTTTACAATCAAGAACATACGTTTCATCTAAAAAAGATAAATACTTATGCTCAATGCCTTTAAGGGAAAGCGATGGCACACGCGATGATAATGAAAATAAACTGCTGAAAATCAAAAAGTAGGCGAATAAATTACTCGCAAAAAGAATTCTGCTCTTCATGAAAAATCTCCTTTTTTACAAACCTCACATTACCCTTTTTATGGGAAAAGTTTTGATCATAAAAAAAGGAGAGTCAACAAGTGCTTGTAAAGCAAACAGTTTGAGCAGTTTATTCAAATCAGTTTACATGAAAAGTCATGCAATTTTTACAAATCGACGAATAAACATGCTCGCAATCCCAATAAACAAAATTGCTGCAAATGAGAATGAAACGCCGGAGTTAATAATCCGAAGGAGCGCCAGTGACAACACACATAATGAACTTGCAATACCTAACTGAGGAATCCATGCAGGCATAGAAGTAGCTTTAAACCATTTCACTGCGCTCAGAGCAGCAAGTGTTGTGAAAAAATATGAAACAACCTGAGCAAAAACAGTCATATTTTGTAAAGAAATTTGATCGGTTGTAATGGCAAGAAAAGCACATGAAATAGCTCCATGCGCCAATAAGCTTCCCCAGGGAACATTGTTTGCACTCACTCGAGTCAAAAATGATTTAAAAGGTAAGTGATTGTTATTTGCTAACGTAAAAAGATTCCAACAATTGCTCGTCAATATTCCAAAACAGGTTCCCAAGATCGCAACAAATACCATTGCTCCAAAACAAGATCCAAAAATTGGATTCAACGGCATAGCAACCTCAAAAAGCTTATTCAAGGGTGAGTCGATTATTTGTAAAGATAGACCTAAAACTCCAAAAACCGCTAATTGAAAAAGCAGGCTTAATGTAGCGACAACGCCAAACGATGTAAGAATAACTCGCTTAATATTTCTCTTAGAATCTTGAATCAGATGACCAACAGCACAAATCATTTCAAATCCAAGAAAAGCAAAAACTGCTATTGGAAGCGAAAGAAAGACATTTCCAAGGTCAGTAAAAACAACCTGAAAATTGTTTCCATTAAAAAGTGTAAAGCCAACTGCAAAGGCTGCTAAAAGCGGAATTATGCGCATAGCAGTAAAAATATATTGCGAACGACCGCCAATAAAAACACCTGCTAAATTAAGCCCGATGAGTAAAAAAATAAGAGCAAAATCACACACCAAAATGGGAATGTTTGCCAAAGCTGGAATAGCACCTTGTAGAAATTGCATAAATTTATGCGCCATAAGTGCCGCGGAACTTGTTTTGCCAACAAAATAACTCCAGCAGCTTAAAAAGCCAAAAACTGGTCCTAAATACGAACGACCAAAAACATATATCCCACCGGAAACTGGATGCAAACGAGCAAGTTCAGCGGTACAGTAAATAATTGGCAGTAAAACTATAGCTGCAAGAATATACCCCACAAAACCAAGTGGACCTGCAATAATGGTTAACGGTTTTGGATTGATAAAAAGCCCAGCACCAACCATTGAATTAAGACAAATAAGCGTGGCAATAAAAGGCCCTATCTTGTTTTTTGCATGCATACCTGCAAGCCCTTTCTACAAAAAAAATTATATCTGTATGTGCTCGCGTAAGATCATCTATGTAAGATTATCAAAAACTCCACTTCTGGAAGAAAGAATATTCTATTGACAAGAATTTCGATCATTTCTTCCAAAAAGTATCACGAGCGCCAGCAGTTTGCAAGCATCGCCAATGATAAATGGATAGAGCCCAGCCTTAAGCACATGAGCTGTTGGAACAAAGATCCAGAGCTGCGCGAGGCCACATCCAAAATAAATAATCGCACAACAAAAGAGTTTGGCCAGTAAGAGAGGCCGAGAATGTGAATTTACTGAGCGCATGAGACACAACAACATTGCAAGACCAAATCCGAAAGTATAACCTCCCGTTGGACCAAATAGGTAAGAAACCCCTGCACGCAAACCAAGAAAAACCGGAATTCCTGAAGCACCCTGCATCAAATACAATCCATATGCATACACAGCATGAATCCCTAAAAGGTGAGCCGCTACCAGTAATGGAAAGGGGTTAAGTACCAAGGGGACTAACGTAAAGGGAAGCGGAATAACCACCTGTGCACCAAGTGCGAAAATCCATGAAAGTGCAAAATATCCAGCAGTTCGGTGTGAAATAGAAGCCTGATCAAACCACTGTTTGATCGCGGCAGTATCGCAGATTGTAATCAAATTTTTAACACATGAAATCATTACTTTCTCCTTGAAATAGGCCTGAGGTTTATCCGGTCAATTGTGCGCCAGAGTAGCACAAGCAAAAACCTCATGCAAAAGGGCTACTCTTAACAGAGAGAGACAGGCTCTTCTTTACAAATTTTCATTCACCTTTTAAAATTGAACACGTAGTTTTTATGAGATAATCAAGGCAAATGTTACTATTTAGGAGTTTTTTGTATGGATGTGATTCATTACTTTCTTATTTTTTCTGGAATTTCAGCAATCGGCCTTGCGCTGACTGCCGCTATTTTTGCAAAAATATCTCAGTTCAAAAACACTGATGCAAGATCAGCTCATATTGCACTGCTTATTCGCAATGGAGCAATGACTTTCTTACGCAAAGAATACTCTGTACTAGCAATTGTTATTATTGTTGCCGCAATTATTCTCACGCTGGCGTTTGACACAACATGCGCTCTTTCTTACACCTGCGGTGCTCTTTCTTCAATGCTTGCAGGATTTATTGGTATGAAGGCTGCAACCAGAGCTAACGAAGCAACAACGATTGCTGCTCGTGACCAAGGTGAACGCGCTGCGTTTCTGACCGCATTACTTGGCGGTTCAGTCATGGGCTTTACCGTAGCAACCATGGGCCTCTTCTTCTTGGGTCTGTTATTTTATTTGTTTGCAACTTCTATTCACTTCAACTTTGTTCAAGTTCTGACCTGCTTTGGCTTGGGTGCAAGCTCTATCGCTTTGTTTGCACGTGTTGGTGGCGGTATTTTTACCAAAGCTGCTGACGTTGGTGCAGATTTGGTTGGAAAAATTGAAATGGATATTCCTGAAGACGACCCACGCAACCCTGCAGTTATTGCGGATAACGTTGGTGACTGCGTTGGTGACACGGCTGGCATGGGTGCTGATATCTATGAATCATATGTTGGTTCAGTTATCGGAGCTATCGCTTTATCAGTAAATTTATATCCAGGCAATATGGCCATGCTTGCACTTCCTATCGTGCTCTGTGGTCTTGGACTTGTCTCATCAATTCTTGGATTTTTCTCAATTTTCCTACTCAGATCTAGCTTAGGTGCAATGCTTCACAAGGGAACATATGTTGCTATTCTTTTCTTCATTTTAGGATCATACGGTTATCTTTCATGCGCAGGCATTAGCATGGACCTTTTTGGCTCCATCGTTCTTGGTGCACTTTCAGGCGTAATCATTGGCCTTGTCACTGATCATTACACAAGTGGCGCTCCAATTAAAAAGCTAGCAGAAGCTTCTAACTCTGGCGCAGGAACAAACTTAATTTATGGACTTGCAATTGGATTTGAATCTATTGTTATTCCTGTTTGCTCAATTGCTATTATTGTTTTTATTGCTCATAGCTTTTTCGGCGGCCTTTACGGCGTTGCATTGGCAGCAGTTTCTATGCTTGCAACCGTTGGTATCACCATGACCGTTGATGCGTACGGCCCTATTGCAGATAACGCTGGTGGTATTTCTGAAATGTCCGGCTTTGGACCCGATGTACGTAAGATCACCGATAAGCTTGATGCACTTGGTAACATGACCGCAGCTCTTGGTAAAGGTTTTGCAATTGGTTCTGCAGTATTTGCATCACTTGCAATTTTCACCGCATACTGCCTTGAAGCAAAAATTCCTCGCCTTGATTTGCTTGAACCACTCGTTATTACCGGCTTATTTATTGGTGGATCTCTTCCATTCTTGCTTTCATCATTCACCATGAAGGCTGTTGGTAAAGCTGCATGGAAAATGGTTATTGAGGTACGTCGTCAATTCAAAGAAATTGATGGACTTCTTGAAGGCAAAGCTGAACCTGATTATGAACGCTGCATCGGAATTAGTACTAACGCTGCACTGTATGAAATGATTTTGCCTGGCGTTGTGACTATTGGCGCTCCAATTCTTATTAAATTTGCATTTGGCGCAAATGGCAACATGGTGCTTGGTGGATTCCTTGCAGGCGCTACACTGTGCGGCGTTGTTCTTGCATTGACCATGGCAAATGCTGGTGGTGCATGGGATAATGCTAAAAAGTATATCGAAGCGGGTAACTTTGGTGGTAAAGGCTCTGCTGCTCACAAAGCTGCAGTTGTTGGCGACACTGTTGGGGATCCATTCAAAGATACATCTGGACCATCGCTTAATATTTTGATTAAGCTTATGTCGATCTTGGCATTGTTGCTTGCAACAATTTAAGAAATCAAATAAAAAAGGGCTCGCATTGTTACGAGCCCTTTTTTATTTGATAAATCATTTTTTTGTTTAAAATCTAACTTTTATTTAAACGAGTCTTCTTAGGCTTAGGTTTTGATTTTGCCTTAACCTTTGAGTTAAGCTGGCCAGTCTTAAATAGTTTACTGCAATCATGTATCATTTGATCTGGGCTTTTTTCTTCAAAGTCATCTTCTAAAATATAATCCATAAGAGCATCGAATAATATTTTATAAGCAGCTTCAAATGAACTCATACATATCTCAAGATTAACCTCAAAATGCTTCCCGGTTATTCCTCTTTTTGCGCGTTCTTCAGGTGGTAAAAAATACCCAGAGGTCAAAACAGTAAGTCTACGGAGCGTCAAAGCAATGCAAGAAAATGCTTCTTGAGCAAGAGGGTGTAATTTATCTTCATCATCACTATATCCAAGATCAATTAATTCTTGGGATAAGCCAAATTCTGTTTTATCTTGAGAAAGTTTTTTAAAAAACTCTTCTTCTGTCAGCTTGCATGACTCCTGCTTCTTACAAAAATCGCTTACTCTTATTTTCCAAAACATTCTCCACGCTAAAAGCTCCCTATGGATCTCGACAAAAAATACTTTGTGAATATCAGGCTCATCTCTTATCTGTTTGATTACATCAACAATAATGTGTGACATAAATTTTTCATACCGCTTCTGAATATTCTCAAGACCATGCTGCGCATCTACTTGATATACAGAGCTCATACACAAAGCACTCAGTAGAACCATCAAAATATTTTTTTCATAAAGAACCCTTTAATTTGGTATAGTATTTTTACAGGAGTTGCATTATACGAGAAATATAGATTGTGTAAAACCCTCGGCTACAAGTTACTTTCACATAAAACTATGTTGAGGCTCTATAAAATTTGTCTCACATCAAAAAAGAGAAGCTCTTTATTATGAAGCAATCAAGAAACTTTTTTTTTAAGATTTTCGTTGGATTCTTTTTGGTTACATCATCTATAGAAGCAGCAATGCTCCCCAATATAGAACCTGACCTTACAAATCTTTCATCAGAAGAAGCCTACAACGTCATGAAATCTGCACTCGAAATTGGCTATCGTCGATTTGATTTTTCAAGCATTGGAAACCATGGCAATATCGTTAAGCAAGCAATTCAAGAATACAACGCTCATGATATATTGATTTCTTGTGCAAAGCTGAAAGATCTTTCAATTGCTCAGGAAATATCGAGCAATCCCGTTGGGATTGTTTGGTCAGAAGTGGGAATTGGTAAAGGAAAGTTGAGAAAACTTCAAAAAGAGAAAAAAGCTGTCACTCAAGGGGTTGCTCAGTCACTGATTGACCCTCAGTTTTTTGCCTACTCTGTATACCTCCCCTTTAAATTTATAATACTTGGCGATCAAATCAATGTTGAAAGTTTATTCAGACAGGTTGTAACCTTAGAAAACTTGAGTAGTAAAAAAAAGATAACTCCATTTATTTCTTTGCCTATCAAAGATGATCATTACCTCAACGTAGATCGTGGGTTTTTACATATTGCACAAAGACTCAACTGTAAAACCTACCAAGTCATCTTTTCACTGCTTAATCAAATGGGAATATTTGTTATTCCTCTGGTAAATAAGCCAATAACTCAAGAGCTTCACACAGAAATTATGCAAGCTTTTGATTTTAAATTTATAGGAAAAGATTGGAAGTCTATTACTCATTTACTCACCCCCAGAGCTCGCTTATAAGCATCGTTAATAGGACTGATTGCTCTTGGATTTCAAAGTTTGCTACCCCACCAGCTATCTAGATTTGGAAGATAACTACTGACACCAGGAATCAAATTACTCGCCTCTGGAAGCGAGTTCCAAGCTTGTTCAACGATTGATCCCTCAGGAATATCTTCAAAAAGAGACAAGTTGCCGTTTTTGCTGATTGTTGCACAATATTTACCATTACCAGACCAAGCAATATAATCAGCACCAACTGCTTTGAAATCTAATATCGAAAAGTCTGTTGTATTAACAAAAAATATAACCTGATTAGCAAGCCCTACGGCAAGAATCTTTCCTCCAGGCTGAAGAGCCATTGAGTTAATTTCTACATTATTACATAAAGATATCTCTTGAACTTTTATGTATGCTTTCTCGTAACTAAAATATGATGAATACTGTTCTCGAAAAACAAGAATTCTACCATCGCTTAACCCAACAAAAATACATAAAGGACTCAAAGCTAAAGATCTGCAAATACCAGAAGCTCCTTCAGGTAAATAATCAAATTCGATTGTTGATGAAGTATTACTGAGCGATCCGACAATAAGCTTAAGTTGCTCTGTTGCAACAGCATAACGATCACTAAACCGATCAAGATCGCATGCAAGTAAATTATAATTAAAATTGAATGTTCTTAAATGAAAACCTTGTTGCATAATAAAAATCTGTCCTGAATACATAGTCAACACAAGCTGCTTTGTTATTGGAGAAAAATTTAATCCTCTTATTTTATTCACACAAAAATCAAAAACTCGTGACATTCTATCGACTTTTTCCATCGATTTAATATCGTTTTCTTGAGCTTTTCTGCATTCATTTTGAATATCAATAAATTGAGGTGCTTCTTGTTCTTCTGAATGAATGATACCTACATTTAATTCATCATCTTCTTCAACAGAGAGAACCTCGTTATATTTCAAAAAATTAACTATTCCTCTTTCATCGGCATGCACATAGATATCCAGAGAAGGCAAAGCTGAGAAAATTGCTTTTAAGGCTGAACCATAGATATATGAAGAACTTAATAATTCCTGCTTTTGAATATCATAATATGATCGTTGATTTTCGCCGTGCAGTGCAATCACTTTTTTTGAATCGCAAGACCAGCCAAGGGACCGAATTTCTGCAACTTCTCTTGATAGAAGGCACATATTAAAATCAGAAACAATTTGCTCTATTTTGGCTTCAAGTATATTTACAATTCCCAAGACTATCCAAAGAAAGCACAGTTTTTTGATTATCATTATGAAACCCCACCGTGATACCACATAAAACTTACCTAAAAATATCTTAACAAGATGGCTAACCCGGAACAATAAAATGATCAAGAATCTAACTCAAGATAAGAGATCTTTACATCTCCTGCTCATTTTTTTAACACTAAGAGATAAATAATCGATTATAATTATTGAAAAAAAGGGTATTCTATGAAGAAAATAATGCAACTCCTTATGCTTGTTTGTGTTCTGATATTGCAATCCTTAAGCGCTTCAATGAGTGCTTCAAACATTGGTCAACGGTTTATTATTACCCTTCCTGAGAATCAAGATCTTAAGCAATTGGCACAGTGGCTTGAGCAAATCAAGCCTGGTGGCGTTATGCTTACCGCGCCACACATGAGCAACCGTGCACAGACAAAAAAACTCTGCACATTTTTGCAAAATACCGCACGTAAACTTGAGATCCACCCTCTTTTTATTTGCGTTGACTGGGAAGGAGGCATTGTCTCACGCCCAAACGAAAGCGGCGGATTTTTTTCTGTGCCAAGCCCTTGGTCTCTTGCTCAGGCAGGCCGACCCGCATGCTTTCTTGCCGGCATGCTCATTGGCCATCAACTGCACAGTGTTGGCGTGAATGTGAATTTTGCACCATCACTGGACCTCTTTACACCGCAAAATTATATTCTTGCAACGCGCTGCTTTGATTCAAATTCAGAAAAAACAGCCGAGTGTGGGATCGCTTTTGCTCAAGGTCTTCTGAGTCAAGGAGTACTTCCAGTCGTTAAACACTTTCCTGGCCTTGGACTTGGCGTAAAAGATACACACCTTGATCAGACTATTATTTCGGTTGATAAAGACCTCTTTGATGAGCATAAACAACCGTTTGAACGTGCATTACAAGCCGGAATTCCTATGATTATGGCTGGGCATGCTATCTATAATCAATTTGGCGATCAGCCGGTAACGCTCAACAAAAATGCTACCGATTATCTGAAAAAAATTAACCCTGATGCTCTGTTAATCACTGATGATTTTTGTATGCAAGGAGTTCGAGAAAATAGAATGTTGGAAGACGCGTTTAAGGAGTCGCTCAATGCTGGGTATCACCTGATTATTTTCTCGCCTGCACATGCTCCAGAATTTATAAAAAAAAACTCTTCTCAGATTCAGCTTCAAAAACTTTTAAACGATCTTTCTTTGATTTGTGACAAAACTCAAATAGGTAATGGCATTAAGCACATTAGCCGCATTAAAGAAAAATATCTTGCTCAAAAAATGTCTTTCGCTGATCTTGACGAAAAAAAGCTCAGTGTATTTATTGCAAAACGCTGCTTACAAACAGATGACATTAAGCACCAACTCACAGGCCCTGTAGCGCTTATTTCTTTACGATTACCTAAAATTCGTACTGCTGAAGCCTGGTTCATAGACAACAAACAAAGTTATTTGTGTCAAAAACTCAATACAAAAAACATTCAAGTAGATGAGCACATTCTTGATCCAACAAGTAAAGACAGCATTCAAGAACTTGAATCGCTTATTGCTGAGTTTAAAAAAAAATCAACACAAAAAATTCTAGTTCAAACCATGTTTTACGGTGGGGGTGCATGGAATGCAATCCAAAAACAATGGCTTGAAAAGCTTGCACCATTGCAAGATCAGCTGATCATAATTTCACTTGGACACCCCTACGAACAAACAATACTACCTGATGCAACGGTTATTCATATTGGATCATTTCAAAAACCATTACTCGATAATTTAGTTGAAGCTCTCCAGAGAAAACCACTTCAAACAGGCGCAGATAAACTTGCTGCAAAACCTGAAGCGTTTTTAACAGGAAAAAAATTTGGTCTTTTATGTCATAGATGCAGTGTTGCCCAGAAAAATGGTATATTAAAATTTTTGCCAGACATTTTAAAAGAGTGGGCTGATCAGCAAAAAGAACCAACCCAGCTTGCTGCTCTTTTTTCTCCAGAACATGGCTTACTCGGAACACAAGAAGCGTTTGCGTTTATCAACTCAGAGCATAAAAGCCAATGGGGTTGTCCAAACTATTCACTGCATGGCAATAACAAAAAACCAACGCCTGATATGCTCAAAAATCTTGATCTGCTGATTATCGATTTACAAGAAGTTGGAACACGCTGCTTTACCTACTTAAGCTCAATGAAGCTTGTTCTTGAAGCGGCTGCTGAGCAGAAAGTTCCTGTTTTAGTACTCGATCGACCAAATCCACTCGCACTGTGGGGAGCTGCTGGCCCAGACCTTGAATCAGAGCATGAATCGTTTCTTGGAAAAGTTCAGACGAAATTTTTGCATGGATTAACAATTGGGAAACTTGCCCAAATTATGAACCAAGAAATTAATGCACAACTCCAGGTGCTTTTATGCGAAAACATTGCCCAAGATCATTTTTTATCAAAAGTGTTTATTCCACCCTCACCAAACATCATGAGTATTGATCATGCCTATGCATATCCAATGACCGTTTTTATTGAGGGAGTTAACTACTCAGAAGGACGCGGTACCAATTACCCTTTTCTGCAAATAGGTGCCCCCTGGGTTGATGCAGACCAACTTGCAGGAACGCTCAATCAAAAAAAACTATCTGGGATTTTCTTTGAAGCAATCAGCTTTACTCCTCGCTCTATTCCTGGAGTAGCAGATAAGCCTAAACATCAAGATAAGTTATGCCATGGCGTTTTTATCCATATCCACAATCGAGAAAAAACAGAACCAATGATAGTCGCAAAAACTATTTTAGAAACTCTTTTTACGCTTTATCCTGAAAAAACTCAATGGATTACTTATGGCAAACGATACGCTCTAGACTTGCTCGCAGGAACAAGCTCGTGGCGAAAGCATATTGATATCGGCAGAGCCTAGAAAATTATTTCTATTGACAAATTCAATTCATTTTACTAACGTATCAGAAACAAATCATTAATGAATCATATTTCTTACATGAAAGATTTCATGAAAATTTTACGCAATAGTATTTTCATACTCATTATCATACTTACAAGTACTCCATTATTTTCGCTTACTGCAGATACTAATCAGATCAATCACGGAGAGAAAGAAGATATTGAGACACTTACTCAGGAAGCTCGCGCTCTCATCAAAGCACTAGGAAATAAATATATAGATTTTGTTCGTACTGATGAGTCTAAAAGTATATTGAATCCGATGCTTAAATATCTGGCTATGGTGCCCGCTTCTGTGTTTATTGGAGCTGGAGTAGGACTTGGTGCAGCAGCATGCATAAACAGCAGTCCTGATAGATCAGTTGAATTTATTGATGTAGCAGCAAAACTCCTTTTTTTTGCGATAATAACGCCATGTGCAAGTGGGATTATTTATTTTATTTTAATGAAACTTCTTCAAGATCCTCATGTAAGCACAGACAGCCTTAAAGAAGTTATAGCTGAACTTCGGCAGATTGACAGTCATATTTCAGCTGCTGTACGAGCATCTGCTAGACGTGCAAGCTCAAAATAACTATTAATGACGAAAGATCCTATGAAATATTTACATACCAATGATTTTATACTGATTATTATCCTTGCAGGAATGTCACAGTTTTCACTTACTGCAGATATTGCTGGAATAAATCAGGGCAGCGCAATAAATCTTGAGAATCAGATTGAAAATGCGCATATTCTTATCAAAAAATTAAAAACTAAATATGGCACTGATAAGCCTCAGAGCCCTTTAAATCCTATACTTAAGCAGCTTGCTATGATATCAGCAGCCACAGCTGTTGGAGCTGGAACTGCATATTCAGTAACAGATAAAATACATGATTTCGGCAATAGGTGGGATTTGTTCCCGATGCTCCAGAACTTTCCCTTCGAAAATCTAGATCACCAAATCGTTGCTTTTATCTGTGGCCTTGGAACAGTCGGGCTTGGTGTAGGAAGTATTACTTATTTAATCTTAATCAAGCTTTTTCAAGATCCTTACGTAAACACACAAGAGCTTAAAGACGTTGTAGCTGAACTTCGCGAGATTGAAAAACAAATTATATCCGCTGTGCAGCTACAATAATTATCGATACAAAATAAATGCATCGGCAAATTGCGGCGATGTTTTCATATACTGAGAAAAATGTTGCCGGCTGGTAAAAAGGCCGGCAAATAAATCAAGTTGATAGAGATTATTTGAAAATGCACTTCCAGTATCTGCAAGAACCCCAAGTTTTAATGAATTTTTACCGGTGATCGGATCTGGATACTTTAACGCAATCAGTTTTCCAATCCCTAAATTTTCAATATCTCCAGCAAACACAACCTGTGCACGCTGAGCAATCAACTTTGCGGCCTCGTTGGCTGGAGCACCTGAGCACGCAACACGCCTATAAAACCAGTAACGTTTTTGATCTTTGGGATCTTTAATAGCCTTGTCGTAAACAATACCATTATCACAGTCAAGTCCAAAAACATCGACATTTCCATTAGGCATTCGAACAGCAATAGTCCCCTGCATAAGCGCATCTTCAATTCCATCCCGACTCAACCAAACTAAAGGCTTTGCCTTTCCATATCGCACCGCTGAGTCAAGTGCTCCTGCAAGTACCTGATGTTTGGTGTATTTTTTTTGCAAACCAGGATCTCTCAATTGATAAAGAGCATAGGGGAAGTTGGTTGTTTTAACAGAACTTCCTTCAACGCAAAATACCGCATAATTTGTCAGCCTAATGCGTCCATCAGTCGGAAAATCAGAATTATTTTTAGATGCCTGCCTTGAATCTGCAGCCCATTTTAATGCTTTAAAATTTTCCTGAATAAACTCAGGGTCAAGAATTCTAAAATTTCCTGAGGGCAAATCTCGCTCAATAGTTGCAGCCACAAATTCAAGGGTCTGCCGGACGGTTTGGCACGAAAGCCAGTCATTAGTTGGATACAAACTTGCAGAAGCACTGTATGTATCAAAATAACGCAAAGTATCTTTTATTATAGTAAGCAAAGCGCGCGGCTCAGTTACAACCTCCTGCATAGCATTAAAAGCCCGCCTTACAGGCGAAAAAAAATGTCGAGCCTGTGTAATCTTTTCAGCTGCAACAGCCCCAAGCTTTCCAGAGTAAAGATTATCAATATGAAAAGCCGAACAATAACCTAAACTTATTGTAATAATAAAAAGAATAGCCGCAGTACATTTGATGGTCATAAAAATCCTCCCCAGAATCAAAACGGATGACCCTTTTCTATAACCAGCTCATCAAAAAATAATACTGCGTGTCAATATTTAATAAAATTTGCACTAACTACAGCAATCAATCATAAGCTATTTAATATTTCAAACTGAAACAATTAATCTAATAAGCCTCTTCTTTACCGGAAGCTTGAGGCAACTGGCGCTCGATTGCTTGTTGAATCTCTTGAAACTGCCCCTTCAAAATCTGAGCTTGATTGCGGACATCTTGAAGTTGGCTATTCACACTATTAAATTGCTTATCAAGGCGCATAAATTGCTCAGAATTTATTTGCTCCTGATTGCGTGCTTGCATGAACTGAGCGCTACCTTGCTGAGTTTTTTGATTTACAGCACCAGATAAACTTCGCCTTATTGCTCTTTGAACCTGCAAACGTTGAGCTGTATTAATTCGTTGCGCATTAATTTTTGCTAGCTTATCAGTAAGATCATTCGCTAGCTTATCTTTTTCAAAAAGAGCATTTTTTGCTGTTTGCAACTGCTGAAGCAATGATTGAGCCTGTATTGCTTTTTGTTCTTTTTCTGGCGAAGAATACCTCTTCTGCCTAATACCATCAGCTTTTACCTTAAAATTCTTCCATACTTTTTGTTGCATCTTTAAATATTCTTGTTCTTGCAGAATCGCTAACATATGTTGTTTACGACTATCTTCATTTAAGCGTTCTTCTAATATTTTTTGAGATTTTTTTTGAATGTCAGTTAAAATTCGATCTTCAATTTCTGGGCCTGTACTTTGAAAATCATTTGAAACTATTTTACTTTTTGCTATTTTTTCAGCCTCAAATTCTGTCGCTAATGTACTCAGAGACTCACTCTCTTTTTTATGAGCTATAAAATCTGTCACATCTTCACGCTCTTCTTTTGTATCAAAAGAATTTGAAAAATCGGTGGTTTGAAAAGCACTATGGAGGCTTTCAACAATTTCACTCGGATTATCCTCATAAACAAATGGCTCAAATGAAGCAATCAAATCAACAACAAAAATCTTAGCTAATAAAAGCAATATTATTGGGTAGCTTATGGTTTTCATTAAAATCTCCTTTTTGGAATGATAGGTAATAATCCAGGATTCTATTTTTTCAGGAATTAATTGATCTTTGCAATCTTTTTTAAACAAAGCTAACACCCAGGAAAGTCTCATGATAAAATAAAAAAGAAATAAAAATATCACAAAATAGCAAGTCGTACTGGATTTTATGGATAACACGAGAGAACAAGGCTTTATTGTGCGGCGTTTTCTGCCTCATAAACAAAAAATAAGCGTCATAACTAACACTATGGGTAAAATTTCCCTGGTTATTAAAAATCCTATAGTTTGTAGCCGGTTCTGGCCAGGAATGCTTATCAACTTTGCATTATCTGAAAAAAATAACACCTTTCACCTAGCCCAAGAATTAGAAATTATCGATCTTTTTGCCTATTCATCGCCAGATGATACTCAATGGACACAGCAACTATTAGAACTTTGCTACTTTTTTGTTCCAGCAAATAGCATGTGTGATGATATTTATCACTTCCTCTCTCAATGCCTTTGGCTTGCACGTCAAAAAGATCGCTTTTCCTCTTTACCGGAAGAACTTTATCTCATGAGTTTTATTCGTTTTTTTATACTGGTTGGCTTCTATCCAGCAGATCATATTCTTCAGCTTGGAATTTTATTTGAAAACTTCCTTACAAGCTCTATTGACTTTAATGACCCTCAAAACATAAAATCAGTCAAAGAATACCTTTATGCTCTCCATGAGAAAAGCATTCAAGATGCGCATCTATGGATAGCAGATTGCATAAAAAGCCATCCTAATTTTGCATCATTCAAAACGATGGATATACTACGATGATTAATAGAAAAAAGCTTAAGATTATAGGGGTTGACATGCGTCGATTATCCACGCTCAAAGTTATTATAGTTGCAATGACACTCCTTGTTTATTTGCCAGGTCACTGCCTTCTTCCATTTGCTGAAGTAGACAAAGCTGTTGCTCTTACTTTTTTTAGCGCAATTGAACAGCGAAAAAAACGAATTGAGGAACTTGAAAAACAGCTTACGGCTTTCAAAAAACGAGCTGAAAATGAAAATGTTTCTCTCACTAAAACAATTACCAAAGTTAAACTTGATATTAACAATGTTCAATTGTTACTTAAAAAAGCATCCGATGAAAAATCAACCGATGTTGATTATTTAAATAAGAAATTGATGCTCCTTTACGACCGCAAACAAAACATTAGCCGAACTCAGGAACTTTGGAAAAATGGAACTGAGTTTATTGAAAAAAATATAAAAATCGATCGTGAAATCATTGAATTCCTACAAGCAAAAAAGGAAGATCTTAAGCCTGTATATTCATGGAAAGAGTTTCGCGATGCACAAATTCGAGTATCCGAGTTTTCTGCAAAAATTGACGCTTCACGAAGCAGGCGCGATCACCTTGCAAAACAACGTGATGCTGAACGAGAAAAAGTGGTCACATTACTTAAGCATATCGAAGTAAAAAATAGAGAGCGAGACAAGGTTATTGCCGGAGCTCAAAGTGGCACAACTTCTATTCAAAAAAATGAAATATCTCATGATGCGGATCTCTTGCATGAAGAAATTAATACCCTGGAAGAGCAGGCTCAATTTGCACGATTGACTATTGATGCACTTAATCTAGAGGCAAAGCTACAAGATGATGAAATCGATTTTTTCAACTATCGCCTTAACGACTTTAAATCAGTACTCGGTTTTATTGAAAAACGACTTGTTCTTGACTATGACGATGTGGAACTTGCTCGTAGCGAATGGAACCATGAAGCTCAAAAAACTCTTCAAATAAAAGAAGATATTGATTTTGCAACAGAGTCTAAAAAAGATGAAAAAATTAAGATAGGAATTGAACTTGATCAAGTACGCACAGAAGTAAGCAACCTTAAAACTGCAGGCAAAAAAAATGATGCTTCAACTAAGAAACTTTCCTCTCTACTGAAAAAGCTTGAAACTAAATTTGCTGTTATTGAAAAAGAACTCGCGCTTTTTGAAGCAAAAAAAACCCTTGCTGAAATGAGCAGAAGCATCAAAGAACAACAGTTCAATATGATTGATCTTCAGTATCGCCTACGTCGACCGATTGAAAAAACCGACCTTATCCAGCTCTTAACCAACTTTAAAACACAAAAAGAGTTTGCTGTAAGCATCTTAAAGAGCTTAAATAACAAACGAAATGAATCGTATTCTGAAAGCACACGTTCAACCGAGTCAATGCAAGCCCGCGAAGAAAAGATCAAAGATCAAGAGAATACTATCTTCAAAGATAAAGCACTTATCTTTGAAGAAACCTTAAGAAATATTCGTGAGGCTAAAAAAAATCTTGATCAACTTATTGTTTTAAGAGAACAATACTTAGGCGTTAATTCTGACCTGATTAACACACAAGAAAAAATCATTAATCAATACGATCTTATTTTGAATGACCTAGAACACCGCGTTAAAACCATGAGTATTTGGAAGCGATCTTCAAAGGCTATTACGTTTAATGAATTTACAAGCGCAATTAACGAAGCTGATACGCTTTTTAGACGAATGTTTTGGGAGACGCCTCGCTATTTTTCACCAATAACGGTTGTTCATCTTGTGAAAGACTGGGTTATCTATGATACATCACTTTTTTTCTTTTTTATCATATTCTTCTTAGGAGCATTTGTTGGAAGTCGCTTTTTACTGAAAAAATCTGGTCAACGAACACGTAATCAATTAACAAGAACTCACCCTTCAGAACGAGCATTCTTTTATAATAACATCATCTTGGCATGCATTAATTTTGCTCTTGAACATTTTATTCTTTTATTTACTTGGTTTTTTCTTTACCTCCACATACTTTTTAAATTCTCTTATATTTTTGCTGGGCTCAAAAGATTTGCTGCTCCTTTTTATTTATCAGCATTCTTTATCTTCTCGATTCCAATTTTAGTCTATCTTTCTCATCAGCTCCTCTCTGCACTGAAAGATCTTAATAAAAAATTGAGCTATCTCTTTTTTGCAGAAAAGTTACAGGATCGACTCATCTCACTATTGACCATGTTCTTCTATTCAACCGCAATTTTAATTCCACTTCGACTTGCTCTGATTTCTTATGCGCAAGCACCATCACAATTTGCGGTCGTTATTCTTGCGGCTTATTCGCTCATTTTAATTATTATTTTGGCTCTTTTTGTCAGCAAAGAATATGCTTTAACCCTCATCCCGGTTAAACACCCTATTTTAATGTGGCTTAAACGCTCAATTGATCGACACTACTATCCGGTTTTCTTTTTTGTTATCGCTTTATTAATTCTTTCAAACCCTTATATTGGTTATTCAAACCTTGCATGGTATTTATCGTTTGTTGTTCCCTCTTCGGTACTTCTTGTATTAGCAATTTTTTCACTCCATCACTATATCCGAAAATACTCCGTCTTTTTGTTTATGAAAGAAGAAGACGATGAGATTAGTGATAAGTTTGAATATGCTAAAACCTACTATGGTTTTTTTGTTATTTTCACGTTTATAGTACTTTTATTTGTAGCATTTTTACTTGTATCACGCTTGTGGGGATACAATTATGGACCTGCTGATATCTGGAAGCTTTTAGCTGAAGAATGGGTAATCAAGATTGATGGTTCAACATCGCTGGGGTTCGTACAATTTATAGTACTTACTTCTTTTATTGCGGGTGGATTTCTTATCTCCTCACTCACGCATAAATTTGTTTTCAATAAACTTTTTGATATTTTGCGCACAGAGCCTGGAACTCAAAACACATTCTCACGCATTTTTCATTACACCACTATTGGCATGGCAATTATGCTTGGCTTTACTGCTATCAAGCTTGGTCAATTTATAGGTTGGGTCGGCGGCTTTCTGATCATTGGTATCGGTTTGGCACTCAAAGATTTGGTCGTCGACTTTGTTGCAGGATTTTTTGTTCTTATTGAGCGACCAATTGAAATTGGTAACTATATTTCAGTTGATGACGTCGAAGGAACAGTGCGTAAAATTGCTGCACGTTCAACGATTATTACAACCGGAAGAAATCAATCGGTTATCATTCCAAATAAAGATTTAGTAAATAAACAGATTATTAATTGGGGCCATGGGCGATTTGCAATTGGAGTTGAATTATACATTCGTGTAGAACATGATGCTGACCCTGAACTGGTACGAAAAATCATCACTTCTGTGCTGCAAAGCAACCCTCTGATCTTACGCGTTCCAAATATTGTTGTTCGCCTTGAGGGACTTGAAGAAAACGCACTCTACTTCCTGGCTCGTGGATTTATTAGCGCCCGTCGAGTGAAAGATCAATTTGAGATTGCTTCAGGTTTGCGTATTGAAGTAGTCAAAGCATTTAGAGAACATCGAATAACACTTGCACAGCCTCAACGAGTTATACACATGGCTGCAGATCGAGAAAACGAGCAAAAGCCTGTAAGCCCATTAGAAATTAAGTTTGATCGGCCATAAGATCTAGTAATAACTTATTCGAATAAAAAAATTGTTGATTTCGGAAAAAGATTTTTGGTGGAGGCGATGGGAGTTGAACCCATGTCCGCAAAAGAAAACGGTTAAAGCACTACATGCTTAGCTCTTGAATATACTCTTACCCAACCTCAAGAGCAGGAAAAGATAAGAGCCGGTTTTGTGTACAATCTTGCTACAAAACTAAAAATCCTCACAAGAAGGTTCTGTTGAATTATACGAGTAAGCCTAGCTAACAGACACGCCAAACTTACAAGTATCACAAGTTACCCTAATTTAGGCGTAAGCTTGGATCATGCTGTTTCCAGCATTGTTATATACGTTTGCACGTATGTTTCTGAACGTTTTTTACGAGCCACATTCAAAACTCGGCATGCTCTTTAAACGTATCCAATCACGTCAAGACCAGTACGCCCCCAAAATCTTTCAAAGAACTTATGAATAAAGTATGAATAAAGATTTTCAGTATGTCAAGAACTGACCCTGGGCTGAACGCTTACAGGGCCAATTCTTCACTGAATTTTTTAGGATTACCAGAATTTTAAGCTTGATAAAATACCGCTTGAATCTACTACTGGTTTCATAAGATCAACACAGTTGAGGTCTTGAATTAAATGAGATACCTGTGAGCATGTCGATGGCTGCATAAGATTGGTACAGCTTAATTTATCGATAAGCTGAGAAACATCTGCACAGTTAAGATTTTGCGCCGCTTCTTCTAAAGGCGTTTTAATAACTAAGGATCCACAGTTTGTTTGAAAATTTTCGCACATGAATTGCTTGAGCGTTACCGCATACTCTGGGCAATGCTCTAAAAATAAAGCTATTTGTTCTGCTGCATCTGAAGCAAAATTAATTGAACCAGCTAAGATACTTTGGATAAACGGGTGAGACGTGAACCCATCTGGTGCTGTATACCACATA
This sequence comes from Candidatus Dependentiae bacterium, assembly GCA_018266175.1. Classification (NCBI taxonomy): domain Bacteria; species Candidatus Babelota bacterium. Next base: position 183,794 of record JAFEAY010000021.1, read on the forward strand.
CAGAGAATTCCAATTACAGCAGTCAAAATAACAGGAGCTGCAACAAACTTATTTTTTATGTTTGCAAGCAAAGCATTCATAACAACCACAAGTGAACCGACCGCTGCTTTACCCCAATGACTTTGAATAAATTGTATAATTACAGGAAAGTGCTCATGGCTTGTAAACCCTTGCGTAGGACATGTTGATATCAAGTACATCATGTATGCACCAAGAGAAATTCCTGTCACGAAACTGGTAGTTTTTGCTCGTGAATAAAGAGACTCTATTGCCGTAACTGGAAGATAAAGGACATTTGAAACAGCCTTAACTCCATGAACCGGCATAGCCAAAGCTCCGCAGCTCGCTTGGTAAAATGAACCAAGAGTCTGCATCGTTGCATGCTTAAGACCTGATACCTTGCCATATTCGGGGGCCATAGCAACTACTCTTTCAGGGGCAGACCCAAGTGCAAAAATAATCGCAAAAGCGATGAATTGTTTCTTCATGATAACCTCCACGTAAGAAACGGAATAATCTGTAAAAATAACCTCTATTTGAATCCATATTTCTTAACTCTACCAAATTCAAAACAAGAGCTCAAAGGCCTACTTATTCAATCTGAACAGAAAAGAATATAAAACGGACGAAGTTTTCCAATGAGAAAACTTCGTCCGTTTTATATGAAAAATTTTTATATAATTTTTATAAAATACTTATGCTTAAGCAAAGACATTAAGTGATTCAATTATTGAATGCCAGACCTCTGGATCAAGATCCTGAGCGACAATATACCCTTCATACGCACCACCAGCAGCGAGTAAACCTGCAACAAATAAAGCTGCCTCTTTTGGATGTTCATAACCCTGAATGAGAGGTATTGCAATCAAATTGCCCCCCAAACGAATAAAACTGTACCCGAGGAGAACAGAATGTTTTATTGTTCCTTTTGCTGAACGAAAAACATCGACGATCTGCAAAATAAAGTGTTTAAGAGGAATAAATGGTATTTTTACCAAATTCCAACCCACAAGCGTTGCATGTTTTCCGATATCTTTGGTCGTCACACATGCATCACCAAAAGTACCAAAAGAATAGCGCTCATCAGAATCAGTAAATTGCTCTTGATTATTGGTATCGAGCGCATTAAGCCCAGAAATCCCAAGAATCAAAACGCCAACCATAAATATAATCTTTTTCATCTCTACCCCAACCCGAGTTTTATTGTAAACCGCTGTAAATCTATTATTTATCCCTATAAATACTATAGGGAATCGAGTTTAGGGCTATTTCTTCTTTTTGCAAACGCCCCCCAGGCATGGTAAAGTAAGAAACGAGTATAGTAAAAACGTTTTCAGCTCACAGGAAGTCTTAAAAGTCCATGCACAAGGCAAAACCAAAAAACAAACCTAAATCTCTCAAAGCAATAGCTCGAGCAAAAGCAAAATACCTCCCAAAAGCTCCACCTCCAGAACCAGGGTATCCTGTCCGAAAAAAAGCTTTTGGTCAGCACTTCCTACGTAAAAGCTCTGTTGTTGATCATATGATTGAGAAGGTTACCATTACACCGGCAAGCTCTACAGTTGTAGAAATTGGCTGTGGTGATGGCTTTTTGACCTCAGCTATCCTTAAACAAACAGAATGCAAAGAACTTTTAGTTTTTGAAATCGACCCGGACTGGGCTACCTATGTAAAAAACAAAGTAAGAGACCTGCGACTCAATCTTCAACTTCAAAATATCTTGGAAGTTGATTTTCAGACGCTTACGGATAAAGCACCATTGATCATGCTTGCTAACTTGCCGTATCAAATTACCTTTCCTATCATTTTTTTGATTCAAAAAAATAAGCATCTTTTCCAAGAAGGCGTCATTATGATTCAAGAAGAAGTTGCTCGGAAAATTGTCGCTTCGCACGGAAAAGGCTACTCTTCAACGTCACTTTTTTTACAATATCATTTTGAACTTGAGCTCATGGAAAAAGTTGAACCGGGCGCATTTGCTCCACCACCCAAAGTATTTTCTCGTCTTTTATACTTCAGACCAAAGCTTGATGTAAAACCTATCCCTCAAGAAGATGGCTTTTGGAAATTTTTAAAATTGTGCTTCCGTTCTCCACGTCAAACGCTGCGTAATAACTTACGAACAACCCATTATAATTTGGCAGAATTCCCTGAAAATATTTTGAAAAAACGTGCTCAAGAATTTTCTTTTGATGATTTCCTTCAACTCTGGAATTTAATTATATCTTTCAAAGATAAATAATAGATATTTGCGTTTCAGTTATCCATTAAGATATCCTGCATTCATGCTCATACAAATCATAAGAAAAGGACTTTTTATGAAAATTTACTTGCATTGTGCAGGATTATTTCTTTTACAATCTTGTTTATTAGCAAACCCAGTCGAGACTCAAGACCTACAAAAAAGAGATATTTTTTCTTGGTTTGGAGGAGAAATTATTCAGTTCCTTACTGGAAACGAAAATAGCGTTGAAGAGCAAATAACTCATTTTCTTGAAAATAGAATTCACATTATCAACATAGTTGAATTTTATATGACACATAAAGATACTTTACATGCTTTGGTTGGACAAAAAAGCTCATCTCTTCAAGTAAATAAAAAATCAGAATCTCAATTTCCAACCAAAGGCTTTACAGATCTTGCTTCATTTTACCTAGAGAACAGAAATACCATTCAGCGCGCAGTTGAGTACTTTGCTCAAGATAAAGAAAAAATTGAATCAGCACTCGATTTTTTTAAACAAAATGAAATAAAACTTAGATCTCTCATTCAAAAGAGCAATACACCAGAAGAACTTCTTCAAATCACATCAAAAAACAATGATCTAAATCATGCAATTATTCCAGATTCAACATCAAGAAGTTTTAGTAACATTGTATCGCTTTTTTCTGAAAATCAGTCAGAAATTGAATCGGGCGTAAAATTTTTTGAAGAACGAGAGTCCGATATGATTGCAGCTGTAAACTTTTTTTATGAAAATAAAAATATATTGATAACAAAGCTTGGTTAATCATTTTATTCTTATTTTTTTGCTGCCAGCATACCCACGGTATTATTATGAATAATCTGTAAACCAACCGATTGATACTCAAGCATTTTTGTTGGACGAGAAACCCAGTTAATAATGTCTTGTTCGCGAAAAAGCATGCCAAAATCTGCAGCTGCTAAGTAGCGCAAAAGTTGTACTGGTGGCGCTGAAAAAATAGTATATTGCTGTGGATTAATCCTATAAGCTTTCAATTCTTTTATAAATTTTTCACGATCATTCGTTAGAATCAACAAATGCGCTTGCTGAGATTGTGCTGCTACGCCAATAAAATATTCTATTGTTTTATCGGCACACTGCCATGGTCGCCAGGAACCACTATAGCAATACACAAGTGAGTCTACCGGTATTTTAAGCTCTTGACGGACATCTTGTCGCCAACTACTTACTTGTTCAACAGTGCATCGCTCAGGAATATCCTTGACTGCAATAACGATACTCATAGGATCGGCATTGAATGTTGTCATCAAATAATCTTTAAGTGCTGGACTCACGCTTTCAATAACCAAGTCTTTACTCAAATCTTTTTGTTTACCGCCGTACACATAACACTCAATTGCTTGCAAGCGATTATAAACAAAGTGCCGCCACCATGTTCGCCAAAAATGAGGTTTTTCATGTTGATAGGTGTAACGATACTCCTGTGCACACAAACCTCGAGCCTGCACAATAATTGACAAACCAAGATGACTTTCGCTGGAAACATGTGCCCACGAAAGAGCTGTCAGAAGCACATATGCTGCAAGCGGTCCTCGTGCTGTTATTTGCGTAAAATCAATCTGTTTAAGAATGCGCATGAGTTGATACGCTGCAAACCATAGACTTACTTTTCCAATAAATGATATTTTGCGACACAAAATTATATTTAAGCGATCATGGGCAGGAATTAATTTAAGTAACTTACTATTCTTGAGTTTTTTACTTTCAAATGAAATAAGTGTTATCTCAAGCGTTGGTGATAGTTCAAGCTCTTTAATGAGCGGTTGAAGCACCTGACTTTGAAAAACAGAATTTTCAATACCATCGTATACAACAAAAAGCTGTTTTTTATGTGTATAATTATCCATATAAACTCCTCTTTTTCTTATGATTAAAATAATAGTTTAGCGACAAAAAGAATCATTTGTCTTCATCTCTCGATCTTATTAAAGAACCCTTTTATACTGGGCAAAATTAAAAACAAATATTTAAAAATGGAAAAAATTATGAAATTTATAAAAATATTTGAAGAAGTTGGCATTAACGATATTGCTCTTGTTGGTGGAAAAAACGCATCACTTGGTGAGATGATTCAAAATCTTTCGGCCAAAGGAATTACTATTCCAACCGGTTTTGCCGTTACAGCTCAAGCATATCATTATCACCTTGAGGCAAACAATCTTGTTGAACCAATTACACAGCTTCTAAGCAAACTGAACAAAGATAACCTTAAAGACTTTGCAACGATTGGGCATCAAATTCGCTCACTCATCCGCACTGCACCACTACCTGAGGATCTTGCTGCTGAAATTAAAATTGCGTATTCAAATCTTGAAAAACGGTATGGTAATTTATGCGATGTTGCCGTACGATCGTCTGCAACAGCAGAAGATTTACCAGATGCCTCATTTGCAGGACAACAAGAGACTTATTTAAACATTCGAGGCGAGCAAGAGTTACTCAATCGCATTACCTACGCATTTGCTTCACTTTTTACCAACCGTGCAATTTCATACCGCATTGATCATGGTTTTGATCATATGAGCGTTGCACTTTCAGTTGGTGTACAAAAAATGATCCGCTCCGACCTTGCGTGCTCAGGCGTTATTTTTACGCTTGATACAGAAAGCGGCTTTAGAGATGTGATTTACATTACTTCTTCATACGGCCTTGGTGAAAACATCGTTCAAGGAACCGTTAATCCTGATGAATTTTATATCCATAAATCAACCCTAAAAAAAGGGTTCTCGCCCTTGCTCAAAAAACGATTAGGAACTAAGCAGCTTAAAATGGTGTACAGCGATGATACGTCCGGTTCTACCGTTAACTATGAAGTTCCGCTTCATGATCGCATGATGTTTTCTATCACCAACCAAGAGGCACTTGAGCTTGCAGCTATGGCCTTGAAAATTGAAGAATATTATTCAGATCTTAAAGGTCACTGGATGCCAATGGATATCGAATGGGCAAAAGATGGCCTTGATGGAAAGCTGTATATCGTACAAGCACGCCCAGAAACTGTTCATTCACAACAACAACAGCAAACATTTTTAGAAGAATACTTGCTCGATAAGCAAAAAGCTACGCAAGCAAAAACACTGGTTATTGGAAAAAGTGTTGGACGTAAAATTGTAAGCGGCGTTGCACGTGTTGTTGAATTTGCAAAACAAATGCATGAAGTAATGCCGGGCGAAATTCTTATCACCGATATGACTGATCCCGACTGGGAACCGATCATGAAAATAGCTAGTGGTATTGTTACCAACCGTGGAGGAAGAACCTGCCATGCTGCAATTATTAGCCGCGAACTGGGAATCCCTGCTATTGTTGGAAGCTGCAATGGTACAAGTAAAGTAGAGACAGGACAAATGGTGACGCTGGACTGCAGTAGTGGCGAAGTTGGTGTTGTCTATGAAGGAAAAGTTCCATTTCAGATTAAAAAAATGGAATTGAGTAATCTTCAGAAACCACCAGTCGATATTATGATTAACGTTGCAAATCCTGATGAAGTTTTTAATATTGCAAAACTACCCGTTGATGGTGTTGGGCTTGCACGTCTTGAATTTATCATCAATAATGCAATCCAAATTCATCCAATGGCGCTGATTCATTTTGAAAAAGTTGAAGACACTCAAACACGCGATCTAATTGAGCGAATTACGATCGAATACAGCGATAAAAAACAATATTTTATTGATAAACTTGCCCAAGAGGCCGGAACAATTGCTGCAGCTTTTTATCCAAAACCAGTCATTATCCGGATGTCTGACTTCAAGAGTAATGAGTATCAACAGCTTATTGCTGGAAAATATTTTGAACCTCACGAAGAAAACCCTATGATTGGATTTCGTGGTGCTTCTCGCTACTATCACCATCGCTACATGGAAGCATTTGCACTCGAGTGTGCAGCAATGAAGAAGATACGTGATGAGATGGGCCTTATAAACACAGTTCTCATGATCCCCTTTGTGCGTACCGTTACCGAAGCAAAAAAAGTTATTGAGGTGATGAAATCTCACGGCCTAGAACAAGGAGTGAATGGTCTTGAAATTTACATGATGTGTGAAATTCCATCAAACGTTTTACTTATCGATGAGTTCTGCAAAATTTTTGATGGCTTTTCTATTGGATCAAACGATTTAACGCAACTTACATTGGCGGTAGATCGTGATTCTGAACTGGTTGCACCGGTTTTTGATGAACGAGATCCTGCCGTTAAAAAGATGCTTGAAATGGCAATTATTGGGGCCAAAGCAGGCAATAAGAAAATTGGTATTTGTGGTCAAGCTCCATCGGATTACCCTGAAGTTGCTCAATTTTTGGTCAAACTTGGAATCGCTTCGATTTCACTGAATCCAGATACTGTTCTCAAAACAATTATCGATTTAAATGCTCAATAAACGAGCTTGTAGAAAGCCAACAAAGAGGCCAAGGTGATTACCTTGGCCTCAAAATTTTAAGCACTTATTTAGGTATTAAATGTTCCACTTAGCAATAATGCTTGCTGCTGGATCACGAATAACTTTACCGGCCCTTACCCTCTTTCCAGGATTTGGGTCATTAAGATAATACTTATAGGTATTAAATGGTGCTGGTGCAGTTGGAAGGGTAAAGTAAAGCATGATTGCTTGATACTTTGCCATGGTTGCACTGGTTAAAACACCTCCAGCGACAAGCTGAGCAATGCGTGCAGGATCTTGATTTAACACAACAGATTGACCGTTATACGCACTCAAATCAATTCCTTGCGAACCCTTTGTTGTCAAAATAAGAAAACGTGATGTCTTTGCAGGATTGTTAGTATTAATCAAGTTAAACAACTGTCCAACATTATATGTTCCACCAGTCTGAGGAACAGGAATTTTGGTTGCCGCACAAACAATCGCAACACTTGCAAGTGATGCAAAGAAGAACATCCAACCGATACTTTTCATCTTCATAAACTCCCCCTTCATTGAAATTACCCCGAAATAGTTATTTTCTATTTATAAAAATCAAACTCATAGTAACTCATATCAATTTCATATATATTAATGTTAGTTTTATTTATAATAGAAAATCAATTAATTCGAAAATAAATTCAAGAGTATGAGAATTAACAAGCTTTTTTTAATATCTCAAAAGATCAAATTCAAGAAATCTTGCTGTTTTTGAGAATGAATATTAAGCTTTTGCTTCAGAACCAATAAATCAAGATACGCAACAATTACACGGGCTCAGCAATTGCTTATGTTCTACACTATTTCCGTCTCTATTACCGCAGGGCTCATATGTGGCCTTGGATACGCCTACCTTTTTGAAAAAGCCCATCAGTTAATGGTACATGACACCTCAAGAACCCCTGCAAGAAAAGCTATTGCCTCTTCCATCTTTCTCTTTCTTTTTCGATATGCTTTACTTGCTATAACACTTTTTAGCCTGGTATATCTGTTTAAGGTATCTCCGACAATTTTTTTGCCTCTATTTCTCAGCAGTTTTTTAGGGGTAATTTATTTTAAACAAAGGCTCAATCAATGAATGTATCAATTTTTGAATATCATGAGCTTCAACCCTTATCGTGGCTTGGAATAACAAGCCGATTCTGGACTATCCACATTGATACCCTCGTTTACACCTGGGTAGGAATGATCTGTCTTTTTGGTCTTGCCCTTTTAGGCCGATGGGCTATTAAAAAAGATGGAACGCTCTGGTATGCCGCTTACGAAAAACTTGGAACTATTCTGGTTGGACTCAACAAAGAATCGTTTAAAGACTTTAAGTACCCTTATTTTGTATTCATCAACTCGCTCCTTTTTTTCACCCTTTTTAACTGTATGGTTGGAGTTTTGCCCTTTATGGACGAAGCAACTAAAGATCTCAATACAACATTTGCGATAGCATTAGTAAGCTTTACCTTTGTGCAATATTGCCGCATCAAAGAAAATGGTATTCTTGGTTATTTTAAAGAATTTGCAACACCTAATATTGTCTTTGCTCCCATGCATATCATTGGAGAATTCGCAAAAATTGCTTCAATGACCTTCAGGCTTTTTGGAAATATTTTGGGTGGAAGTCTTATTTTTATTATGGTTGTACAGTTTGTATCAATGTACAAACTCTATTTTATGCCATTTTCTATCGCTACTATCATTTTTGTCTGGGGCTTACGAATACTCGGTATTGCTAACAAATTTAAAGCTCTTAAAATCATTACAACATCAATGCTTGCAGTTGTTTTTGCATTATCATTTTTAGAGATATTCTTTGGAATATTTGAAGGCCTTATTCAAGCATTTGTTCTCACCATGCTTACTTCAACCTACTTAGCCATGTCTGGACACGGCGGGGACGAAAAGCACGATAGCAATAAATTTCACCGGGAGCCGGCATGATCGACCCAAATTTTCTTCACTATTTTTCCGCATGTCTTTCTATTGGCTTAGCTGTTCTTGGGGCAGGCATAGGTCTTGGAATTGCGGGATTTGGTACCATACAAGAAATGATGCGCCAGCCACTTGCTCACAGCCCCTGCTTTCGTGCAATGCTTATTGGTCTTGCACTCATTGAAAGTGGCGCAATTATTGCATTGGTAATGACCATTATTTTACTCATTGGATCATACGATGTAATAACATGGCCTTTAGCATTAACAGAGCTTTCGGCAGCACTTGCGGTAGGAATTTCAGCTGCTACCATTGGTTTGGCATCAAGCTTTGTTGTAAGATCTGCAACACGAGCAATTGCACGAGAACCTCATTTTTCTCAAAAAATTACCACCCTCATGCTGATTACTCAGTCGATTATTGAAGCCCCTGTTATGTTTGCCTTTATCGTGAGTTTAATTATCCGTCTTAATGTCTCAGAGGCAATTGACCTTGCAGCGAGCATTAAGTTTCTTGCTATTGGAGCTTCAATGGCCCTTGGTTGTGTTGGTCCATCAATTGGGCAATCTATGCTTGCATCTTCAAGCTGCTTCACGCTGGGACGATTTAAAGAAGCTTATCCACGACTCTTTCCCTTCACACTTCTCAGTCAAGCAATGATTGAAACACCGATAGCGTTCTGTCTTTTATTCAGTTTTTTGCTGATTTACACACCAATGCCATTAATTCCTGAAAGCAGTATCTCCGGAATAGTAATTCCTTTTGTTATTGCTGCACTTTTAATGGGAATTGCCTCTATTGGACCAGGCATTGGAATTGGATACATTACTTCAAAAAGTATTATTCAAGTAGCTGAGAATCCTGCACTTTATCAAACAATGGTTAAAGTAACACTTCTTACTTGTGCATTCCTTGAGGCATCATTGATTTACGCACTTATTATTGGGCTTTTTTTAATTACATGATAAACACAAAAAAGGAAGGTGAATATGAAGAAGGCTCACATCGTCTATCTAGTTACCAAACTAGAATTGGGTGGCGCTCAAAAAGTCTGTCTTGCACTTCTTAATGGATTACACCAAGAAGATCCTTCATCCTGCTCACTCATTTCAGGCTCCGATGGGGCCTTAGTTGATCAAGTAAAACAATTCAAATCGGTCTTCTTAATTAAAGAATTACAACGAGAAGTTGGAAGCGGAATTAAAAAAATATATCAAGAATTCAAAGCATTTTTTTCGATCATTAAAATTCTAAAAAAATTAAATAGGGATTATCCAAATCTTATTGTTCATACTCATAGCACTAAAGCTGGCATAATGGGTCGTTGGGCAGCGTACTTTGCACGTGTGCCTATACGCATTCACACCGTTCATGGATATGGATTTCATGACCATCAGTCACGCCTAGCATGGCTTGCTGTTTATCTTCTTGAATATCTTACAAGTTTTATTACAACTCATTTTGTATGTGTATCAGAACAAGATAGAGATACAGGTATTCGCCTTTTCCCAAAATTTTTTCAAAAAAGTTCTGTTATTCGAGCTGCCGTTCAAGATGAAAATTTTTATCCAGCACAAGTAAATATTACCAACAATCAACAAGATATTATTATTGGTACGGTTTCATGCTTTAAACCACAAAAAAATTTATTTGATCTTCTTAAAGCATTTCACTATCTCTATCAAGAAACGCCCGTCTCCATACAAAAACGACTTCGTCTTCAAATTATCGGTGACGGAGTCTTACGTAATGAACTTGAAACATGGATTATTCATCACAAGCTCCAAACACACATCGATTTACTTGGATGGCAAAACAATGTTGCCGACTGGATGCGCACTTGGAATATTTTTACACTCAGTTCTCTCTGGGAAGGGCTTCCATGCGCTATCATCGAAGCTCGTCTATGCAAGCTTCCTGTTGTCGCTTATGATGTAGGCGGTATTCGCGAAGTTATTAAAAATGGTTACAATGGTTTTCTCATCCAGCCCGGAGACTGGAAAAAACTTGCAGAAAAGTTTAGTCAACTTATATGCTCACAAGAGCTTTATGAAAGTATGTATAACAATAGTGATACGTTAGACTCGTTCAAAAATAACACAATGATCGGCAGCCACAAGAAACTGTATGACAATTTTATTGCACATCAACCCATCACTTCTTAAGCTAAACGTTGTGCAATCAATTGGCAGCAGAAAGAAGAGCTATAAAGTGAAGATTTTTGACATTCATAAATAGATTCTTGGTTGCTTACAAACGACGTCAAAAGGAGATGTAGGTATGAAGCGCTGTGTCAGAATTACCGTCTCGGGAAAAGTGCAAAACGTTTCCTATCGAGCTTTTGCTCAAAAAAAAGCACAAGCTCTGAGCATTGAGGGAACCATACAAAATACGGACAATGGAAGCGTTCTTATTTATGCATGCGGCCCTTCAGAAAAACTCGATACATTGATTGATTATTTATACGAAGGCACACCAGAATCTCAAATTAAAGAATTAACGGTTGAGCCTTTTATTAATGAAAAAGACTTTCGAGGGGTTTTTAGAATTATTGGGTAAAATAAATGAGTAGAAAAAAGAATTGCAAATACTGGCGGCCCCAAAGGGAATCGAACCCTTATTTCTGCCTTGAGAGGGCAGCGTCCTAACCGTTAGACGATGGGGCCAAAAATGCTTTAAAATAGTACTCAATAAATATAAAAGAGTAAAGTTGTTATCTAAAGGCTATTGATTGTGCAGATTATTTATCGAGTCCTGTTTATTCTTTCTTTGATTTTTACAAACGCATACGCAACAAATGAATGTCATGGAAATTTCACACAAACGATTAAAACGCTTAAAAATCAATCCTTCTTTTTAAGTAAACTTACATTTCAAGCCGATATACCGTTCAGTAACGATGAATTCTTACACTTGACCGATTTACAAGTTGGAAAAAATTATACTTCAGTAGATGTAAGAAGGGCTTATAAATTCCTGTGTAATAAGAAGCGATTTTCAACAATTGATATTAAAATAGAAGAGTATCAAAACGGCAAACATCTTCACTTTATACTCAAAGCACACTGGATTTTTAAAAAATTAAACTTTTATGGAGTTCTTTTTGGAAAGCAAAAATATATTGCTTTATACGCTCAACAACCAGGAGATATATTTGATATTCAACTCCATGAAGAATCCATTAAAACGCTCAAGCAAGCACTCAATGATGAAGGATATTTTAACCATACAATCAATGCTGAGCTGATATATTCAAAAAAATACAAAACTATTAAAACTTCCATAAAAGTCAGTCGAAATAAAAATTTTACTATTTCTGATATCAATTTTGATATTAAAGATCTTGACCAACACGAACAAGCAACAGAAACTTACGGCATCAAAAGACTCCCTCATTCATTGCGTCGCAAATTTCGAAAACCATTGATTTCACGCAATTATTCAAAAAATCGTATCATTAAACATATTGAAAAAATACGCACATACCTTAAGAAAAAAAATTTCTTAAATTGCCGAATTGCATTCACACGTACGATAGATACAGAATTAAGCATCGTTACGCTCATTATTCATATCACACTTGGTAAGCGAAAAGTTTTAACAATCAGTGGAAATGAATTTTTTTCAGACCAAGAAATTAAAGAAGAAATTATCGGATCTGATGAACCGGATTGGCTTTTTGCGCCTGATATTATTACCGAACAAATTATGCACGCTTATTACAAAAAAGGTTATTGGGAAACTAAAGTTAACTACCGAGCACTTGACCATTCTGGATATCATTTTAACTTAGAAGAAGGCAAACCAACGCTTATTGAAAATATCCATATCAAAGAAGGTGCTGAGGTTATTGCGCAAAATCCTACAACCTTCTGGCCTGAACTCATGCGCAACCAACAATTTGATCAAGAAGATCTAGATCTGGGAATAGAACGATTAAAAAGTTTTTATTTTGCTCAAGGTTTTTGGGATTTTTCAATTATCGGTACAAGGTTTCTTAAAAATACTGAATCAGGTCATTACAATATTCGTATCCTTGTTTCTCAAGGAATTCAACGTTTTTGGGGTGGATTTGAAATTGAAAATTTTAAACACCTTGAAAACTCAGAGTTTTTTAAAAAATACTATCTCCAAGCATCGAGTCAGCAAATTCCTTTTAATTATAACTGGCTTGCTGAACAACGCTTATATTTGATGAACTATTTTCAGAATCAAGGCTATTGGTACGTTGATGTACAACCAACATTTCAGTCATCGTCACTTGAACAAAAACAAATGAAAATTTTCGTGCAATGGAAAGTCAACCTTGGTCAACGAGTACGCTTTGGCAAGGTAGTCTTACATGGAGATACTCGATTGCCCTTCAAACGTATTATGCATGAAATTAAATTCAAAGAAGGACAGCTATGGAAACGAGAAAAGCTTGATTTAACAAGAAGAAAACTCAAGCGGTTGGATATCTTTAAATCGGTTTATATTACACCAACACAACTTGCAAAGCAGACCAGCAAAAAGCCGATTAATCTTTCATTAATAGACGATGACCCAGCAGAAATCCGATTACGACTTGGTTACTTCTTAACAAGCAAAAATTTCTTATTCAGACGCGAATCAACACCAAAACTTGGAGCCTCTCTGGTTGTTAAAAACCCGACAAATCACGCTGACAAACTTTCGCTCGATTTTGACTGGACCCGCTTTGAGCAGAAATTTGACGCCGATTATCAACAGCCTTCATTTTTTGGACTTCCCTTCACGGGAAAATTTAAAGGATATGCAAATAAATACGTACACCCTGTTCGTATTGGATCAAGCAGCTCAGCCTATGAAGCAATTCAAAATGGTTTTTTGATGGGTATTAATGATGAATATAAAAAAGATTATTTCTGGGGAATTAATCTTGGTAATGAATGGATGCGAACGAGCCGAGTACGCGGTTTTTTAAACCTCAGTCCGTCGCTTATCGACACAACACTTCCTTTCTTCTTTGCTGAACCAAGCTTACTAATCGATAAACTGGATAATCGTATTGATCCTCACAAAGGGACGCTTACCTTTATTGCACTCAAAACAATGATTCCTGAAAATCGAGGATCTATTTTTGCTCGTTTTGTATTTGAACAATCATTTTTTCATCCACTATGGAAAAACAAGTTTATTCTTGCCAGCCGCATTAGGCTTGGACATATTTTTAGACGATCGTTTGATCAAATAATGCCCATCGAACGATTCTATCTTGGAGGACCATATTCAGTACGTGGTTACGAAAAAGATGCGCTTCCCCCTATTGGTGTTACAGAAAAGGATGCTGCAGGTAATGTTGTTAACGAATTCACCATAAAAAGTGATGATGAATTGCCCTACAATCCAAATCTCACACGTGAATTTACGATTCAAGGCGGCAGTACCATGGTTAATGGCAACCTAGAAATTCGCTTTCCGCTTATTAAATCACTCGGCGGAGTATTATTTCAAGATATTGGCGTACTGAGTCAGACAGGATTTCTTGGCTTAAATGATACATGGTTTCCTGCATCAGGGTTTGGATTGCGCTATAAAACACCAATTGGAGCTATTCGCTTTGATATCGGCTGGAAATGGCGCCGACGACTCCCCGGCGATGTAAGCTATTCATGGTATCTAACGGTCGGTGAAGCATTTTAATCAGAACCAAAAAATTTCACTTTGATACTTGCTCGAAACAATTCACACCTCATTAAAAGCCTTTTACTTAATGTCTTAGATGTTATTGCATTCAGAGAACCACCTCTTGTATAATTTTTTCATTCAATATTTATAAAATAGGCGGGGGCTTCTTTATGTTTAAAAAAATATTACTGATCATTTTCAGTTTTATTGTTCTCAATAATTTTTTTGATCAGCAGATAGATGCCATGCAACCACAACTTCCATCAACAGTTTTTAAATCTTATGAGATACAGAAAGAAATAGCACTTACTCAAGAACATGTGATGGAGGGAATTTATACAGGAAATTTTGATGTCACGATTTTTCAAGATGAAGAGTCGAAGTATCTTATTTTAAGTGATGATGAAATCGTCATTATTTATAAAATAACCCCTCATGGCCCTGAGTATTTTTCAGGTTTTTCATGCGACCTTTATTTCAAAGAAATTTTTCCAATCAAAGACTCTGATCAGAATATTCACCTGGCAATAACCTCTACTAATCTAGTAAATTATCCTAACAAGAAAATTTTTGTCTATTCACTAGAAAATGACTCTCTCAAAAAAATTAATGCAGACAATATCATTTCTTCTTTTACTGCCACTACAGACTCTGCAAAAAATATTCTTCTTGTGAGTGCACACTGTAAAAAAATTGCTTTCTGGACTCTTGATGGAGTACAAGTTTCTGAAATAAACAATCAAGCACGCCTTTCAGCTCTTCATACATGCCAAACAACTGATCAGACCCCTTACATTCTTACTGCCGACAATATGGGAAATTTAACAATCTGGAATCATCATGGTGAAATTATAAAATGCTACCAAACAGGAATAAGATTTTCAGCTGTTCATCTTCAGTATAATCCTGACAACAGCTACCAAATCATAGCTGCTTCAAAAGAAAGTCTTTGTATACTCAATCAAACTGATGATGCTTTTAATCCAGGAGATCATCTAAAATCTATCACGCCATCCTGGAGTGATGTTGTGATTAAAATTATTCCAGCACCAGAAGCCCCATTGATAATCATGTATGCTCTCTTAAAAGAAGAAGCCTCTACCTTTTTGGCACTCTCTATTTATACGATTGATCAAAAGCACATAGGAATCATATACTCAGATTTTAGACTCAAACGACTGGAAAATATTCTCCAAGCATTTTGTACGCCAGACAAACTATTTATTGTATCTCATGTGAATACATCGCTTTTTCTTCAATCGTGCCCAATAATGAGCTTTTTAGAATCATAATCAAATATCATTGAGTATTTACTACAAAAACTGTATCACTCAAGTCGGTACAGGCCTCGACTTCGACTTTTTTTGAACATGAATAAAAAAATGCTCAAAGCAACCGCAAGATACAGTACACTCAGCACAACACTCACTACAAGTTTGTCCCAAGTAAGCATACCGTTCTCGATGTACTGCCGCATACTTTCAAAAACATACGTAGTCGGCAAGCAATAAGAAATGCGCTGCATCCAGACCGGCAAGCTTTCAACCGGATAAAATACCCCACTAAATGGTGCAAAAAGATATCCTGCAATCCAGGGCAAAGAGCCCGCACGCTGCCCCGTTCGCATGATAGCTGCAGCTGAAAAAAATCCAATACACCAGCCTGAAAGAACAAGTGGTACAACAAACAAAAGGAGTGTTAACCCAAGTGAAAAAATATTGCAGGCGTATAGCAGACCAACCATGGCGCCGCCAAAGGCAAGAACTGCACAAACCTTGAATAATCCAGACAAAAGTACTGCGATAATCCATTCAAGCTCGTTGAGCGGTGAAGCAAAAAGATTAATAAGGCTCCGACCCCAAATTTCTTCCATGAGTGTAATTGAAATTTCATAACACGACCTGAGCGTCACTTGCCACAATACAAGCCCTGCCATTAAAAGCAGTACCAATTTTGTTGTTGTTTTTTGTGATTGTTCAATCCATGAAGCGGTCATTCCCCACATGGTGATGTCAAGCAACGGCCAATAAAAAAATTCTGCCATACGCACAACATTGCGTCGTTCGAAATAAAGAATTCTCAGCATAATTGCCTGAATTCTATGCCACACAATATCCATCTTGTGCTCCTATCATATGCTCAGCTTATGTAGCCCGAGCAATTTGTAAAAAGTAATCTTCAAGGGTTGGTTTTTCAATAGCAATATGAGAAAACTGCACGCCACACTGAGCAACTTGCATAATAAACTGCGCAACTGATTGTTCATTGACCTCGACTTCAATCCACCGCTCTTTTACGGTGTAGGCAAGATTTTCCCTTTGAGCATAAGCAATTAATCGTTTGAGACCGTCAACAATCACCAACTGCACTCGAGCTCGAGAGATACTTGCAGCAAGGACAGCAGGAGCATCGTTGGCTATAATTTTTCCGTTCTGCAACACAAGTACACGCTGGCATACGGTGGCAACTTCATCCATATTGTGCGATGTAAACAAAATAGAAAGCTTTCTGCTTTGCTGCTCATGCAAAATGAATTCACGCACTTCACAGGCAACGTCCGGATCAAGTGATGCCGTAGGTTCATCAAGCAGTAAAAGTTTTGGTTCGGTCATAAAAGCCTTAACCAACATAACGCGCGTTTTCTGACCCGCAGAGAGCGTGCCAACCTCACGTCGCGCAAACCCAGTTGCATGAAATTTTTCAAGATATCGTGCAATCCGCTGGCGCAATACAGCTCCGGTAAGACCATACAACATGCCATGAATAGTTAAATTTTCCTGAACACTCAGGTTAGCTGGAAAATTGATGTAGGTGCTTGCAAAACCGACTTCTTGCAATACTTCAGAATGATGCGTTAAAAAATTTTTACCAAAAACGGTTACACTCCCGGCTGTGGCAGTCAACGTGCCAAGCAGCATGTGAATGGTGGTGGTTTTTCCAGCTCCATTAGGTCCAAGAAGTCCCAATATCTCGCCTTCACCGATGGAGAACGAAATGTTATCGACAGCGGTAAACGGCTTCTGAACCTTGCTTTTTCCCGGAAAAATCTTGGTTAGATTTTGTACAACTAAAACCGAACTCGTATTCATAATGACCTCACTTTACGCTTTGGAACACAGTGTAGCACAAAAACCGCTACCTCCCAAAAATGAATTCCTAGCAAAAATAACCGGTTTTACAGATTTGCATGAGTCTAAATACCCCCTAAAAATAGGCTTTTTTAGAGATCAACACCTACCCCACTTGCATTAATTTAATTTCAATTATAGAATTAATATAGATTCTCAAATCAAGAATTTGTCTTTATGTAATAAATGGAGGTTTCTTATGAAAAATGTAAGCAAAATAATTGTGTTATTTGGTTTTTTTACAGTACTAATAACTTCAACAACATGGGCGATGAGGCCAGATTTTCAACAACAACTTAAAGAGCGCAGAGAAAGACTAGAAAAAGAACGCCAAGAGAAGTTGACACAGGAAAATGCTCAAAATCAAACACCTACTCCTCAGCTCGAAGTTCAAGATCAGAATATAATTCAACATCAATTCACTTTTGACGAAGATATTGAAGTAATATTCAAAAAATATCTTCCTGATAATGTTCTTTTGAATTCAAACAACAACAATAATAACGTCGTTACCAAACAAGACTCTGATACAAACACTATTGATACCGACGATTTAATGTTAGAAGAAGAAACTATAATTCCTAACTCAAAATCTAATCAGAAAAAAAGAAAGCGTAATCAAGGAGATGAATTACAACACGAAGTCATTAAAAAATCTAAAATACCAGCAAGCGAAGTCCAACTTGATAAACTATACAACCAGTCAATGGTAATAAAATATTTTCCGCATAACATGCATCTGAAAACAGAAAAATATACGGTAAATAAAGAAATACTGGAACAGCTTATCAACTCGGACAATCTTGATATATCGTTTGGATCAAGCAATCAAACAGCACTTCATTACGCAGTATGTTATCTTGATCTGCAAACAGTAAAATGCCTTATACATGCAGGCGCTAACGTTAATGCTCGTGACAGCCAAGGGCAAACTCCACTTCATTTTTGTGCAAAACAAGACAATTTGGTTTGGGGAGCTCGAACACTACCAGGCAACACAACCACCATCAAAAACCTATTATACTGTGGCGGTATTGCTTTACCATCAAAAGAAACTAGTGAAAAACGTACACAAATAATTGATGCACTTAGAAGAGGTGGCGCTGACCTCAATGCGCAAGACAATCAAGGATCAACTCCTCTCGCTCTTATCATTTCTAATATTTTAAATGACCGTAACAATGATGAAGAATTCAAAAATCTCCTTCACACAATTGAGTCCTTACTTCAAGAAGGAGCTTACCTATCAATACCCAGCGATCATCTTATAGCTGAATATACACCAGGATCAATTGAGGGTATAAAGCGAAAGAATGCACTGATAAATCTTCTTCTGAAATACAACGTATCTTTTGATCAAGAATGCAAAAAATTAATGGTAAATGCATGGTCGGCATTTTTCTTGCTTAATCATCAAGAATCAAAATAGATAAATGTTACGAGGTTCTTTAGATCTCCGATCTAGTCAGTAATGACATCCTAAAAAAAGTTCTTTTTTAAAAGCAAAGCAGGGCGCGATGCGCCCTGCTTTGCTTTTAAAATCTACAAAAAACCTAGTCCCAATTCAAAGAACCGGCTGTTTGATACTCGGTTACACGAGTTTCGAAAAAGTTCTTTTCTTTGGTTAAATCAGTAGCCTGCGACATCCATGGAAATGGATTTGGCTTGTTATAAATCTTTGGCAAGCCAATGCGCTCAAGGCGACGGTCCGCCATGTGTTCAACGTACAAACAGAACTGCTGCGCATTGATACCCATCACACCTTGCGGGCAAGCATCAAGCGCATAGTTACTTTCAAGTTCAACCGCTTTTTTGATCAATTCAACAACTTTTGTTTGAAATTCCGCATCCCAAACCTCTGGATTTTCAGCTTTAATGGTGTTGATGAGATCGCAGCCAAAAGCCAAGTGAATACTTTCATCACGCATGATGTATTCAAACTGTTCACCAATACCGATCATCTTTTGTTGGCGCTTGAGCGCAAGCATCATTGCAAAACCTGCATAGAAGAAGATACCTTCCATGATGACGTAGTAGCCAACAAGGTCAATAAGAAAACGTTGGATATTCTTTATACCATCTGTTTTAAAAGAAGGATCAAAAATTGTTGTTGTCAGGTCAACAACAAAATCATCCTTCGCTTTGATTGAAGGAATGGTCTGATACATATTATAAATGTAGTCAGGGTCAAGACCTAATGAATCGCAGCAGTAAATGAACGTATCAGTATGCACCGCTTCTTCATATGCTTGGCGCAACAAATATTGCCGACACTCTGGATTGGTTACGTGACGATAAACTGCCAAAACAATGTTGTTAGCAGTCAACGATTCTGCGGTTGAAAAAAAGCCCAAATTCCAAAGAATAAGCTTGCGTTCTTCAGGTGTTAAACAATCCTGAGATTTCCACTGTTCAACATCCTTTTGCATGGAAACTTCTTCAGGTGTCCAATTATTTGCAACACCATCTTTATAATGTTGACGTGCCCAATGATAGGTCATCGGCAATATTTTATTTGGATCAATCGACGAATTATTAATAATCGTCTTACGTTTATCTATATTTCCAATCATAGAAGACCTCTCTTATGATGAATATTTTTTATTGGCAAGATTCACACGACTCATCTTCAATTCCACATGAACGCTGGCCAAGATCTCCAGTAAAAGATGTCTCATCCTGCCCATCATTTTGTCCTATAGCCGACTCTTGGACCTTAGAATATTCACGTTTTTGTGTGAATCCAAACTTTTGTGCATCTAATGTCGATTTTTCAATTTGGCTCGCTGCAAGCGTTCGTAAATAATAGGTTGCTTTTAAGCCAGAACGCCACGCAAGCAGATAAATATCATTGAGCTTTTGCCCAGAAACACCCTGCATAAAAACATTATGCGATTGGCTTTGATCAATCCATTTACCACGAACGGCAGTCATTTTTATCAACCACTCAGGGTCAATTTCAAAAGCTTCTTTATATTTTTCTTTAATATGAACAGGAATTGATTGAATGAGTTGAATATTGCCATCACAATATTTCAGCTGATCAAGCATATCCTGATTCCATAAGCCAAGTTTCTTCAAATCATTAACAAGATATTCGTTAATAATAGTAAACTCTCCGCTCATGTTTGCTTTTACATAGATATTCTTATAAATCGGCTCGATGCTTGGAAAACTTCCTGCAATATTTGAAATGGTTGCTGTGGGGGCAATTGCCATCAAGTTAGAATTGCGCATGCCATATTTTTTGACCATCTCGCGCACAGGTTTCCAGTCCATTGAACTTGTTCGTGAAACTTCGACCGGAATGCCTCGTTCTTTTTCAAGCAGATCAAGTGTATCAAGTGGAAAAATTCCACGATCCCATTTTGAACCCTTGTATGAACTGTAATAACCGCGCTCTTTTGCAAGCTGGCTCGAAGCTGCAATGGCATAATAGGATATAAATTCCATGGTAGTATCAGCAAGTTCAAGTGCTCGAGGATCTTCCATTGGAATATCGATTATAAAAAGTGCATCCTGAAAGCCCATAATACCTAGTCCAATTGGACGATGACGCAGGTTTGAATTTTTTCCTTCAATCGTTGGATAGAAGTTAATATCAATAACGTTATCAAGCATCCGAATTGCCGAATTAATGGTATCAATCAAAAGATCTTTATCAAGCTTCCCATCTTTGACATGTCGAGCTAAGTTTATTGATCCCAGATTACAAACAGCGGTCTCATCTTTGGAAGTATTAAGGGTAATCTCGGTACATAAATTTGAAGAATGAACAACACCAACATGATCCTGAGGCGAACGAATGTTACACGTATCCTTGAAAGTAATCCATGGATGACCAGTTTCAAAAAGACGGCTCAACATTTTTCGCCAGAGTTGACGTGCTGGAACCGCTTTAAAAAATTTAATTTCTCCGGAGTGAGTCTTTTGCTCATACTCAACATAGC
Source organism: Candidatus Dependentiae bacterium (assembly GCA_018266175.1). Classification (NCBI taxonomy): domain Bacteria; species Candidatus Babelota bacterium. The sequence goes on from JAFEAY010000021.1 coordinate 205,129, forward strand.
GCTGCTCAAATTCACGTCCATAAATTTCATGCAAATCAGGTGTTTCATGCGGAGAAAACAAGGTCCATGATTCATCGGCAATCACACGCTTCATAAAGAGATCAGGTATCCAATTTGCAGTATTCATGTCATGGGTACGACGCCTGTCATCACCAGTGTTTCTTCGTAAATCTAAGAAATCTTCAAAATCATAATGCCAGCTTTCAAGATAAGCACACGTTGCACCTCGTCTGCTTCCACTACGATTAATTGCTGCAACAACGTCATTAGCAAGTTTAAGAAAAGGAATAATACCTTGGCTCTTTACACGAATACTGCTAATTGGAGAACCTGTTCCGCGTAATTGCGTCCATGAATTTCCTAAACCACCTGACCATTTTGACATGTGCGCATTGTCTTTGAGACATTTAAAAATATGATCCAAATCATCATCAACATATGTTAAATAACAAGAACTGAGTTGTGGATGAGGAGTTCCTGCGTGGAAAAGAGTTGGAGTTGAAGAAACATAACGCAATGATGAAAAAATGCGATAAAATTCGATTGCTCGATCAGTACGCTCAAATTCTTTTTCATTAAGCGCAAGACCCATCGCCACACGCATCCAAAATGCTTGCGGTAATTCAATAACACGACCATTATGCCGACGAAAATAGCGTTCATACAAAGTTTGAATGCTGATATATCCAAATAAGAAGTCATTTTCAACTTCAAGAGCATGAGAAAGTTTTTCAAGATCAAACTCAAGAAGTTTTTTATCAAGAACTTCATATTCAACACCGGCGCTAATGTACTCAATAAAATTTTTTCGATAGCTTTCAGCTAACCGCTCATCGGTAAGAGAACATCCAATAGCCTCTTTATAAATTTGCTGTAAAAAAAGTCTTGCAGATACATAACTGTAAGCAGGATCGCGTTCAATAAATGAAACGGTTGCAAGTACAAGTGCCTTTTCCAAATCACGTGTGGAAATTTTATCATAAATAATTTTAATAAGTTCAGAAAAAATAAGCTCTATCGATACAGATTGTTCAAACCCTTTTGCGGCACGCTGAATAGTCTTAATAATTTTTTCTTTTTCAAATGGCACCAAACTTCCATTACGCTTGGATACCTGAACAATCGATAAATCTCCCCACACCGTAGAAGTTGGCGCTTGGGAGGCTGTGCTAGCGAGTTGATTTGACATAAATTCCTCCTCTTAAATTTTTATTCTGACTTTTTTCAACAATCTATATGTACTATATTTTCTGTTGATAAAAAATCATAAAACTATTTTCTCATTGCAAAATTATTTTTTTCGACGTGAACTATACTCTAGCAGGTTGCAAAACCACAATCAAATAATTTTTTTATTATAGAGAATGTCCTGTACCAAAGCGCTTTCCTAAATATTTTGAAAATAAATTTGATAGAAAAAGTCAAGAAATTTTTTCATTAAAAATCTATAATCACTCTTCTATTTTATCGTCAAAAAATAACTGTTTTTTATTTTAGAATAGAAAACAAATAAAAAAGATGATCGTTGTTCGTCTGCAATTTTTCTCTTACTATGGCTTTTTATAGTATGGCAGAATAATAGATGAATAAATTGTTGTTAGTCTTTTTGATTCAATCACTCATCTTTAAAATATGATGTTTTTGTTTAAAATCTGCGAAATAAAAGATTTCATGCTTGAACACAACTCTTTACCGTGTCAATGATTGATCGATTTTTTCAAAGTGGATTATGAATACACCAAGAGCTTTTTGTAATTAATATACAATAGAATAACCGCTCAATAAAAACAGCTACGGCATGAATCAGATTGTAATAAATAAAAGCGACCGCATATAATACAATCGCTTTTATTTATTCTAAATTTATCTAAGATTTAAAAAAATTGTCATCAACAAAGTTCCAAAGACTGGAACTTTAATATATTTAAATCCAAAGAGCTTGTTTGCAATATTAAGCAATGACAACATGACAAGTGCTGGATAGCAGGTAATAACAACAGGAGAAATCATTTTCATGATACCTGCAAATCCAAGATTTGCCATAACAAAGGTACAAACAGTGGTGATAAGCAATGCATACAGGTAGCTAATGCGTCCATTAAAAACACCATTACGTATGTAATCCGCAAATACAGCTGTAAGCGCAAGTGCTGTTGTTATACAAGCAATTACTACGGTAATATTCGCTAATATTCCGGCATGTGATCCAAGAATTGAAATAGCAAGTGCACTCAAAATTTGATCTTGTGCAACATCAACAAGTTGAGCTCCATGCATTGCTGCAATAAAGCAAAAACCGGTGTATACAAGTCCAAGCAAGAGACCACCAATAATTCCACCTTTTAAGCCAATCATTGCAATATCTCTTGTTGTAAGATTTTCTTTTTCCGATTTTGCTCGACGTCGAACCGCCTCAAGAATTAATCCTGAAAAGAAAATGGTACCGAGCAAATCAAGCATCCAAAAACCTTCGCGTAAGCCATATATAAAACTATTAAATGCTGTAAATCCAACATCAACTGGTTTCAGTGGACTAAAAATTCCAACTATTATGATAGAAAAAAGTAAGACGAGCTTTATCGGACCAAAAACTTTACCGAGTAATTCAACAAGCAAGCTCTTACGCATGGTGCAAATAAAAATAAATACAACTGCAAGAAAGCTAAACCAAAAAGCTGTGCATCCAGGGACGTACCAACGAATTACCGCATGGGCAAGGGTTAAGCAGCGAGGAATTGCTCCAAAGGGCCCAATGAGAACCATACATATAAAGGTTATGACGGCAGCAGGGATAGCACCCATTGTCCCCATAAATTTCTTATAATTCCCATCAAATAACATCGATGCAATAAGTCCAATTACAGGAATCAAGATAGCAGAAATGCAAAGCCCAAGCAGCGCATAAAGCACCTGATCTCCAACAGTACGACCAAGACCAAGAGGAAAAACAACGTTGCCGGCACCAAAAAGCATTGCAAAAATTGCAAGACCAACAGTAAGTGAATTTGAAAATTTCACAATAAATCCTTTCATCAATACTCAAAAGCTATCTTTGTAAAATACAACAAAGTGCTTTAAAAAAATTACCCGCGATAACGAGAGTAACAAACAAAAAACATACAAAAAATAAATGTTAAACAATAAAAAAGAATGCCGCGCTTGCGGCGACAATAGTATTCATGGCTAAAAGCCACATAGAAAGCGTCAAAATAGAACGCATTGTATGAGAAGCTGGAGAAGAAGATTGCCCTACTTGATTAAACATCAAAAAAGGTGCTGCATAGCCGGTATGGCTTTTTTCCAAATATCCGAGCACAAGGTCAAAAACCTTGGAGGATGCTATGAGCTGGTACATATTAACTCCTCATCGTTCCGCGTGCATTGAATGCATAAAGGCTCTCGCAGCACGTATTCACTATAAAAAACGCTTTAGTGGGCATTATAACTCAGATTCACTATAAGCGCAATCGCTAAAATTCAAATTGTAAACCCTGGATAGCGATTTTCTACCCAGGGTTTACAATTCGTTTTATACTTCACAAAACAGGAGTTTATTTTCCTGGAAAGTCTGTGTATCGTGCAGAATGATCAACTCCCTGTGAAACTCCATAAATTTTTTCAAATAATGTTAATGAAGTATCATCATACACATGCATCTGGGTAAGGCGATCAATCGTTTGTTCTCTTACAGCCTCACCCAAACTCTTTTCAAGTCGAGCAATAACATTATCAAAACCATGTCTCATGGTCAGTTTTTCAAAGTATTGTATTAACTCAATAATTTCTTGATCTGCGCCATGTTTGCATGCTGAATGATAAGGAATGCCACCATTATTATTAACATGAAATACATCAGCTCCATTATGAAGAATAAGACTAATAAAACTATGATTCTTAACATCAGCTCTCAAAGCATGAAATAAAGCCGTTGAGTTACTTCCATCAACAACATTAATATTTATATCTTCACTCATAAAACTTAATGCTAAATCATAATTACCCTGAATGACACTATCTAAAAATTGATAACTCAGTATCAGCTTTTTAAGACGCTTAATAGTTTCCTGTTTTTCAGCTAAGTTCATTCTGCTTTTGCTAATTTGCTGAGCAACAGCTTGAGAACCATATTTATTTATTGTAGCAAACTCATAAAAGTTAATTGTATTTAAAATTTCTTGTGATGCGTTGCGATTTGTTGCTGAGAAATAAGGTATCCCCCCACGGCTGTTCACATGAAAAACATCCGCTCCATGTTTAAGACACAACTTAAGAGCCATCAGATTACTTGCTCTAATCGCATAAAAAAGCGGTGTTGAATTGTCTGCGTCAACAACATCAACATGCGCTCCTTGTTCAAGCAAATTCTTAACTTCATCGTTATTGCCAGTATTGATAAGTTCAAATAATTGTTGACCAAGAACCTGACATTGTTCTGAACTTATTTCAGGAACTTCTTGATCTACTGATACCACTTCTTGAGCACCTGAACCACAACTTGATTGATCTTCTTGCATAGCACTAAGACCATGCAGAGCGCTCAAAAGACCACCTATCAAAAAAATACGATTAAATTGTATCTTCATGAAAAACCCCTCATTTATTAAAAAGTAACAGCTACAAATATGATACAGTTCGATATTATCAAATAGAAAATATCTGTAAAGAGGGCAAAGAAAAAGCCCCATTTCTGGGGCTTTTTCTCAAATTTCAGAGTAAAGTAGGGTGTTAGTACATTCCGCCCATACCACCCATGCCTGCACCATGGCCATGGCCATGAGCAGCTGCGGCAGCTGGTTTTTCTTCTGGAATGTCTGCAATCATCGCCTCTGTTGTGAGCAACAAGCCAGCAATCGATGCTGCATGTTGTAATGCAGAACGAGTTACTTTGGTTGGATCAACAACACCTGCTTTGAACATATCAACATATTGTTCAGAGCGAGCATCAAAGCCAATATTACCTTCTGAGTTTTTAACTTTATCGATAATGACTGAAGGCTCAAATCCAGCATTAGAAACAATAATACGCGCTGGCTCTTCAAGAGCTCGACGAATAATATTAAGACCAATTGCTTGATCACCAGAAAGAACAAATGTTTCAAGTGCTTTTTGAGCGCGAAGCAATGCAACGCCACCACCTGCAACAATGCCTTCTTCAACCGCAGCACGTGTTGCATGGAGCGCATCGTCAACGCGATCTTTTTTTTCTTTCATTTCAGTTTCAGTTGCAGCACCAATCTTGATGACAGCTACGCCGCCAGCAAGTTTAGCAAGTCGCTCTTGCAACTTTTCTACATCATACTCTGAAGATGAATGTTCAATTTCAGCTTTAATTTGGAATACACGAGCTTTAATATCTTCTTGTGAACCTTGTCCATCAACAATAGTTGTATTGTCTTTGTTAATACAAACACGCTTTGCACGACCAAGGTCAGCAAAGGTTAAGTTATCAAGACGAACACCAAGCTCATCAGAAACAACACGTGCGCCGGTCAAAATTGCAAGATCTTGCATCATCGCTTTGCGGCGATCGCCAAACCCTGGAGCTTTAACTGCTGCAACGTGCAACGTTCCACGCATTTTATTAACAACCAATGTTGCAAGCGCTTCACCTTCAACATCTTCTGCAATAATTACTAATGGAAGACCTTGCTTTGCAACTTGTTCAAGAATAGGAAGTAAATCCTTCATGCTTGAAACTTTTTTATCACACAACAAGATAACTGGGTTTTCCAGAACAGCTTCCATCTTCTCTGCGTTGGTCACAAAATATGGAGAAACATAACCACGGTCAAACTGCATACCCTCAACGATATCAAGGGTACTTTCCATGCTCTTTGCTTCTTCAACAGTGATAACGCCATGCTTGCCAACTTTTTCCATTGCATCAGCAATCAAGTTACCAATGTAAGTATCACTGTTTGCAGAAATAGTTGCCACTTGAGCAATTTCGTCTCTACCTTGAATAGGTTTTGCTTGAGCGCGAAGCCCTTCAATAACCTTTTCAACTGACAAATCGATACCACGCTTAACTTCCATTGGGTTAGCACCAGCCGCGATGTTTTTAATGCCTTCGCGATAAATTGCTTGAGCCAACACAGTAGCAGTTGTTGTTCCGTCACCTGCAACGTCTGCAGTTTTAGAAGCAACTTCACGCACCATTTGTGCGCCCATGTTTTCAAGTTTGTCCTTGATTTCGATATCACGAGCAACTGTCACACCGTCTTTGGTGATTGTTGGTGAACCAAAAGATTTTTCAAGAGCAACGTTACGACCTTTAGGCCCAAGTGTAATTTTAACCGCATCAGCAAGGGTGTTTACGCCTCGCAAAATTTTGGCGCGTGCTTCTTCGCCAAATACTATTCTTTTTGCCATAGCTTTAAATCCTTATTATTTGAGTTAGTTACTTGTTAAAAACGCCAAGTAATTCTTCTTCGCGCAGAATAAGAAATTCTTGGGTTCCAAGTTTAACTTCTGTTCCAGAAAATTTTCCGAACAAAACTTTATCGCCATTTACTACTTTTAAAGGACGTAATGAACCATCGTTATTAAGCTTTCCTTCACCGGTCGCCATAACTGTTCCGTATTGTGTCTTCTCTTGGACAGTATCAGGAATGATAATGCCGCCAGCTGAGGTGTTGTCATTTTCAAGACGCTTAACCAGTACTCGGTCGTACAAAGGTTTAATAGTATCCGTCATTGCAGATCCTCCAAAAAATGAAATGTAACTTATTGAAAAAACAGTTTTAAGTAACACCATAAATTATAGGTGCTTAGGGTACTTTTTACCCGTTGTTATTAGATTTAAGTATAGGGTCAAAAATGAAAATTTCAACTAAAAGTTTATAGTAACCCACTAAGATTTCTTCACGGTTAATATATCAAGTTTAATTACTCACTTTATGTCAATATCATTAAAATCGTAAACCTTCTTGAAAATTTCTATTTTTCAAAAAAATAAATGCCCTACCCCTCAAAACTCGCATAACTCACTTACATCATAAAATTGAAAGATTACTGTAGTACTTTTTAATGCTAAACCGGATAAAATAATTGTCCATTTGATAATATTGTAAATTTTGTTAATATTTATTAAATGTTTCAGTATTTTTATTTTTTGAAATTGAGGTTAATTATGAAAAATCGAATAATAATGTTTTTAGTGGCTACAGGATTATTTTTTTCACAGATAACTCTGTTTGGTATGCAGGTAAATTTTAACCTACAACAAACCCCAGCTCTGTACAATATAAACAATCCATTCTATTTAAAATTGAGAGATGGAAGAACTATAAAAATTTGGGGTACAAACATACAAATTATAGAAAAAAACGGTGAAAACAGTGATTTATTCCATCCTTATGGATTTGCGCTCATTAATGGAGCACTTGAACTTCGCAATGGAAACCTACTTGTTCATAATAAATTTGGAATATCGATTATTGATCTGCTATCAAAAAAAATAATTAAATATTTTTTTACGGATTTCAGGCGTATAGCAGGAGTCTTAGAACTCAGCAACAGAAGATTGTTTGTACATTATACACCAAATACCGATAGTTCTATAACTTTCAGTATTCTTGATTACACCGAGAACGATAGTAACAATTTAACCCTTCTTAAAGTAATAGAAAAAAAATTGGGTTATAACACGATAATAACAGGTATGGCTGAAGTAGAAGAAAACAAGGTAATAACATGGGCTCAAACTGGAACAATTTATCTTTGGGATTTAGTATCAGAAAATCAAGAAGTTAAGTATTTTTTAAATCTTGCCCCTGAATCGCTTGTTAGACCTTCTGGAGAATATATTAATCTTGAACAAAAAATTACTATAAAAAAACTACCACATAATCTTTTTGTTTCATGGTTTTGCGAAGATACCTCAGAAGTGAGTATTTGGGATTTCAAAGCAAATGAAGGGTTGGTAACAATCCTCAAGAATGATCGCAAGCCAATAGAAAATATTAATGAACAAGAACTCTTTGATTATTTATTTGATGACGAAATTACAAACAAGCTCAATAGGCAAGAATTTATCGTTTTTTTAAGATTAAAAATCTATATACAAAATAACCATCATCTAACCGATATTAACTCGAGAGATTTAGCAAACATCCTTAAAACAATGACCCAATCTGAATTGCAAAAATCGGTTGAATATCTGTATTTTAAGATGTTAGTAGATATTAAATTCTACGAGCAGCATACAAATAAGGAAACAGTTTTCAATAACAACAACCTTATCGATGAATAATATCTCGATATTTCCAAAATTTTAAACACGCAAGTATAAGAACTCCTGGAGAGTAATACGATTAAAAACCTCATTGCTCTCGTTTTATCTTTCAACAATAGATAAATACTATCGATCATATTTGAATTTTTCGTATCATAATAAATGGGGTATCAAGGAAAAATTCAAATCAGTAGGAGTTGTTCATGTTTTTACTCTTAGTATTAAGCCTTGCTGCAGTCACAAGCCTCAAAGAAGCTGGAACTGAGCTTGAAAGAAAAACACATCGAGCAGTACATCGAGCTTATTACTCAGGTGAAAAACTTCCAAATTTTTCATGGATTCACAAAGATGAAGTCTGTGCACTTGGCGGTATGGCAGCACCTCGTACCAAAAAAGATGTACAAGAGCTTGAAAGAATGAATATCGGCCTTGTTTTTGATCTTCGTCTTACTCACCAAGATCCTGAAAAATATTATATCGGCTCTTCAGTTAAACGGATTAGCTACCCAATAGCAGATCACACAATTCCATCATTCAAAATGATTGAAGATTTTTTGGCACACACCCAAAAATCTTTTGATCAAAAAAAGAAAGTTGTTGTTCACTGTAGAATGGGCAAGGGCCGTACGGGAACTTTTCTTGCTGCATGGCTAATTGCCAATAAAGGGATGACCGCTCAGCAAGCAATTGATGCGGTACGCGCACAACGCCCAGGATCAATTGAACCGCCCCATCAAGAATATTTTTTGGATGCTTTTTGGCAATACAAAAAGGCGCAACAAACAATTGAAGAACTTAAAAAAGAAAATACTGAACTTAAAAAACGGGTTAAATCTGTTCGCGATGAAGCTGCAAATTCTTCTTCAGAAAGAGATAACCAAGAAGAAATAGTAACCCCTTAATCATTGTGGCGAGGTTCATGGTCCATCACAAAATCAGCGACAGTGTCCCAAACCTTAAAACCTGCAAGTAAGCAATCGGTAATCATATCGCATACAGTTTTCTTCGAGGCGATAAAACCTTGTTGAACTAAAAATTTTGCAAGCTGCACGTAACCTGCAAGTCCCGGTGTATACGTCCAAAATTCAACTTCATTAAAAATAGTTTGTACTGAACTATCATGCATAATTGTTGGCCATTCAAATGACGCCCTGATGCCAGGTCTTTCGCATCCTAATTTCTCCCATAGAAGATCGGTTGAACCATAATCATCGGGCTTACGTTCGTCATCTTCATTTCTAACAACGGTCAAAAAACAGAGACTTTGATATTTATTTAATTGTTTTACTTTTGTGCCAAGTATATACAAAAGACGCGGTAAAATTTTTTTATCTCGATATCCAGGAATGATGATCGCTTCGCCAATATAATAATATTGCTCAACAAGTAATCCATTTTGTTTAAAAAGACGTGTCCCGTCTCTGATAATTTCAATATCACTGGTAAAAGCACAACCGGTTAAAATACCAACAAGTTGCTTTTCATCAAACGCTTGAACTAAATAAGCATCGATCGCATTTTGTTGGTATTCAGCAAGATAATGTACCTCGTACTCTTTTTTTCCCTCATATAAATATGGGTACTCACGAAAATAAGTAATGCGCATCTGGGCAAGCGCATCAATTTCTTGATCGGTGCAATCAGTCATTTTTTTTATTTTAAAAGAAATCTCTCCGTTCAAGAAAGAGATAGAAGTACTTATACACAATAGAATTATGAATATAAAGCGAACACGCATAAAATCTCCTTTTTTATTTTGCTTCACATGACGTTGTTTATTTAACCAACAAGGTCATATTATTATCAAGAGATTTACCCTAATGCAAAGATCACTCTAAATCAAGTCGTGCAAATGCTTGCTCAAGGTTATTACTATCAAAAACAAATTTTTTGCTGAGCAAACAGTTAAAAATCCAGCCTATGAGCTTGCCATCTTCAAGAAGCGTTACCGGCAGTCTGCCATTAAGCATCTTAATTGTTTTTATACTTTCTGAGGTAGGACATTCAATAATTTCTCGTTTTTTAGCATTAAATAGAATTAACTGATTTTCAAAAAACAACGAATGTGAACCTATAAAAAAATCATTATTATTATTAATCTGGAGTGGGATCATAGTATCTAAAGAATCAATTCCATCAAACTTCGAGCAAACTGCGTGTAATTTTTGAGATAGGTCTATTTTTAAAATATTACCACTCGATGTTGTAATAATAAGAACGGATCGATTTTTTAGAAAATCAAGATTGATAATGTCTTTATAGCCAATAAAGCCTTTTTTTGATGGTTGACCATAGATATAATTCACATCAATCCAATTTTGTAAACATCCATCAGACAAGCGATACCATGATATAATACCAGAGTCATCATGCACAATAACACAATTACTGTCAGGAGTTATAACAGAAGTATTTATATTGATTTTTTTTTGCAATCTAAAAATCATGCTATTATTTTCAAGGTCCCAAACTTCAGGTAATTCACTTTTTTTTGTAAATTGATCTGGATAAAAAATTGCAAATCTTCCATCAGGCGATATTTTAATTGCTCTAACTATAAAGTGTTTTCTAAATATTGAAACGACAATACATTCTCGTTTTAATATTTTTCCATCATATCTAAAGAGAGCCACCATACCACTTGCAAAAGAAACGAGCGCTCTTCGTTGTCCAGGAATTTTTGCAAGCGAGATTACACGCTCTCCTTTATTGTGAAAAGAAAATTCCTGCTTTGTTCGCATATTAAATAATGCAAGATTTCCTGAAGCATCACCAAGTAAAAGTTCATCTTTGTCCCAGACATCAAATGCACTAACACCCGTTGCAAACTGAATCTGTTCGTATTGTGCCGCTGCACTTGAGCAATGCAATAAAAATAATGTAATCAAGATAAAAATATTTTTTCTTATTTTTTGTTTAAACATGAACTATTCATTCTTCGTATTAAGGAGTACTTTTTAAATAACATCGGACAGGAAGTATAAAGAAATGACAAAAAGAAACAATGTTTTATCGCCTAAAAAAAGGAACTACTATGAAAATATTTAATGTCACCCATTTTTCTTGTTTATTAATACTTACCATGACCATTTTTTTTACATCCTCTATCGGTGCGCAACGCATAGATGCAACACAAAAAATGCGACCAAGAAAACAGATCAATAGCAAACTTTCAACACCTGAGCAAAAAAAACAAATCCCCCTCTATAAGTACTTTCCAGCGCTGTGCGCAAAATTACCCCATGTAACCCTTACGCAACTGCCAACACCAATAGAACGTTTAAGTAAACTTGAAAAAATTATTGGCACTAAAAATATTTTTATTAAACGTGATGATTTAACAAGCCTATTGTTTGGCGGCAATAAAACTCGTAAACTTGAATTTTTGCTTGGTGATGCTCTCAATAACGATGCTCGTACAATTCTCACACGTGGTTTTGCCGGTTCCAACCACGCAGCGACTACTGCTCTGCATGCACAACAACTTGGACTACAATCAATTTTATGTTTTCTTGATCAAGAACCAACGGCCTATTTGAGGCGTAATCTACTACTCGATTTGCACACGCAATCACAATTCCGTATCTATAACACACCAGCACAACTTGATGCAGATTTGGTAGCAATTGGACGTGAACACATTGAAGAATGCGGTCTATCGCCCTACTACATTCCGAGCGGAGGATCAAACGAAGTAGGCGTCATTGGCTACATCAATGCAGCACTTGAACTCAAAGAGCAAATCACTCAAGGACTCTTGCCTGAACCTGATTTAATATATGTTGCATTGGGCAGCGGAGGCACGGTTGCTGGACTTTTGGTTGGCTTAAAACTTGCAGGACTCAAATCAAAAATTGTTGCAATACGCGTTGATGCGCAAAGCGAACCTGATTATTTTTTGAAAAAAATTATTACTTTGTGTACACAAGCAACTGAATACCTTACAAACCTTGATCCATCATTCCCTCAAGTATCAATCGCTCCTGATGACTTTGTCATCAACAATAATTTTTTGGGAGATGGCTATGCTATCATCTCAGAGCCTGGAGCTGAGGCAGTTAAACTTTTACAAGAACAAGAAAAAATTATGATTGATGGTACTTATGTGGGCAAGGCATTTGCCGCCCTGCTTCACGATCTTGCAACGCAACCAATCAAAGATAAGGTTATTCTTTTTTGGAACACATTTTTTTCTGGTGATCTCAAAAATATTACTGATCAAGTTGATTATCATGCACTTCCTGATAGGCTTCATGGATATTTTGAATGTTCACTTCAGCCACTTGATCAAGGAATATAATGACTAAAAAGATTCTTATTGGGGCTCATATGTCTGGCGCAGGATCACTTCATCTTGCCTTTGATCGAGGCGAAGAAGTTGGCTGTACCGCCATGCAAATTTTTACCAAAAGCAATCGCTCGTGGCACGAAAAACCACTGACCAATGATCAAATCGAAAATTTTAAAGCCCGTTGGAAAACATCTTCAATTGAATCGATAATGGTACATGCTTCGTATCTGATCAACATAGGATCAAGCAAACCAGACGTTGAGCAAAAAGCGGTCAAAGCATTAATCGACGAAGTGCAGCGCTGCAACCAACTCAACATTCCTTATTTGGTACTTCACCCAGGCTCACACCTCGGTGCTGGCGAAGAAATTTGTATTAAACAAATAGCCAAAAATCTTGATCTTGTTTTTGATAAAGTTAATGGTAGAACTATGATTTTACTTGAAACCATGGCTGGCCAAGGAACCAACGTTGGCAATACTTTCGAGCAACTAGCAGCAATTCGTAGCGCATGCGAACATAAACGTAAAATCGCTATATGTCTTGATACTTGTCATATTTTTACTGCTGGCTATGAACTTACAACTGAAGATAATTATAAAAAAATTATGAAACAATTTGATGAAATTATTGGCCTAGACAATCTCAAAGCAATTCATTTGAATGATTCAAAAACAGCCTGCGGATCACGCGTTGATCGCCATGAATGCCTTGGCAAGGGACAGATTCCGCTCAAAATTTTTCAGCTCATCATGAATGATCACCGCTTAAGTGACATTCCCAAGATTCTTGAAACTCCAGATCCAGATCTATACAAACAAGAAATAGATATTTTAAAAAAAATGTGTTCATAAAATTTGATGGGGGTGTTTATGAAAATATTAAAAACAAAGATACTTATAAGTGTTCTTATGCTTATGTTTGTTAAAAACACAAATCTTTTTGGCTGGACTGCTTTAATGAAAGCATCTTATAATGGGAACTTAAATGATGTTAATAAGTTATTAAACAAAAGCACTGATAATATCCTTTATCGTTCAAAAAAGAATAAAATTAAAAAAATTCATTTTAATGGAAAAAAGTATAAACAACTGTTTCCAGCAGAATGTGATGCTTTTACTATTGCAGCTTTCTGCGGGAATCAAGAAATAACATCCGCTATTTTTCCGTATCTTGCAGATGATTACACTATTCCTGAGTTTGATGATTACGGAATAACCCCACTTATGATTGCCGTTATGTCTGGCATCAAAATACTTATTGAACGGGAATTTGAGAAAAGCTCAACAAAAATCTATAATACTCTTCCTCAAGCATTTGGTCGCTTTCCCCGAGGAACAGCTCTTGTGAATATTGCATTGGCTACTAAAAATCAAGATATCATTGAATTGGTTCAAAGATTTTACGCAATAACAACCTTATTGCCACAAGAATCCTACCAACCATCAGATCTAACGCTCGGCATTTGTCTAACAAGACTTCGCGATCAATATGAATAAATATTACTATTGTCTTAAAAACAATAAAAGCTTGGTAACTCAAAGACCAAGCTTTTATTGTTTGATTTTTTAGATTATTTAAATGAGATCAATTACTTTAAAAATTTTAATTTGATCATCAGAGACATGCAAACCCTGAGGTTCAATCATTGCAGCATTCATCCGTAATTTATAACCGTGAGCAGCGCTGCATGGAATCTGAGCTGGCATCTTTTTAGACTCTAAAATTTCAAGCGCACACCGCGCACCTTGTACACCAAACTGCCGCTCAAGGACACCAAAACCAAGAGCTGCACCGCGAGCCGGTGAGTCTAAATCGCTTGCCATTAATGTTGAACCATGCAAACAACAGAGCTTTACAATGCTTTCAAGTGCAGAAACTGCTGTGTGATCTTTAAGTACAAGCACGACATCAACTTCTGACATTAATCCAGAAATTTTTTGATACACTTCATTTGGATGAAAGACCTCAGCTTTTGAAAACATAATATTTTTTGAGGTAAGAATCTGCTCAATAACCCCAGCTTCTTTGATTAAGCCAACTTGAGAAGGATTATAAACCAATAAAACATGCTTAACTGATGACTTAACTAATAACAGTAAATCAAGTTGTTCATGAAAGCGCAGTTCTTCGATAACCCCAGTTAATTGGTTACCAGAATTTTCGCACGACTCAATAATATCTTGTTCTACCGGGTCAGCAACTGCGGTAAATACCACGGGGATACTGCTTTTCTTTTTTTGAGTAACTTCTTTTGCAAGCTGCGTTGCCTTTGAACCAATCGTCATAACCAGATCAAATTGTTGTTGCACAACTTCTTCTATTTGAGCACGCATAAGCATGACATTATTATTGGCATTGAAAACGGTAAAGTTGTAGAAATTTTGTGATTCTTTTTCAATGGTTTGAATAAAACCTTGTGTAATTTCATCCATACTTGGATGGGTTGCTGGTTGTACCACAGCGATACGCCCCGCAATTTGTTGCTCTAACCCACGTTGCTGATTTTTTGAGAGAAGACCTCCACCCAAATAAAGCAATGTACCGACCAAAGCAAGATTCAGCATAAAGCTGATACCTAATAAAAGCTTTTTCATAAAAATCCTAATGTTTTTTAAATGTGAAAAGTTTATAACAATTATTTTTCGCACCAATACCAAAATACAGAATAAAAAACTGCATATAGAGTAAGGCTGTGCGAAATTTTCAGACGTGAAAAAAGTTAGAAAAATAAAGATTTAGCGCTTCAAGCGCCAGCAAGAAACTAAATGAAATGAAGCAGAGAAATTTTTATTAAATTCTATCATAATAATCCAATAATAACACAAATTATCAATTTGTCAACTTATACAAATCGATTACTCTAACAGAATAATTAAACTGTATCGCAAGGGTTAATTTTACGTAAAAACAAACCAACTCCAGGTAATAAAAAACAATATTCCAGAAAATATTAGGCCCCAAAAATGGAGATAGCCGAACAAAAATGCATAAGCTATAGATGTGAGTACAACTCCAGCTACAAGGGTAAATAAAAGAACCTGATACTTACTCCAACCTTTTTTCTGCAAATAAATAGCAAAATGATGAGGACTTCCTCGATAGGGCGCAATCCCTAAACGCAATCGAATGACAATTAAGCAGGCAACCTCAAGTAATGGAATACCTAAAATTACCGCTGGCGTGTAATAAGAATCCCATGATTGAGAGCTCCATGGAAAAAGCATTGGAATGGCAGCTAAAAATCCACCAACGAAAAGAGCTCCCGCATCACCCAAATAAATTTTTGCAGGAGGCTTATTGTAGTATAAAAATCCAATCAATGCTCCACAAAACGTAATCAGAAGTAAGCTTGCGCTATAAATTTTGAATATGAGAGCAAGTATCAAGAATGAAACTGATGCACCCAGCGCTATCGTTGAGGAAAGTCCATCCATCACATCAACAAGATTAAATGCATTAATAACAGAAAGCATCCAAAATGTTGAAAGTGCCAAATTTTCATACGATGAGAAAAAAATTGATTTGAGCGAGAATCCGCCTTTTAAAAAACAGAGTACTGCTATAATTTGGCCCAAAAATTTTTGTCCCGGTTTTAAAACTCTTAAGTCATCAATCAAACCAACAAACAACAATAATGTTGTTCCAAAAAGAAGCCATAAAATATGATTTTTAAATGGATAAGCCAATGCAAGCGGAGTAATAAAAGCTAAATAAACCGCCACCCCACCCATGTATGGAACAGGTGCTTGGTGATTTTTAATCTTACCATCAGGAAGATCAAGAACTTTAAGTCTATATGCTGCTTGAATTAAGAGCGGCACAATGTAGATAACCAGCAGTAACGCAAATACAAAACAAAACAAATGTCGTTGAATAACGGCATACATCCCAACACTCCTCTCTTCTTTTTATGAAAGCTTTTTTGTTACAACCTTCATAAAAGAATGATACTCCTGTGTGGATAAAAATTCAAATTCAACCGGAACAACATACCATGTAACCAAAGACGATTGTGAAGTTTGTGCTAAAAGCGGTGCTATTTTGCACCAGTCTTTTTGTGTGGTAATAATCCCCTGGCAACTATTTTCTACGGTTTTATGTATTAAATTTGTAATATCTTTGGAAGTGTACTTGTGATGATCTTGAAATTCAACAATTTGCGTATAACTCAATTTCAGAGAATCAAGACTTTGGAGAAATCCTAAAAACGATCCAATGCCAGCGCACGCAAGCAACGGCTTATTTGCAAGATCATTAAGATGAATTGGTTCTTTATTATCAATTAAAATACGTGATACTTTATGTATGCCACAAAAAATATGTGTGGAAATGATTTTTTTTAAAAGATTTTTTTTAATATCCCAAATTTTTTGAGATGATACTCGGTCTGCATGAGTTAAAATAATAACATCTGCACGAGTGTAATCTTTTTCACGCAAACGCCCTGCTGGTAAACAATGACCATTTTCAAAAGGCTTACGGGCGTCGAGCAGTAAAATTTGAAAATCTTTAACTAACTGCTGGTTTTGGTAGGCATCATCCAAAATAACGATATCAAGAGCCTGTTCGTTATGATGAGCAGATTGCATTAAACAATCAAAAGCTTGTACGCGGTTTGCACCAATGGCAAGCGGCACTGAAGTATTACTGGCAATCATAAAAGCTTCATCGCCACAGTTATCTGGTCCATAAAAAATATTTTTACCGTCACTGACGAGTAAGCTTTTATTTTCAAGGTTTGCTTGTGATTTATAACCGCGCATAACAACAGCACATTGCAAGCCGGTAAGGTTTTTAATTAAAAATTGAGTAAGGACTGATTTACCTGTTCCACCAACCGAAAGGTTGCCAAGAGCAACTACTTTACATGGGGCATGATAGGGACGAAAAAATATAGGCTTGGCCTTCTGAGTAACAAAAAAGCCAAGCCTATAAATAATTTCACATATACGTAGGAAGAAGAAAATAACTTTCTCGGACAAATAAAGAACCGATGATGTTGTTGTCTTTTCCCACAACGCAATAACGTTGTCGGCTATAATAGCTTGCAGCGTACGCACGTTTATTGTAGTTTTTCGCGAACTTCGTTGTAACAAATAGCGATATCATCTTCAACCCAGTCTTGAAACGAATCGGCTGAAAATCCGCAGTCAAATCCCGCATGGACTTCTTTAACCGGTTTTTTGTCTCGTTGTAAGCTGTTAATTTTGCCTTCGCCGACTTTTTGGCCACCACGCATGCAAACAACTTTACAATTACGACCGAAGGTACCTTCTTTGATATAACAACCAGCGATAACGCCAACACCTTTAATATCAAAGACTTTTTTAACGTTTGCTTCGCCGCATTTAACCCAAGAAATAACCGCTTCTCGTTTTGATAGAAGAAGTTTTTCAAGATCTTCAATCACACGATAAATAATATCATGAGTCCAAACTTCAACTTCAAGCTTTCTTGCAAGCTGCATGGCGTTTTTTTCAACTTTTACATGCAACGCAATTAAAATTGACTTGGTGTTTGATGCTAAATCAATATCTCCCTCAGAAACATCACCGATGCCGCTCTGAATGATATTAATTGGGCACTTGATTGCTTTATGTTTTGAAAGGAGCTTATCAAGCGAATGAACCATAGCATCTTGAGAACCACGCGTGTCGGTCTTCAAAACAATATTGATCTCTTTTTTAACTTTTTCAGTAATAACTTCAAAAGATCGTTGCTGTGGGTTTTCAAGCGCAGCTTTTGTTGCTGTCGACTTTGAAGAACGAATTTTATTGTACTCAGCAGCTGGAATAACTTTTAACCATTCGCCAATTGATGCAACGCTATCAAAACCTACAACTTGTACAGGAATTGAAGGAGCTGCTTGCTTCACTTTTTGGCCATGTGAGTTAATTAACAAACGCACTTTTCCCGTAGAATCACCACAAACAAAGAAATCGCCTTGATGCAATGTGCCTTCAGTACAAATAATTGTTGCAACAGGACCGTAGCCTTTTTCTAAGCGCGATTCAAGAACATACGCTCGAGCTGGCGCTTGTGCATGAGCACGAAGGTCCATAAGTTGAGATTGCAATACAATCATCTGCAAGAGTTCATCAACACCTTGTCCTGTTTTAGCAGAGATTGGCACCATGACAACTTGTCCACCCCAGTCTTCGGCAAGAAGATCGTGTTGTGATAATTGTCGCTTAATGGTATCCAATGCAGCTTGAGAAGGAGCTTTATCAATTTTGTTCAGTGCAACAATAATCGGAACTCCAGCCTCTTGAGCATGACGAATTGCTTCAACGGTCTGAGGCTTTACGCCATCATCAGCAGCAACAATTAAAATTGCTATATCCGTGACGCGCGCGCCACGCTGCCTAATGGTAGCAAACGCTTCGTGACCAGGAGTATCAAGAAATATAATTTTTCCATGAGCACTATCAACTTCATAAGCGCCCAAATGTTGTGTAATACCACCTTTTTCAGAAGCAGCCACTTTCATTTTGCGAATATAATCAAGAAACGTTGTCTTGCCATGATCAACGTGTCCCATCACAACAGCAATAGGCCATCGAAATTCACCCGTTGCGTGCTCTAAGGACTGTTTTTTTGCAAGCAGAGATTCAGATTGATTAACAGGAGATTCGTCTTGCTTAACAATTTCTACACCAAACTGTTGTGCAAGTGATTCGATAATATCAACAGAAAGTACATAATTGCGATTGCAAACCATGCCTCGCTTTAAAAGCGCAGAAATGATATCGCCTGCAGATTTACCTAAAAGAACAGCAGCTTCGTGAAGAGGCAAACTTTTTGAAAGCGTTATTTCTGTAACGACGGGAGCTTCTTGTACAGTAGCTGGCATTCTTCCACGACGTCGACGACCTCGTTTACGAGTAGGACGACGCTCAATAATAAGACCTTTGCGCTGGAGCAACAAAGAAATTTTTTCATTTTTAAGCGGAGCTTCTTCGGTAACTTCTTCATTTTCTAACTGATAGCGAAGCTGCTCGTCGTCTTCAACGCGATATCCTTTGATACCTGTTGTAGATCGAGTTTCTGCTGTTGATTGCAACCGAACAGCACCTTTTGTACTGTTAAGTTGTTCGTTTGATTGAAGAACAGCAGCCTCTTTACTCTCCCTAACCGGTGCTACAACTCCAGAAGGTGGAATGTTGTAATTTTCATTTTTTTTAACAGGACTCAATGGTTCAGACACAGTTTTTACCTCTTCAGACTTTACAGCTATCTTTTTGATTGGGGATGGGGCTTGTTTTTGAGACGGTATAGGTTTTTTGAGTAGCTCAAGAGCCTTATCGGATAAAACCGACATATGGCTCGGAAGCGAAATTCCATGCTTTTCAAGAAGCGCTAAAACATCTTTACTGTGCAAACCAAGTTCTTTGGCAATTTCGTATACACGCATGCTCTGTTCACCTGACTATTTTAAAAATATCATTCATTGTCATGTGAGGAGATATCATCTGCAGAATCATCTTCCAGGCTCATAACATCATCAGAGAAAAAATCTGATGATGAACCGCTCGGAGAAACATCTTGCAGCTGTATATCAAGACCCACAAGGCGCGATGCTAGCAGAATGTTCTGTCCCATTTTACCGATAGCATAAGATCGCTGGTCTTGTGCAAGCCAAACAATGACTTTTCTGTCATCAACAATTTCAACCTTGTCAATTTCTGCAGGCTTAAGACTATCACGTACCAAATCTTCTCCGTTCTCAGTCCACTCGATCAAATCGATCTTTTCTGAGCCGAGTTCACGCAAGATAGGCTTAATACGAGCACCTCCAACACCAACACAAGTCCCTACAGGATCAATCTCCTTGCTCGTGGAAGCAACAATAGCCTTTGTCTTGTACCCTGCAATACGCACAATTTTTTTAATTTCAACCAAGCCCTCAAAAACTTCTGGTATTTCAACTTCGACCAGGCGTTTAACAAAATCACCTGAAGCGCGATCAAGAATAAGTTGGTAATCACCACGGGCAACAGGAAGAACTTCGCGAAGTAATGCTTTAAGTGGATGGCCTATGCGAAGAGTTTCGTTGGGGATCATGCCTTCTTTTGGAAGAAGTGCCATAACATCGCCAACTTTGACCACAAAGCCATTACGTTCACGCTTGTGAACAATACCGCTGATAATAGAATCTTTACGATCTTTGAATGCGTTAAAGATAACCAATTGTTCAAGCTCTCGAATCTTACCCGCAATAACTTGCTTGGCTGTCAAAATTTCTATACGACCAACAGGTTCCTCAAAGGGTACGTTGATAAATTGCCCTGCTTCGATGTTTGATTCAAGTGTGCGAGCTTTACGCAATGAAACCTGAACATCGTCATCGTAAACCGATGATACAACTTCTTTATTTGCAAAGACTTCAATGTTGCCTGATTTTGCATTGAATGTAATAACAAAGTCAATGTAAGGAAATTTCTTTTCGTAAGCCGTACGAATGCCATCACAAACAATCGAAACAACTTTTTCTCTTTCAAGACCTCGTTCTTCAACAAGACCTTCTATTACATCCGCAAGATTCACAGTTTTTCTACCTCTGCATTTAGAACAATTTAACCGAAAAACGCTTTG
Source organism: Candidatus Dependentiae bacterium (assembly GCA_018266175.1). Taxonomy (NCBI): domain Bacteria; species Candidatus Babelota bacterium. The sequence goes on from JAFEAY010000021.1 coordinate 226,254, forward strand.
AGCCGTACCACTGGTTTCTCTAAGTTTATGTTAAAAACAAAAAAAGTGAAGCAATTGCCTTTTTAGGTTAACAAGCATGAATGACTTTCTGACGCTTATTATTACTTATTAATATTTATATAAATATAAACTAATAATAATAGGCTCCCCCACTTTTTGTGGATAACTCAAAAAAAAACGCTGGATTAAGCCTCCTGTAAGATGTTATCACGCTTTGTCAAATTGTGGATAACCTGTGGATAACCTGTGGACAAGTGTTGATAACTTTTTTTGATTCTCTGGATTGATTGATTGGCAGCGCTTATTCAAGCGTCAATTTTGAAAAAAGGCTCAGGTGGCCACTATTGGATGTGTTTTTAAAAGTTATCCACACTTTATCCACAAGTTATCCACAAGTTATCCACAGGTTATCCACAATTTCTAAGAAGATTTTTATTATTAAACAAGTTTTATTATATTCTTATTTGGTAATTTTTTTGACCGTGGCTATTCAGATAAGCTTGTTTCTTTTTTATGCGAGTAAAAGTTTTTTATACTCTTTTTATCTTAGGGGAAGGGATTTTTATGAAGTTATCATTGAGATTTATTTTTTTTACCTGGTTTCTTTTTGGAGTTGGAGGAGTTATGGGCTTGGAAGATAAAGAGTTAGAAGTTCAAAGACTTGGAGTTATTGCTGTTCCCTGTGTAGATCTTGTTGCAACTCAAGTAAAATTTACCCTTGAAGAAGAGCCTGTTGTTCAGTTGGCAGCCACATGTATACCTGAGCTTTTTGGTGAGCAACAAGCTTATCGGCGAACTCAATTATTATTCAATGAACCAGTGATAATTTTGGAAGAAAAAAATGGATGGTATCGAGTTCGAGCAATAGAGCAGTCAGTTATTGATGATCAAGGTCTTCGCGGGTGTCATGGTTGGATAAAATCGAAGAATGTACGCATTATAAATAAGCCGATTGTGGATTTGAATCTTGTGGTCGTTTCAAAACAGGCAAACGTTTATGAAAAACCTTTAACAGATTCAGGTGGTGATGTATTGCCAGCTTGTATGAGTTTTTCGTGCGGCACAAAGCTTAGAGGTGTTGTTCATAATTTGGCATGGTGCAAAGTACAGTTTCCTGATGATAACCATGGATTTGTAGCTGCACGTGATCTGGTATCCCAAGACGAACTTAAGTTAATAAGTATTGACGGGTTAAGAGAAATGATTGTGGGGCAAGCTTTGCAATTTGCGCACATTCCTTACGTTTGGGGAGGGCGTAGTGGAGAAGGTATTGATTGTTCCGCGCTTATTCAGCTTGCTTATGTATCCTGCGGCATAACAACTCCTCGTTATGCTCATGGACAATGGAAAGCATGTAAGCCTCGTGAGCTTGCCCAATTAAAGCAAGGAGATCTTATTTTTTTAGGAACGCTTCGAGATGATCAGCTTGTTATGATTCATGTGATGTTATATATCGGTAACGGAATGTTAATAGAAGCTCACGGTTTTTTAGGTAAAGTACGCATGGTAAGCGTCCATGAGCGACTTGGTAAATCATTGCATGAGTTAAAAAATGGTGACGCTGTGCTGCTGCGCAGATTTGTCTACGGGGGTAGCTTTATAGAATAATTATTTAAGGGAGAGGAAGAGACATGAATCTTTTTGCAGCTTTATTAAGTACTGCTCTTTGTATGATTTTTATGACGCGGGTTATTGAGGCAGGCTATCCATGTAAAATGGTTGTAATTGCATCTGTTGCAAATTTGGTTGATACTCCTGGTTTTGATAATGCACCGCATAGAGGTTTTTCTTTTTCAAGAAACGTGCCTCATCTACAGACCCAGCTCTTATGTAACGATCAAGTTATAGCGCTCGAAGAAAAAGTTATCTGTGATCAAAAATGGGTTAAAGTGCAAGTTCAAGAACAAAAAAAAGTTCATTTTGATGATGAAAAAGGGTTAGTTATTTCTCATTATACAGGTTGGATGCGTGCAAGAGATTTGAGTTTGATTTTTGATAATTGTAATTATCGACAAGATTATATTGTTAGTAGTTTGTATAAAACTATGTGTATCGGTGAGTCAAAAGTAATACTTCCGTTTGGAACTAAGTTACATATTGGAGATGAATTTATACCTGGATTTTGTCGTGCTGAGCTCATCAAAAATAATGGGCTTGTTTTAAGTGGAAAGTTGGATACTTTGGAAAGAGATTCTTTTACGCAACTTCCTGATCTTAAGAATTTGACGAGTGACTTATTGCTTCAAAAGGAACTTCGAGATGCTACGGTGCACTATGCACGGCTTTTTCTTGGCATGCCCTATGTTTGGGGTGGTTGTTCTCCTTATCTCTCTCATGTTAATCATTTAACCGGTGTTGACTGTTCTGGCCTGATCTATTTATGTTATCGCGCTTGTGGATTTGAATTGCCGCGTGATGCGCACGATCAATTTCTTGCAACCTATCCGGTTCATCCAGCAAATTTGCAGCCAGGAGACTTGGTTTTTTTTGGAGCAGAGCATGAGCAAGATGGAAAAAAAATGGTATGCATTAACCATGTCCTCATGTATACCGATCAAGAGACGCTTATTGAGGCAAGAGGTAATCAGGCTTATGACAATGTTGATAATATGTCTGATGAAGAAAGAGCAGTCTTACTTGTATGCGAAACGCCTTTTGAAGAGCGGCTTGGAAAGCCCTTGAGTCAATTTTTTAATGGTGAATTTTTTCAAGAAAAAAATGTCTTTGTTTATTTTCGAACAGTATTCCCGTTAATAGACTAATTTTTCAATACAGTAATTTTTAAATTACGAATTATTTACATTGCCATGAATTCCTAACTATATTTTTTGCGATTGATTCCTCACAAGAAAATTAAAGAAAGGAGAGTCTTTTGAAGATACCAATTTTTTACAGAGTGGCACTTGTGCTTGCTGCTGCCTGTTTAATGCATGATGTTCATGCAAAGAAAGTAACGAGTAAAACGCATTTTTCAACACGGCCACAGTTTCAGTCTGCTTCACCTGAATTTATTTCAGGGTGTCGTTACGACAAAAATGTTACAAAAAAGAGTTCTTGGGGAGGACATTTTCAGGCAGTTCTTTTTGGTGGCGCTTCAACTGAATCAGATGATTTTGGAACTTACTTTATGCCGTTTGGTTCGCCGTCGGCAAAGGTGAGCGAGGTGTTGGTTGCTGATGCAAGTACAACGTTACATGCAGAACATTTTAATATATTGAGTTTACGTGCTGAAGCTGGAATGCTTCATATAATGCGAACTAATGCCGTTGCTGATACTTTTAAAAGTACGATTTCACTCCACCCTCGTGAATGGTCAGTTGGGCTTGGTTTGCACTATCAACACCTTTTTAATAAACAGTCTAATCATCCATTTTACTTGAGCATTTCCACGCCAATTCTTCATGTTGAAAGCGATGTCCGTTTGCAAGAAGTAATAATTAATGAGGGTGGCGGGGTTGCAGCTCAAATTCCAGGAGTTCAACCTCTTTTTGGCAATATGAAAGATGCGCTTCATCAAGAAGCATGGTTGTATGGAAAAATTGATAACCATGCCCATCATAAAACAGGCTTTGGTGATATCGAAACAAAACTTGGTTTTGTGGTTGCGCAAACTGAGAGCATAGTTTTTGATCTGTCACTTGGTTTGATTATTCCAACGAGCAACAAGCAAAAAAACCATTTTATGTTTGAACCGCAACTTGGTAATGGTCAGCATGTTGGCTTGTTGGGAGGTGGAACATTCCGTGTCGTATTAAGTGAAGATGATGCAGCTCATTGGAATTTTTCTTACGAGGCAGCGCTTACAGCTCAGTATCTTTTTGAAAATACTCAAAAACGTTCGTTTGATTTGATCAATAAACCATGGAGTCGTTATCTTGAAATGTATGAAAGTTTAGCACAAGCTACAGCGGCAGGAATAGCTGGTGCTAATGTAAGGAATCTTATTTCAACGCCGGGTATCAATATCTTAACGCAGGATATGAAAGTTGAACCTGGATTCAATGTCACATGGAATAATGCTTTTGTTTTAAACTGTTGTTCATGGGAATTTGAAGCAGGTTATAACTTACATGCACGTGAAGCTGAGTCGGTGAAACTCAAAAATCAGTGGGTTGAATCTGCTGCAGTTAAAAAAGCTAATGGCCAGGGAGTTACTAATTCACGACGTGATATAACAGCAAATAGAACTCTTAATGATGGAGCTTTTGGTGATGGCGCCGTGTATATACCTATCAAAGCAACTGACCTTGATTTAAAATCAGCAGCACACCCTTCAGTGGTTTCCCACACCGTCTATGGGGCTGCAGGTTACCGCTGGACCACCTGCAAGTGGCCATTTGGTGTAACCTATGGCGGTTCGTATGAATTTCCATCAGATGGTAATAAATCTTTGTCGCGTTGGACCATGTGGTTAAAAGCTGATATTTCGTTTTAATACATGAAAGGTACATAATGAAATTTATTAAAAATATTATTCTTGGATCGCTTGTTTTCATATGCCCAATTACACAATCGATACGAGCCCAAGAGCTTTCAGATAGACTTGCTGACTATTTTAATACACGTGATGAGGCTGCGTTTTTTCAAATTTTTGAGCAACCAGATTTATTTGACCCAAATACAGGCGCAGTAACATTTGATATTTATAAAGCTGGTAATGGCGATGAAAACAGTTTTGGAGATTTGTTTGTTTCTTCATTTACCAAGGGACTTGAACATGATCCAGTAACGGGGCTGGTAACTGCACAAGGAGCCTCAAGTTTTAAGAAACTTGTTGAAGCATTGGTAAGCGGAAAACAAGATGATTTTAATGCTATCAAAAGAGCAGGAGTAAGAAAATTTGTTGCGCCTCAAACAGCACTGATGTTTTCGCTTGAAGGTCGACCAATTCAACTTTTTCCAGGATTTCAAGCTCCAAAAATTCAGAGTGCTGAAGCTGCAGCTGAGCTGATCGAAGTTTATCTTCAGGCAATCATGCGTCACGTTAATTTTGATGAATATGGTACAGGTTCAGGCTCTGATGCTGATGGTTCTGGGGGCTCAAAGTCTTTACGAGCATGTGCAATTCTAAACAAATTAGGAAAAGCATTTAAGGGTCCTCGCGATCCTCAAACAAATACCGTAACACCTAAAGTATTATTTAGGGGTATAAGCCAAGGTGTTCTGGTTGGGCCATACCAGTCTCAATTTTGTTTGCATGATGTAAGCCCTCTTTTTTCCTATAATACAGTTCCCCATAAACAACTTGTTCCGACTGTTTCGCAGACAGAATTTGGAATATCATGGGATGATTTTATTGCTCTTCAAAATGGCAATGTGCCACGTCCCTACGGAGCTGATAAATCTGTATTAAATGGAAGATTTTTTGGCCCTACACGTCATACAATTAACAGCGCCGACTTGGCTACTATGTTTCATGAAGATGGTCCCTGTGAAGCATTTTATTATGCTGCGCAAATTCTTTTAAATCATGGATGTCCATCTAATCCAAGTCTTCCATATAACAATAGCTTGATGCCCAACGAGGGAGCATTTGTTTCTTCAGGTCCGGTTGAAATGTTTTCGGTAATGGCTGAAGCTTCTCATGAAGCAATTAAAACAGTGTGGGCTCATAAATGGCTCGCTCATAGGAGCTTAAGACCAGAAGCTTTTGCCGCACTTGTTCATAGGGCAAAAACAACCGGCGTAAATGAATTCGGACTTCATGCATCATTATTTGATCAAGATTTACTTGATTGGGTTATTGCTCATAATCAAAGACAAGCAGATGCGTCAATTGTTACAGATATGCGTGATCGCTTGACCATGCAACAAGCAAGTACTTATTTACTGAGTCAAGAATATCCAGAAGCTTCACCATTACATCCCGCTTTTTTATCGGGTCATGCCGGAATAGCTGGTGCTTGTGCTACCGTGCTAAAGGCCTATTTTAATGGTAATGCAAAAATTGCATCATTTATGAATCCGGTAAAACCAAATGGAGATGGTTCTTCTCTTGTTAATCTAACAGATGCAGAAGGAGCTCAGGAGTTAACGGTTAATTCAGAGTTGCATAAACTTGCCTCGAATGCTTGTTTAGGGTCAAGAAATGCTGCTGGTATTCATTATCGCTGTGATGCCGATATGGGCTGTTTATTGGGCGAGCAGGTTGCTATTCAATGGCTTATGGATCAAGTGCGCAAGCATCGTGAAGAAAAGTTCATAGGTTTTGAAATTACTAAATTTGATGGAACAAAAATTCGTATAACCAAAGATTCAGTTATTAAATTGAGCTAAAAACTGAGCACTGCATATCAATTTAATTTGTTGAGATAAATAACTAAGAGCCCGCGATAACAAATATTATCGCGGGCTCTTGCATGAATTACAACATGCCGATACAATCGCATGATACACTCTTTATTATGTGAAGTAAATTTTTTAAAAGAGATAAATCTATGAAAAAATTAGCATCAATTAGAGAATTTTTTTTCAATAAACTTCTTGGTTTAATATTAGCTGTTGCTGCTCTATGTAATACGAAATCTGCTATTGGTATGAATGAACCGTCGAGTGAATTTGACGGACCATTGACGGAAATTGTTGTGTTTGATGCTCAAGCATTTTTGGACTATGCGAAGAAAAAAATTAATGAGGGTGACCTGGAAGAAGTAGGGACAGCGCGAGAATTTGTTGATCAATTAAAAACTAATTTATCTTTATCGATTGCTGCGTTGTATGAGCGATCAGAAGGTATTTTTTATGTGAAATCTGGTATACAAGGTGATGTGATTAGCCGCAGTATTAGTGAAGAACAGCGAAATGCTCAATTAATTAAACCTCGAGACGCTCCTTCTGGTGAGACGCTCAAATGGTGCTATTTCAAGCTGTTGAGTCAGAATGTTTCTGTATGGGCCAGTGTTGCTTGTGAGTTTAATCGAAAAAATTTGGATACTCAGGTTGGGATATGGATAGGAGTCTATGATAATGGGGCCATATACTTTAATGGCTCATTTCGGGGTATCGCATAATTTTCTTACTTGCAGTTGTATATTTATCAATTTCAAATTTTTACATTAAAAAAGGAGCGCTCTGTGTTTTTCTCAAAAAAAGGTTTCATTACGACATTGCTTCTTGCTGTTTTATGCATTTCAAAGCAAGTAGTTGCTATGGACAGTTTATCAGATGAATTGAGTGGACCTTTTACTGAAGTAATTATTGTGCGAATGTGCAATCTTCTTGAGTATGCAAAAGAGCAATACCTGAAAGGAGCAACTAACATATTGCTGTCACCTGAAGAATATATCGCCACTTTAAGGGGAGATTTATTTGGGAAAATTGTAGGTTCTTACAAACAATCAAGATCGAATAATAATTTTTCTGTAGAAGATGGTCAGCCAAGAGAGCCTGTCAGAGACGCAATTGTGCAGATACAACAACTTGGACGTAAACTCGAAATGAGTGCTGATATATCTACCGTCACCCTTGGGCAGTACTTAAATAATACTGTTGCATATTGGGCAATACGGTATTCACCAAATTTTTCAGATCATCCTTTTCTGATGATAGCACTTCATTCACGTGGTTTCATTATTTATGCAGACATTGAAAAACATTCGGTTTAAAAACCAACACTGTTAAGGATTAAGCTCTTGGATTTTGGCCATAATTTTTTTCATATCTTCCCATACTGTGCGCTTCTCTACTGGGTTTCTCAGCAAATATGCAGGGTGATAGGTGGGCATGACGGTAATGCCTTTGAATTCAGCAAAAATACCTCGTACGCGCGAAATCTGCACGTCCTCACCCAGGAGCGCTTTGGCCGCTGGAGCGCCAAGTGTGCAGATGACCTTTGGCTGAATAATTTCAATCTCTTTGAGCAGTAATAATTGTTTGCAGGTACTCGTTTCGGTGGGCAGTGGGGTGCGGTTGTTGGGCGGTCGGCACTTCACGACGTTGGAGATATAAACCTGCTCGCGTTCAAGCCCCATAGCCTGGATTATTTTGGTGAGTAATTGACCTGAGCGACCAACAAACGGTGAGCCTTGCAGGTCTTCATCGCGTCCTGGGCCTTCACCAATAAACATGAGTGTTGCCTGCGCATCGCCTGAACCAAAAACTACCTGCGTGCGTCCTTGTGTTGCAAGCGGGCATTTTTGACAATTGACGTACGGTGCAAAAAGTTTTTTGAGTTGCTCTTGTTTTGTCAGTGTATTTTCGCAAGACATAATTTTATTGTACTTAGATGAAGGGTTTTATTTTTAAAAACGTGATGAAAACATAGCTAATTTATTGGCATTTTCCAAGCGCAAAAAACTATTTTTAAATTTCTCTATTTTTCTTAACAAAATCAGAAATAAAATCTGACCACAGCGTCGATTGAGAAAAAATCGTTTTAAAATAGGAATGGTGAACAAGTTTTTTAGGAAAATAGACTGCAAAGCCTCCAGCCCGGGGCAAGTTAACACCCGTAGTACTTGCAATAATTTTTCGGTCATATTCGGTGATGCACTCAACGGCAGCTTCTTCAAGGTTATTTGCGAGTAATTCATTGAAGTCATCATCATCATCATCGCCATCACTACCATTATCTTTATGAACAAAATTTTTATTGTTTTGTAGCATTGTAATAACACTTTTTAAAAAGTGACGTAAGTCGATATAATCTTCATCAAAAAACTCTGAAGTATCTCGGTTACTTTTTCTTATACGTCGTATCGTCATAAAGTTATCATGATTTTTGCTGATAAAATTCAAAAGTTTTGCAGAAAAATTAAAAAATTTTTGTTCCATAATCTCAAAATTTTTTAAAGAAATAGCGGCTTGTGTAAAATCTGCAAATGCATCAATGTACTCAGCTTGATATGCTAAAACAGCATGTTGAGCAAATTCACTGGGTGAAAGAGATTTTCTTAAAAATGGTTCAAGAAGAAAAGTGTAATTATATCCTGTGCCGGGCTCAATTTCTTCCGATCCAACAAGATAATCAGAAACTTTTTTTAACTTAGAAGCTATTTCAATCATCCCCATATGACAAGCATCCATAAAAATAATATCTATTTTTTTGCTACCTAGAAGTTCAGTACACGTTTTTTCAAGACAGAGACGGAGTTCTTGGTTATTGATATATGTTTGATGAACTTCATTAAAAGCTATTCCTTTATTATTATACTGGTTATTATCGTTGCTCAATTGAGAAGATTTTTTTCTGACCTGAAGGAGCCCTGTTTTTGGGTTTTTGTAAAAAAATTTGTCTCGATTCCCTCCATAATATTTACCCCAAATACTTGGATCTTTAATTCCTGAGCCATGATTCCAAAGCAATACGGCATGATGTTTTGCGGGGAAGCTTTTTATTGCCCAACGTAAAAAACCGTACAAGCTTTCAGGAGTTCCGCTGATTGCTTCGGTAGTATTGCTGATTGTTTCGTGGATAGTGGCATTATTTTGCTCAACATAAAAGCGTGTTACTTCAGATTCACCAAATTCATCGATTTGAAGTAACACATTGATATGTTCAGTTGATCCTATACGCAGCATTTGGCGAAAATTGTGGAGTGCAAAGCGATGTAAATTATTGTTCGCTGCCATGTAGACAATAAGGTTCCAGTCTTTAATTGGAGATTTGATTGAGGCTGATGATGGAGCCGGTTGTTTAATATTTTTTTGTTGTAACGAAATAATGTTTTTGATTTTTGTTGTTAGCGTTGTGTGTGGGCGTACGAGGTTTTTGTGTGTTGTTGCTGATATTATTGATGTACTGAGAATTAATGGCATAAAAAATAAAAAGAGCCTGTATAGTTTCATAGTAATCCTCTGATTTATTCCATAAATGGGGATCTATATTTCGCGATTTTTTTTAATGTACGTTGATAAAAATTCTGTCCAATCATTATTTTTTAAACCTGATGTTTTGATATACGAGCTATGAATTGATTTTTCTGGAAAATAAATTGAAATTCCTCGAGCATTTGGCAAATTAACTCCAGCTGTATAAGCAACAATATGCTCTTCCAAAAGTTTTATAAAAGGCTCGATACACTCTTTTATTTGTGAGCAAAAGAGCGTGTCTGCTATAAAGCAGTCATCTTGTTTTTGAAAGGTTGCAAGAAGACTAACTAAAAAATGGTGTAGATCTATGTAATCTCGATCAAAAAATTCGGTTGTTAAGAGGTGAGATCCTCGAATTTTTTTTAATAAAAAACAAAAGTCGCTATCTTGTTTAAGCTTGCTCACCAAGAGTTTTGATAGTTGAGCAAAGGCATTTTCAATTAACTCGAATCCTTGCAGATTAATTGAAGAAAAGGTGAAATCGGCAAAACTGGAAATATATTCATTCTCAAACGATTCAACAGAATGCCGAGCAAAAGATTTAGGTGTCATGGTTCCATTTTGAAACGGTGCAAAGAGTGTTGTATAGTTGCAGCCGCTCCCGGGTTCAAGTTCTTGAGATCCCGCCATAAATTGAACTGAATTTTTAAGAATGGTAGCAACTTCCATCATTGCTAGGTGGCATGCATCCAGAATGACGACATCAACTTTTTGCCCGTGAAGAAGTTCTTTAGAAAAAGTTTTCATACACTGTCGTAGCTCTTCTTCGCTAATAAAAGTCTCTGTTGGTTGGTGAAATGAAGATGACCATTCACGTAACGGAACTTCTGGTCGCTCAAAATCGTGTTTAATACTTCCAGTCCGTCGATTAAGTTCTAAAAGCCCGGTCTCTGCATTGATATGAAAAAGTTGATCTCGATCTTCTCGGTACAATTTCTCCCAAACATTTGGATGTTTAATGCCGGATGCATGGTTCCACAAAATAATTGCATGATGTTTTGCAGGGTGATTTTGAATTGCCCATTTAACAAAAAAATAAAAACTTGCCGGCGTTCCTCGTGTTAAGCCTGTTCGTTCGTCATTCATTACTTGCAGAACAGCTTTTTCTTTTTCAATAAAAAAGCGTGTTGCTTCGGCTGATCCTGCATGATCAATTTGTACCAAAATATTCGATGACGGTGTCGAGCCGACTTCGAGCATTTCTTTTAAGTTTTCAAAAATAAATTTGTAAAGGTTGTTTCCTACCATATAAATGATAAAATTCCATTCTTTTTCGGACTTTTGTTTAGGCTCTTTTTCTTCTTCTGGAAGTGATTTTGGTTGAATATAATCCTGTTGAGGCGTCTTCTTAATTTCAAGCTCAGTTTTTGAAAAAACGGTACAAAATATAGATGAGAGCATTAAGAGAGCAGTTGTGAGATAAAAAGGTGTCATGAAATCTCCTTGGCAAAAAATATTATCCTGAGATAGGCATGAATTTTAGTGCATTTAAAGTATTGAGACTTTAATAAGAACGATGCAATATTTTGATTTATCTGCTACTCAAAAGAAGTGCAAAAGTAAGTCCAAAGGTGAGTTGGAAGTCTAAAAAGAAAAGATGTAGAGAATTGAGTAAGAGCATGCTTAAGCAAACCAAGCTGAGTAAATGAAGTACATTGACATGATGCCACAAAAGTCGGCCCATTGAAGAAAGCCCGAATACGAGGATTGCACGAATAAATGGTACACTGGGCCAACTGAGGAGTGCGTACATGCTGGCTATCATGAGTAGCAAGAGCCATTTGATCCAAAGATTAATGGGTAAAAATGAAAATAAAAAACTCCAAATTCCAATCAAAAGAACAATATGGAGCCCCGAGCGGGCAAGATAATGTGCAAGTCCCCATTGGTTAAAAAGTATGCGCAATGAATCGACCTCTTTATATTTTTTCTTACCAAAAAAAAGCAAACCAAGAAATGTAGTAGACCGAGAAGAAAGTTTGTGCGTAATCTTTTTATACGATTGTTCACGTAACGACCACAACCATCGGGCAAAAGATTTTTCGGGTCTTTCTACCAGGTCAATCTGTTTATTTGAGTTTAAAAAAAGGGAGGCATGGATATATTCTTTTGCCAAATAATCGTTGAAGCTGGGGAATCGAAGCTCAGGTGGCTTTTTAGGTATTGCAACATTGCTTACTGTTACAATGTCTCCTACTAAAAAGCCCGTTGAAAACCGTGTGTAACATTGTATGTTGCAGTTTAGCTGTGTTATGCGACCTGCTGAAATGTCACTAATCTGAGTAACATTGATGGTAATAACCTGCTTTCTGTCTGGAAGCGTTTCTCGATCGGTGATTGTTCCGTGGAGTGTTAAATTTTTTCCAATCAACTGTGTGCGTGTATGATTAAATTCCATCTGTTGAATTTTTAGAACAAGGCCTCCTGTAGAGAAGAAAACCATACACAAGGAAAGCGTTATTCCAAAACTGAGTGAGCGCACAAGGAATAGAAGTGTTGCAATGTTTGCTCCAATGCAAGCAATAATTAGAGCAAAAATTGGTATCTGAAAATAGTATTCAAGATAAATGCCAAGCGCAGTACTGGTGAGTGGTAATAAAAAGGGAGAGAGAAAGCGGTTAATCCTGGTAGACATGCTCTACCAAATACTTAGGAATCTCTTTTTTTTGCCCAGAAGCAAGCTCAATAACAAGTGTGTGTTGAAAAAGAGCGATAACATTTCCTCCAATTCCATTGCTGGTAATAACTTTTGCTCCAGGTCGAAGGAAATGTTCTATTTCGTGAAATTTCTTGTGCTGAGCACGCTGAGTCGTGATAATAAAACACAAAAAGACAAGGAGTATGCACCATACTGCAAGGAATGGTCGTGCCCATGTCAGAGCCAGTGGGGTGAGGTTACAAAAATAATTTATGTCCATAGTGATTAATATATTAAAATATATCTTTTTTAATTAATAAGGTTTTTTCATTATTATTTCAGTTTGGGCATAGCTTAGCAGTTTTTTTGTTGATGGGAAATGTATGGCAAAGATTGTACGTTTGAGTGCTCGAGAAATTTTAGATTCACGTGGATGTCCTACACTCGAGAGTTTTATTGAGCTGAGTGATGGGCGGCGAGTAAGTGCTAGTGTTCCTGCTGGTGCATCGGTTGGCCGACATGAAGCTCATGAACTGCGAGATATTCTTTCTGAGCATTATCATGGAAAAGGGGTGCAAGAAGCAGTCCGTAAAATTGAAAAAATTATTGCACCGCTTCTTGTTGGCAAAAAACCCGATCTGCTTTCTATGGACCACCTTATGATTCAGGCCGATGGGACGCAGGATAAATCAAATCTTGGAGCAAATACTTTGCTTGTGGTGAGCATTGCAGTTGCTCGTGCTCATGCACTTGTTCATGGAATAGAGCTCTTTGAGGTTATCGCACAGCTCTCTGATGATCGCAGCCCAAGCATTCCACAATGCATGTTTAACATTTTAAATGGGGGAATGCATGGAGATAGTGGGGCAGTATTTCAAGAATTTATGATTATGCCCTTTTCAGATGAATCTTTTGAGCAACAATTACAAGATGTGGTAGCGGTTTATCAGCAACTCAAAGCTCTTTTGAAGAAGCGATCGTATGAAGCGGGGGTAGGTGATGAAGGTGGTTTTACGCCGCACCTGCCAGGAAGCGGAGTGATTCGTGAACGCGAAGCGCTTGATTTGCTCATGGAATCGATCATGCTTGCTGGTTTTGACTTTGAGTATTTTAAAATATGTTTAGACGTAGCAGCGTCCTGCTTTTATGATGAAGGTCAACAAATTTACACGATTGATGACGAGCTTTTTTCGGCACAGGATTTAGTAGGGTTGTACGAAGAGCTTACCAAAAATTATCCAATTTATTCGATTGAAGATGGTATGAGTCAAGATGATTGGGCTGGCTGGAAATTATTGACTGATCGTTTGGGTGATAAAGTTCAGTTGGTGGGCGATGACCTTTTTACAACTAATGTAGAGCGTATTAAGCAGGGCATTGATACAGGAGTCGCCAATGCTGTACTGATTAAACCAAACCAAATTGGAACGGTTTCTCAGGCTTTGCAGTCGCTTGATATGGCTCATAAGGCTGGGTACAAAACAGTGGTTTCGCACCGTTCAGGTGAAACATCGGACACCTTTATCATAGACCTTGCAGTTGGTGCTGGAGCTGATCAATGCAAAGCTGGCGCTTGTTCTCGCGGTGAGCGTGTTGCAAAGTATAATCGGTTGCTGCAGCTAGAAGAATTATTGAAATAAATTATTTTCTTCAACCCTTGATAACTGCGCAGGGTCGTAATCGTGCGACCTTGCGCGCAATGCCTGCATCATGAACAACATTAACCACATTATCGACATCTTTGTACGCTAGTGGTGCTTCTTCAGCTAGACCAACCATTGAGCCAGCTTGTATATGGATGCCCTTGCTCATAAGTTCCTCGTAAAGTGTTTTACCATGGATAGATCGCTTTGCTGCATGGCGTGACATTGTGCGCCCAGCACCATGGCAGCAGGATCCAAAAGAAGTGGTCATTGCTTGTTCTGTGCCAACTAAAACATATGATGCAGTTCCCATGCTGCCCGGGATCAGCACCGGCTGTCCAATGGCACGATATTCTTGTGCTAACTCTTCATGTTCGGGACCAAATGAGCGTGTAGCTCCCTTGCGATGAACAATAAGTTTTTTCTTTTTTTTACCAACCAAATGTTGCTCAATTTTTGCGATATTGTGTGCAACGTCATACACAAGACTAATCTGGTCGCCAGTTCCTGCGAATATTTTATTCCAGGCTTGTCGAACTTCCCAGGTAATTACTTGTCTGTTTGCCCAGGCAAAATTTGCCGCTGCCGCCATAGCATTAAAATAATCGGTCCCTTCGGGACTTGAAAAGGGAACGCATGCAAGTTCGCGGTCAGGAAGTGTGATATTGTAACTTGGCATAGCATTCATCATGATTTTAATATAATCGGTTGCAACTTGATGACCAAGCCCGCGTGAGCCGGTGTGAATAAGGATCGTTGCCTGATTTTTCCATAAGCCCAATGCTCCAGCAGCAGCTGTGTCATAAATTTCATCAACAATATCAACTTCAACAAAATGATTTCCCGAACCAAGAGTTCCTATTTGATCAAGGCCTCGCTGTTTTGCTTGCTCAGATACTTTGCTTGGATCGGCATTTTCAAGGCGACCGTTTGATTCTATGTGACGTAAGTCATCCTGCGTAGCATAACCATTTTTGAGTGCCCATTGTGCGCCATAGGTAAGAACTTGATCAATCTCTTGCGAGGTAAGGGTAATACTGCCCCCTTTTCCAACACCAGAAGGAATCATGCGAAAGAGTGTTTCACTCAAATCTTTGAGTCGACCCTTGATGTCATCATAGCTTTGTGTTGTTTTGAGCAGGCGTACGCCGCAATTGATGTCGTAACCGATTCCTCCGGGTGAAATAACGCCATCAGGCCACTGTGTTGCTGCAACACCGCCAATAGGGAAACCATATCCTTCGTGTGCATCGGGCATAGCAAACGCATGTCCCTGAATTCCTTGTAATGTTGCAACATTAACTAATTGTTCAAGTGAGCGGTCGTTAAAAACAACATCAAGCATCTCTTGTGTCGCAAAAATGCGAGCAGGTACGAGCATATCTGCGCGATAGCTTTGGGGAATTTCCCATTGAGTTGGGGTAATTTTTGTGAGTTTTTCTTTTGAGATCATTATTTTTCCTTTAAATATCAAAGACAATCATTGTGCTCAAGTTTCCTTGGTTGTCGTGAATGATTTCGGCTTCATGGTAGGTGACCGCCTTAATATCTTCGTCGAATTGGGCAACGGGTATGCCATGGACTAACGCTTCAAGTTGATTGGGGGTAAGTATGGTAAATGTTGCAGAACAGAAGAGGGCCTTATATACATGGCTTAATGTCAGGGCTTCAGAGAGAAAATCAATTAAAAGTACTGTTGGATCGTGAGAATTGATTTTTATTATGTGTGTAATCATCGATTTATTGGTATGGCAACTTGTTGGGCTTATAATTTCCGCCATGCCTTGAAGGGCAGCTAAAAAAAGTTCCTGCTGAGAGTCTGCCTGGACAAATAAGCGAACATCAGCCGTATGATCGATGAGATTGAATTTTTTCATGGAAACTCCTATCTATTTTTAAAAGTAGCGTATCATACCAATTTAAGATTTTATACGAGCATCAATTTTATTGTTTCTAAAAGAATATTTTTTCAAAATTTATCTTTTATTGACTGAGAATTTTTAATATGAGTAATATTAATATTGAACAAGCAGGGGGAGTGCTTGTAAAGCGAATTGTATTTAAAGTAATTGTGCCAAATAATATGGCCAAAAATAGAACAGGGGGGAGTTATGATCAAGCGATGGGGAATAAAAAGCGGAATAGTTCTTATTATTTTAGGAACGCTTTTTTACATGGGAATGCTGCATGCTCGGCAAATTCCAGCAACGGTACTTGATGGTCTTAAGGGCATTAAGGGTGTGATTTTAGAACTTTTGGCGACAAGCGAATACAGCGATTCAGTGGAGTTGAAAAAACGGCTTGAATCTACAAGTGAAGCTTTAAAAAAGTTCGTTAGTGAGCATGGAGCTAATCTTGGATTAGGTGATGATTCATCCTCGAGTCCTTCAAGTACACCTGCTTCACTACCAACGGTTACACCTGTTGCTGCATCGACACCAGCACCAGCACCAGCAATTATTGTTGCAAAACCACCAATATCTGTATCGCCAGCGCCAGTAGCGCCTGTTCCTGATGCTACCGATGCAACAGCTCAAGAAATTATACCTGAACCACCGGCTGCAGCTCTTGGTTCTTCAATTGCTCCAGGAGGAGAAACTATACAACCGCCTGCGGTTCTTGCAGCACCAGCACCTACAGGTGCAGTGGCTGGAGCGGTAGTTGCTTCAGTTGAGCCAGTGGTTACCCCAGGAATGCCTGACATTCAACCATTGGGAGAAGCAGCAGTACCGGTTGTTTCGGTACCAGCTCCAGTGCCTGGACTTGGAATACCTGTCGTTCCAGATGTAGCCGGTATTGCGCCGATCGCAGACTTAAATACGCTTCCATCGCTTGGAGAGATTGCTCCAATGGCGCCAGCTGCTCCAGTTGTACCGGGGCCGGGAATGATTGCTCCAATAGCGCCATTACAACCAAATCTTGGTGCCGTTCCAGTACCGATGCTGCCAGCTCCTGGAGCTTTGCCTGCAACATCAGTAATGCCGGGATTACCAGGGTTGCAAGCGCTGCCTCCATTAACCTATCATGAACTTGAGAGCTTGGATGGAGAAATGAATCAATTAATGGCAATGAGAATTCCCGAAGCGCCTGTTTTTTTTAATATTCAGCCGTTTGCAACGGTTTCTGCATTTGATCAAGAAGCTCAAGAGATGGAGCTTATGTCGGTTGCAATGCAAGATTCTCCAGCTATTGTTATGGATCAAACGTTGGATGATTTAAATTTGAGTGATCTTACTTTAGCAGGGCTTGAATAGATACTTTTTGAGTATTAAATTTTTGACCTTTTCAATGGCAAGTGGTGCTTTCGCGGCATTGCTTGCCATTTTTTTATGATTTTTACATACTGGCAAACAAATTATCGATTTTAATTGTAGGGAATAAGTTATGTATTGTGAATATTATCAGGCCCATGTGAAGGCCAAAGAGACCTGGTTTATTGGGGGTGTTTTTCGTAATCAAGATTACGTAACCTTCGACCGAACGCTTGATGGTACTAATGATATTATTGAATACTTTGTTCCTGCTTGCCAAGAAGAAAACTTTCTTCATCTTATGAATTATATGGTTCGTGCGGGGTATGTGTTCAAGTTTGAAAAAATGCCCAATCGCTTACAATATCCTGAACTCTATCAAACTTAAATCCTCTTCTATTCATACTTAATTCAAGTGTAAATAACTGACATCAACCACTTTTCTTGTAAAACCAATCAGTTATTCAGTACCTTTATTCTGGTTGCACACAAAAATTTTGATTTTTTTTGACTGTAAAGATGGAGAAGTATCATGAGAGTTAGAAATTCAAATTTTTTCAGAGTAATACTGATAGCTTTTTTTGCACTGAGTGGTTCAGGTTGTTTTTTGAGTGGATTGAATGATTTTCAAGAGGTTCATTTTAAAAATGGCAAAGTTGGTAGCGAGGCCATTCAAACTGTTGTTACTAATAATCCAAATGCTGTCATGCGACACTTGCGTGGTTTAAAATTTGGAATGCTTATCAATTCTAAAGATGAGACTCAAAGAGCAATTGTGCTATGGGCAGCGAAGTATAATCAATTAGATGCTTTTAAGAATATTTTAACAATAGCCTTCGATGAGGACGATCTTGTGTCAGACGATGATCTTGAAGTATCTGTAAATTATCAAGATCTGGCAACAGGAAATACTCCGTTGCACGAAGCGGTTATCAACAAAAATCTTCAAATGGTTCAACTGCTTCTTAAAAATAAGGCTGACCAGTTTTTGACTAATAACCTCGGCAATACCCCTCTTCACGAAGCAGTAATTGCGAGCAATTTATTGATAGCTCAACAGCTTATTAATGATCTTCTCAAAGAATATCAACGTGAGTTCATTGACGTGAAAAATAAATTGAATAAGACTGCGCTTGATCTAGCTCCCAAAGGTTCAGCTTTAGATAAATACCTTAGCCAGATTATTAATCCAGAAATAGTCGAAGAAAAAAAAGAAGAAAAAGGGAAAGAGGATGTTTTAAAGTTAGCCGAAGAAGAAGCTAAGAAAAAAAAGAATAAAATTGACCTTGGAGAACCTGGTCAACCAAAACTACCGCATGTAAAAAAAGCACAAGGACCTTTAAGTCGAAGAAGGCCAACAAAAAAATTAAAAGAGCTTAATCAAGAAATAAAGATGAGAAGTGAGCAGCTCAAAGCAGAAATCGAAAAGAGAGATGAAGAACGTCAAATAAAAAGAGAAAACACTGTAGCAAATTTAAAAAAATTTAAAGAAGATTTAGATGGTTTTGTTATTAAAAATGGAAAAAAGCCTCTTACTAAAGTTAAGTTACAGGCTCTTCTTAAACAAAATAATTTAGAAAAGTACTTTGCCAATTTAAATTTAATAAGTGATTCAAATATAAGCGTACAAAGTTTTCATAAAGAAATTGATGTAAAAATTGATAAACTTAATAAAAAAATGGGGATTCAAGACGTCGAATTAAATCCACCATCAGAGGCCAAAGAATATCCCAAAAAAGTCGTAGGTGCTCACGTTGTAGTATCTGAGTCAGAGGTTGTAGTTTCTGCTGTTTCAGTTAAGAGTAAGCCTGACAGTCAACTTCAAGGACAACTTAAAAAATTAAGTACATCACTGGGGGTTTTGCGTTCCAAGCTTAATGACTTACGCAAAGCGTTAGGTGAGTTGAAAGGCAATCTACACTCGTAAGTTGACCATACTTGAGAAAAGAAATAATTAAATTTCGCCTTCAGCTCGTGCGCGAATACGCCGAATCAAATCACTGGTAGAAACACCTTTGGTGTACGGAACGGTTTTAAACATATTACGACGAATCGGTACACCGTAGTAATGTTGTATTGTTTCAGGATTGAAATCATCACCATGGACAACGACATCAATTTTATGCTGATCGATAAATTCATCGGTAACACGAAGCGGGCAGTTGGGAATAACCTCATCAACATATTTGCATGCACTGACCGCTTGTGTTCGTTCTTCAAGATTCATAATTGGTAAACGTTTATATGACTTTACATCTTCGTCGTTGTTCAAGCCTACAATTAAATAGTCACCAAAGGCCCTTGCTTGCTTAAGAAAGGCAACATGCCCTGGGTGAAACATGTCCGCTACCATGTCGACGTAGACTCGACGTTGTTTTGGTTTAAAGCAAGCACGTTTGAGTGTAATGGTACTGACAACAACAACGGCAAGTATTATGAGTAGCGGACGTTTGAACAACATGTATTCCTTAGGAAATAAGTGATTTTAATTCTGCAAGAGTCTAGCTTTTACTGTTTTAAAATCAAGCATTTCGAGTAAGTCTTGAATACCAATCCCGTGGGTTGTTCCCGTTAACATAAAGCGTAGTGGGGTAAATATTTCTTTAATTGAAAGCCCAGCAGCTTTTGCGGCTAACTTAATACTACTCAAAAACGTTTCTTTATCGGTACTTTGCGCTGCTTGAGTGCGCAATATTTCAAGCGCAGAATCAATTTTTTCTTGCGGCATGGCAAGTGCAAGTTCTTCGTGGTTCAAGACCGGTTCTTGAAAATAAAAACTAAGAATTTTTTGTATATCTTCTAATTTATGAAGTTCAGTTTTAATTTTTTCAATGAGTTTTTCAAGGAGAGTATCATCAAGATTTTTGCTTTGTGGAAAAGCTGCATGTAAAAACGGTTTAAGTCTTTCAGATAAATCATGCGTTGAGATTTTATTAATCCATTTGTGATTAAACCAGGTAAGTTTTTCAACATCGTAACGAATTCCGCTGCTTGATGGAATGTGTGAGAAATTGAAATTTTTAACTAATTCATCAAGGCTTTGAATCTCTTGCTCAAATGAGCCGCCGATAATTGCCAAGTAATTACAAATTGCTTCTGGCAGATAGCCAGATTTGCGTAAGTCGCCCAGGCTGAAGCCAAAATCACGTTTTGAAAGCTTAGTCCCTTCAAGGTTGCAGATGATAGGCAAGTGCCAATAGGTAGGTGCTTTGACCGCAAGAGCATCGTAGAGTGCTAACTGCATTGCGGTGTTGGATGTATGATCTTCACCACGAATAACGTGTGAAATGCGCATTAAATAATCATCAACAAAGTTGGCAAAAATAAAAGTATATGAGCCATCTTCGCGTGTGACTGCAAAGTCTGAAAAGTGCTGCGTATCAAAAGTGATTGTTCCTTTTGCAAGGTCGTGCATATCAAGGAGTTGATTGTTATTAAACTGGAAGCGCCAGATAAATTTTAGCCCTGCTTCAAGCTTGCGTTGCACTTTTTCACTTGGATAGTGTAAGCAGGTGCGGTCATAGCGCGGTGGTTTGTGAGCAGCAATTTGCTGTTGGCGTTTTTCTTCTAAAATTTCTGGAGAGCAAAAGCAGCGGTAGACGCGTGTGAGTTCAATTAAGTTTACGAGCACTTGGTCATACAAATGCTTGCGTTCAGATTGCTGGTAAGGTCCAAAGTTTCCGCCAGCATCGCATCCTTCTTGATAGCGTAAGCTCAGCCATCGCAAATCTTGAAAAATTTGAAGCGTAGCTTCTTGGATATTTCTTTGTTCGTCGGTATCTTCGATACGAAGAATAAAGGTGCCGTTGTTTTGTTTTGCAAAAAGATAATTAAGTAATGCTGCGCGAACATTGCCCAGGTGCATGAATCCAGTTGGGGATGGTGCAAAGCGAACTCGAATATTGTTTTTCATAAATAATTCCTATAGTTTTCTCCGGAGTATAAAAAGTCTATTGACTGTTTGCAAGATGATATCGTTTTGTATACACTTTGCCCAAGTTTTGTTGTTTGAAGGTTTTTATAAAAGGAGAGCCGATGAGCTTTAGACGTCTGTTATCACTCGCATGCCTTTTGGGTTTGTTTTTCTCTCTGCATAGTGAAGTTAACCAATATCTTTTGTATGATCACCAATTTTATAATTTTTTTACTCAACGTTGTAAATTTGATATTGAAGGCGAGTGGAATAAAATATTTAAAGGTTCAAATCTTAAAACAACTAAAAAACTTTCTGCTCAAGAAAGAAACAAGCTTTTTAATCTCAAGGGCCGAATTGGCGTAGCGCTCAACAATTTGTATAGCACGCTGCCTGCTGATGAGTTGTTTGTTATATCTCAAGAATCACTGGAAAATCTTATTGGACCAAAAATTCCAGATCAAGATTCTATGCCTGATATTATGATTCAAGCAGCCGAGCAAACACTTGTTCAAATAAATGGATTGATGCGTGAGCGGTTTGAAGATCAGAATTTAAAAACTTCTGTTCAATTACGATCGTTTAAAAATAAAAACCTTACACAACAAGCATTTTTAGAGAACTTAATGGGTCTCCTTCTTCGGTTTTTTGATCCAAGAAGTATTGAATCACGACTAAAAAACGCCACAGAGGAAAACAATTTTGATTTCATTAAAAAATTACCGATCATTTCGATTGGTGTTATTGAAAATGAAGAAACAGGGGACATTACAATTTGTGCTTTTCCGTCAGGCACTCAAGCTGAACTCGATTGTCCAGACTTCTTGTATCATGAAATGAGAAAAACAAGTTCGTGGGGTAAAGTATTATGCTACGCAGGACTTGGAGCTCTTGTTGTTGGGACTGGTGTTTCTCTTTATGACAATTGGGGAGCTATTTCAGCAAACGCAGCAGAACTCAGAGATAGAGTTTGGGATCCGAATCAATGTGGTGATGACTTAGCAGCAGGTCCTGGATGTACGCGTCCATGGGAGATTCGTTGTCAAGGTGAAAACTGCGGACCAGAAATTATTGGTCCCGATGATGCATCATGGTTTGTTGTAGGAAAATGTTCAGCTGAAGATGACAATTGTCCAGCTGCAGGATATCAATCAATAGCAATGGTTGGTGGTAGAGACGTCAATGGCATTGCGCATTGTCAGGTCGATAAACCGCTTCCCGCAAATCTTGCTCTTATTGGAAAGATTGCACCAGGTGCTTGGGAATGCCCTGCAGGTAAAAGTCCATTTCACTTTTTGCAAGATGGAAGACTTTGTTTTTACAGAACTCCTGTGATTCGTGCAGGTGTTGATACAGCTGTGTGTGACCTTAGTGTACCTTATTGCAAGTTGCCTGGTGGACTGACACTTTTCCGTCATGGTGAGGATATGTTGTTAACTCCTCCATGTGGACAGGGTGTAAAAATTTGTAACATTGGTGATTTGAAACTCTATCTTCATGAGGATGGAAAATATACAGAAACCTCTCCATGCGATCCAGTGGAGACCGGCGGAGTCTGTGTGTTTGATGAAAATTTGATAGAGTTTTTCAACCCTGAAACAAAATTATGGCAAGACAAGCCAGTTGACTGGGTCAATGACAGAATGCTCTATCGCTTTAGAACAGGCGCAGAACAAGAAGTTAAAGTTTTTTGTAAAGCAGATGGCAGCTGTACGATTAAATTTCCATGTGCTTTAAAAGATGGAAAATGTCCTGTTGATAGCACCGTCTTTTACTCTAAAAAAGGTTCAAAAGTTTGGACAGAAGGCATGCCATGCGGAGCTGATGAAAAGTTCTGTATTATTGAAAATGACCAAGTATTCTATCCTCACTCAGATGGTGAACAAGATATAATTTGGAAAGAAGTTCCAGCCTGGACAGGTGAAACAACCAAGGGTATTTATACCGGTCCAGATGGTAAAAACTTTGTTCCAAATGTAGATTGCACAGCATGGGAGCTCTTGCCTGTAGGTGAATGCTTTACTTCAGAAAACGGTTTGTACTGTGTGTCCAAAGAAGGTCAAACACGTTACTGGCATACCAACAAAGATGGTGAATGCGGTTGGAAAGATGCCCCAGTTTGCACGGGCGCTGAAACAGAAGGTATTTGCACAGGACCCGATGGAAAAGTGTTTATCTTGAATGATGACTTAACTGCTTGGGTTCCAATGCCTGCTGAATGCTCGCGTGAAGTATCTTTGTTCTGCGTTAAAGATGGTGCCGTGAAATATTGGCATAAAGGTCAAGATGAACAGTCAGGATCTTGGCATAACGTTCCAAGTTGTGAAGAATATGCGGATAAAGATTTCTGTGTAGGTCCCGACAAAAATGTGTTTACACGAAGCAGTGATCTTTCAGATGACTTTACGCTATTGCTGCCTCCAGCTAACCAAAGTATCACATCGCTTGTGCGATTGAATAATGGTCACTTTGTTGTATGGCATCCACAAGAAAAGATGTGGATAGTTGACCAAGCACCATGTTCATCGATTAATCATAACAATGGGTATTGCACGCTCGATGATGGTAACGAGCTTTACTCTGTTGTTGTTGATGGAGAGCGCTTTTGGAGCCTTAAGCCTGATGTTGCAGATTCAGTCAATAAAATTAAGTTCAATGATGGCGCTCGACGTTGGAGACAAGTTCCTCTTAACGGCGTTGAGTGGACTCCTGTAATGCCATGTGACAAGAAAAACGCCTGTTCTTTTGTTGTTACCAAAGAGCAGCTTGAAAAGCTTGAAGCAACTGATGGTTATGTGAGAATTCAAGACGAAGAAGAGTGCGAAATTTGTCCTTTGGAGACGGTGAAAACATATCGTCCGGGTTCACATGTTACGAATATAAATCAGATAGATTAATGGTTATTTAAGATTTCAATAATTTGTCATTAAAATTGGGCCTCAAAAATTGGGGCCCTTTTTTTATAATCAATCAAAAAAAGAAAGAATCCTGGAATTGCAAAGAAAAACATTTTAAACTATCAAAAAAAGTAGGGGAGGTAGGGAAATATCTTTTTATTTTTTCAAAGGTGCAAAATCATGACAATAAAAAATCAGTACAAAACACTCTTGCAGCTTATCGGTAATACACCAATAATTCGACTTGATGTTCAAACTCCTCCAACAATGCTTGCTAAGCTTGAATACCTCAATCCGGGCGGAAGTGTCAAAGACCGCAGTGCTCTTTTTATGATCGAAGAAGCAGAGCGTACCGGAAAACTTAAGCCAGGCGGAACCATTGTTGAAGCAACTTCTGGCAATCAGGGGATTGCACTTGCAATGATCGGTAAAGTAAAGGGCTACCAAGTAATAATTACGTGTCCAGATCGCGTCTCACAAGAAAAAATTGCAACGCTCAGAGCCTATGGCGCCCAGGTACATATCTGCCCCAATACCGACTCTCATGAAGATCCACGTAACTATCACACCATGGCGGTGAATTTTGCAAAAACAATTCCTGGCGCATTTATGCCCAACCAATATTTTAATAAATCAAACGCCCTTGCGCATTATACAACAACCGGTCCTGAAATTTGGCAACAGACTAACGGAACTATTACCCACCTTTTTCTTGCTGCAGGAAGCTGTGGAACTATTTCTGGTGTTGGCCGATATTTAAAAGAACAAAATCCTGATGTCAAAATTATTGGCGTTGATGCTGCAACATCTTTTTACTCAAGCAAAGAGCCGAAAGCGTATCAGGCTGAAGGTTTTGGTATTGATGTGGTGAGTGATGTTTTTGATCAAAAAGCATTTGATGAAATAGCAACGGTAACAGATGATCAGGCTTTTGATATGACGCGAACGTTGACGAAAAAATATGGCATTATGGGTGGTTTAAGCAGCGGCGCAGTAATGCATGTTGCGCTTGAGTATTCTAAGAATCTTAAGTCTACCGATGTTGCGGTAGTGATTTTTGCCGACTCAGGGCGGGCATATTTGAGCAAGGTATTTGGTCAAGAAGCTTTGGTTGATGCTGAGCATGAGCATATTCAAAAACAAAGTACTCCAGAAAATGCGGTTGGGTTATAACCGAAATGTTGACGCACTTTTTTAAATATCAATCACTGGGCAACGACTTTATCGTCTTTGACTGGTACAAAAAACCGCAGCAAGATCTTGATAAAGTTTTTGATGATGCATTGCACTGGTCTGCGATTGTTCGTAAGCTCTGTGACCGAAATTTTGGCGTAGGAGCAGATGGTGTTTTGATTATCAAAAATAATCACGAACATGGTGTGCCCGAAATGCTCATTTTTAACAGTGACGGTTCTCAGGCACAAAGCTGTTTAAATGGTGTGCGCTGCATTGCGCAACATCTTGTTTCGACTCATCGTTATCCAGAGAAATTTTCAATAAAACTGAGCAATCGATTAATTGAGTGTGTAATGTCTGAAGTGAGTGGCCAGGTGGCTCCAACCATTTCAACTTCTGTTGGTACCGCTTGTTATAAGGGCACTAAAGGTGTTCAAACAACATCAGGCTTTTTTTCCGGGCATATTGTTGATGTGGGTAATCCGCATTTTATTATTTTTCAGAACAAGCAGTTGTCCTGGCTTGAAAAGCATGGAAGTTTGATTGAACAGCACGAACTATTTCCCAATAAAACAAATGTTGAATTTGTTTGGCAAGATGAGCAGGATAAGAAAAAATATTACTTAAATGTTTATGAGCGAGGGTGTGGCGTCACACGCGCCTGCAGCTCAGGAGCCGCTGCATTTGCCGGATTACTCAAGCAGCTTGGTATGATTGATGTAGATGAACAGATTATTATTTGCATGCCTGGAGGTGCGGTGGCCGCATTGGTTCAGGATTGCGGTAATATTATTTTGCAAGCGTCAGCGGTTCAGGTTTTTCAGGGAACTTTACCAGAAGTTTAGCGTAATAACGGGGAGGGAAAGGGTGTTAATTTCGATACAAAAATTAAAAATGAGCTTTATCGTGAGCTCATTTTTTTTTATAGTTGGATGTCAGGCTCAGGATATCATAGATTTTCTTTTACAGAATCCAATCTATTTTAAAGAGAATCATCTTATTGATCGATTGTACGATCAAACTTCTGCTTATCCATATGCTCGTCAATTTGAAAAACTTTTTCCAAATTTGTATCAACGTGATAAAGCTGAGATGCAGCAAGAGCCTTGCAACAGACTTATCATTCGCTTGCTTCGCATGATGGAACAGGCCCCACGAAAGGCACGCGGGTTGGCATGGTGTGGATGTTCTCAAGCTCCGTTACCCATGCGTATTCGTCTGGCAATGAGGGTTCTTGATTCGGTTGTGCGGCGTTTTGTGTATACCGGTGAAAAGTTGGTTTACAGCGCTCAGGGGTCAGGTAAACTTCTTCAAGATTTTATTATTATTGCAGGTCTCATTGAGCTTGGATATTCAAATTTAGCTATCAATATTATTGATATTGAATATGAAACAAAACAACAAACACCAGCAATGCTGTATGCGCAAATTGCACTGAATCAACACATTCGATCAGCTGTATGGCTTAAACAACAAACAACCCCAGAATATGCTTTGCGATATAACGTTACTGCATATCACGATGCGTATGATTATTTAGAAGATGTTAAGCATGGGAAAGCACTAAGAAGTAATATTTTAACAATGGTTGATCCTGGTGATGATTTACTCAGAAAAGAATTTAAATATCGCGGACCTACAAAGCAGGTTTCTCTTGTTGAGTTTGTTCTGAAGAATGATAAGACTCGTTGTGCAATCTATCTTTCGCGCAGTAAAAGCTTTAAATATTTTTATGGGATAAATTTGGCTCAAGGTGAAAAAGAGCTCATTAAATCTATTATTCAGCATGTGCGACAACAAGGATCGGATAAATATTTTCTTGAATACTTGGTTGCGGTTATGCATGAAAAGTTGAGCATTCGTGAGGTTAATTTTTTTCAGTCACCCTACCGAGTCTTTGATGACCTTGCCGGTGATGGTGCTCTTCCAAATGCAATAATATTTCAGCTTTGCACTGGCGTTATTACTTCTGGTGTTCGTGATGGCTTGCCCATTAAACATCTTCAAAAAATCTGGTTTTGATGGCCTTTTTTAAAACTGCTGACAATAAAATATATTGGTCGGTATACTCGTCCCTGAATGTATGAATAATTTAAGTAAAATTGTGCTGTGGAGAATCCAATGCTTGTAAGTCTGACCCCGCAAGATATTCATGTTCCGCTGACTGTACCACTTGATCAGCGTTCAATGTATATTGATCATATGCTTGCAGTAACAAAGAAAACAGGTCGACTCTTTCTTTTTGCTGCGGATCAAAAAATTGAACATCTCAATGCCGATTTTTATGGCCAAGGAATTCCTGAAGAATGTTCTGATCCAGAGTATCTTTTTAAAATTGCATCACAAGCAAAAATTGGTGCTTTTGCAACGCATTTAGGGCTGATTGCTCGATATGCTGCCCAGTACAAGTCAATCAATTATATTGTAAAATTGAATGGTAAATCCAATATCGTAACAACCAATCAAGATGACCCAATCAGCCTTGCTCTCAACTCGGTTGAACAAGTTGTTCGATTCAAGCAAGAAAATAATCTTGCAATTGCCGGTGTTGGCTACACTATTTATCTGGGCAGTAGGTATGAAGCGCAAATGCTTACGCAAGCTGCTCAAATTATTGAACAAGCACATGCCCATGGTCTTGTGGTTATTTTGTGGATTTATCCACGAGGCAAGGCGGTTACCGATGAGCGCAGTAAAGAAATTATTGCTGGTGCTGCAGGAGTAGGAGCAGCGCTTGGTGCTGACTTTGTTAAGGTAAATCCCCCATCAGCTCCAACAAGCTTTGAGCGATCTCAGTTACTCAATATCGCAGCTCGTACAGCAGGCAGAACCGGTATTATTTGTTCTGGTGGACCGGTGCGTAATGAGCGGGAATTTCTTGAAGAGCTTTTTCATCAGCTTCATACTGGGGGTGCTCGTGGTGCTGCTGTGGGACGTAATATTTTTCAGCGCCCGCAAGAAGATACAATTAAATTTTGTGATGCGCTTGCTGCACTGATTATTGATGACGTTGATGTTCAAACAGCCCTTCAATTGCTCTAAAAAAGGTGGGAATTATGTGCAGAAGAATTAAAGAATATTCACGATTTTTAAAAAGTCTTTTTAAAACAAATGTACGACTTTTGTGGGGAATGTGGAAACTGACTAAGCTTCCTCATCCTGCAATTACCATTTTTGGTGGATCGCGCATTGCACTTGAAAGTGAAGTAGCTCTCAAAGCAAAAGATCTTTCATTTAAGCTTGTTGATGCCGGTTTTTCTATTATTACCGGTGGTGGTCCCGGTATTATGGAGGCAGCAAATTTTGGTGCAATTGAGTATTTACGTGAATGCGATTTAAATAGTCCGATGTGTCGAAATAGGCGAATTGTTTCTGCCGGTATTGGCTTGATTCGGTTAAACAAAGAAAAGGCGAATCCCTACGTGCAAGAAAATATTGTTATGGAACATTTTTTTTCGCGTAAATGGCTTTTGGTCCGCTATTCAGTAGGATTTGTTATTTTTCCTGGTGGCTTTGGAACAATGGATGAATTGTTTGAAATTGTTACCCTGGTTCAGACGCAACGTATGAAAAAGCTTCCCATTGTTTTGGTTGATATTGACTATTGGAAGCCTCTTGTTGACTGGATTGATACTCGAGCGCTCAAGCAAGGTCTTATTACAAAAGAAGATGTTGCGATCTTAAAATTTGTTGATACTGTTGATGAAGCATTTGAATACATAAAGAGCGCATGTATCGAGTGTACTGAATCAAAAAATCATATTTAATCGACGATCATGCTATTTTCGTCTCGTAAAAATTTCTAGTTTCATGTACGATGCTTTGGTCAAAAAAAGTATTCTGTTCATGAAGGAGTTTGTATGAACATTAAGGCATCGGTTAAATTACTCTTGTTCGTTTTTGGTTTCAATACTACTTACACGCAAGTTTTTCCCGTTATTATTGAATCTGATGATATTTGGAGTGTGAAAGAGAATATTGATAGCAACGCAAAACATCCCGTTGTTATTTTTGATATTGATAATACCTTACTCAGAGCTGAGTTGGTTATGGCACGTGACGAATGTTTTGATGCACGTTTAAAGCAGGAGCTTGCAGCTGGACTTGCAATAAAGCCTGCTTGTGACAAAGTGTTGCCCGGTTATTTTGAAGCTATGCAAGTTACTCATGTCTCTCTTGTTGATGAAAATTCTGTTGCCATGATTAAAGAATTGCAGGAACGAGGGATTGTTGTTATTGCACTTACTGCCCGTTCACCGCATGTTCTTGAAGAATGTACCTTGCGTCAGCTAGAATCAGTGGGCATTAATTTTCGCATTACCAGCCCAACGCACGAAAAAGATCTTAATTTTGCAGGGTTGACTGATCGAGCAGATTTTAAAGGCGGAGTTATTTTTTGTGGATGCAACGACAAGGGCAAGGTTCTTGAACGTTTTTTTAATGAAACAGACCTTCACCCTGATCAGATTATTTTTACTGATGATAAAGAAAAAAATCTCAGTGCGGTTGAGCGTGAAGCAAACGAGCTGAATATTCCATGTGTATGCATTCGCTACTCAAAATTAGATCAAGCAATTCAAGGCTTTGACCTCACTCAATTAGAGCAATAATTTATTGCTCTTGCGCCTCGAGGTGCATAACTTTTGTTGCCCCGTAGGTTTTATCTTCATGCTGATGAATGATTGCAGATAAGCGAACGGGGCAATTTTCTGCGCATAAGTGTTCTACTTTTTTGCGTAATTTCTCATCAGCGTTAGTAACCCATTCTTTGACGCACGTATATGCTTTTTTGATAAAAGAAGATTGCTTATGATTTTCATCTTCAAGAAGATAAACGGTATCAAGAGAACCTGATATTTGTAGGAAATAACCACTCTTTCCATGCTTAATAATTCCCCAAGCAGTTATGTTTTTAAGCCCTTGATACGTTGTTTTTGTTTTTTCAGCGGCTTCTTGCAGTGCTGCTTCAAGTGATTCTAAATTGGCTGTATTTCCATGTTTAAGGGTAAGATCAAGTGCGCCCTTGGATATATTGGTGCTTGTTAAGTCTTTAAACCACGGATAATGTTTAATTTTTTGAGTGACACCTTTTAATCCGTATGCGCATTTGAGGTCGGGAATTGTTACACTCAGTCGTTTAACTTCTGCATGTGAGGTATTAAAGGCACAGAGTGAAATTGAAAATCCAACTAAAAAATAGGTACTTCGTCCGGTCATGGCTATTTCTTTCTGATTATGATTCTTTTCCGAGTGAATAGGCTACTAGAGGGTGTTGTCGTGTTTGTCTCGTTCCATCAGGCTTAAGGTTATTGGCTATAAGAGCCGCTTGTGGTGTATCTATTGATTCTTGCATGTCAGTTTTATGTGCAGCATTTTCCGGTGCTTGTTGTACACTGAGTCGTTGCTGGCCGCCACGCTGTTTAAGCTTTTTTGAGGCAACAGCAGCACGTGTTTGTTCAATAGCTTCTGAAACTTTGTAAAAAGGGTCTTCTGCAATACGAACCATGGTTGGTCGTTGTTGACCATAGGTAAAGTCATCAATTGGTCTAAAAATTCCGCGCTTCGTTTCACTCACTTTACTCTTGATACTCTGATTTGTTGGCTTAAAAAACCAGCGCTGAATTGGATCGCTGTCGCGGGTGTAGGTGTCGTTGCGCATCATCTGAAGTTTTGCGTAATCAAGCTTGAGCTGGGTATATTCATCCGGTTCGCCTTCAAAGCGAGGTTTGATGATGCTTGGACGCAAGAAGACATAAAGATTACCTTCAGCTTTTGATTTTGTTTTGCTTTTAAAAAAATTTCCTAAAATTGGAATTTCGGCAAGAAGGGGAGTTCTGTAGTGACTTTCTTGCTGATCTCCTCGGGTAAGACCACCCAGTACAAGGACTTCTCCTGTCATAAGAGAAACACGTGTTTTAAGAGAGCGGGTTGATTTTGTAGGAGTGTCAGGGTCTGATGAATCTGCTTTAAATTCATCAATATTAATATCAAGTGTCAGGTCTACAAAGCCGTCAACATTAATAGAAGGCGTTAGGTCAATTTTGACTGAAGCCGGTACGTCAACTTGTCGTCTGCGAGACTGTTCGCCATGACTACTTACAAAATCTCCAGGAATTCTTCGAGTTTCTTTGACTTCAACAAAGCATGGCTGATAATTATTTGCAACTAAAAAAGGTTGAGAAACGATGTGAGAATTATTAATGTTAAAAGCAGAACGAATAACTGCCCAGATTGATTGGTTAGCGGTTGTTGCTCCACCAAACGTTAAAAAGCTCGGTGACCCTTTACCTAGATTATCAGGATTGGTGAGCTGTATCATATTTGAAACAGTTTTGCCATCAGTAGTTTTTGTTGAGGGCAAGGAGCTTAAGTTTTTAAAATCAATTTCGTTAATGCCAAGTCCCGGATTTTTGCCTCTAAAGTTATGCATTTGAGCGCCAAGTTCTCGAGACTGGTCAAGGTTGACGTCTATAATCATAACTTCAATTGCAACTTGTGGTTGTGGTTTATCTAATTTTTCAATGAACTGCTCGAGTCGGCTCCAGTCATCTTTATTGCACGCAATAATTAGGCGATTTCCGCTTCCCCGTTTTCCTTCACCAGCAGCTTCGGCTGTTTCATTGGCGATCAGTACGTCTTCAAAAAATTTATACTCGCCAACGACAGCACTTTTTTCAGATCCTTGTCCTTTTGGAGGTCTGACAATGTTTTCAAGAATAGGTCGGAGAACTTCTGCTTTTGCATGTCTAATTTCTTTGATGTGTAAACGCGAGTCGGCATCACCAATAGGGACATCCAAGTTTTTTTGAATGAAACCAACAATTTTATTGATGTTTACTTCGGTCCCAAGCAAAATTAATGAGTTTTTTGATTGGTCAGGAATAATCTTTGTTGTTGAAGAAAAATAACGTTTTTCTTGTTGGGATGAAAGTGGGCTGAAGCGAATAGTACGCTGCTCTTCTTGTCCTCCACCTAAAACATCTTTAAAAAGGTCATGAATTGTTTGTGCATCAGCATATTTTAGTTTTATTACTTGGATTGATTCACGCAAGCCACCCGTATCAAGCTCTTTGATTATTTTCAGTGCCGCCTTGATATTAGAGCATTGCTCTTTGATAATACATGCATTTAAGTCTTTATTAATGATCGTTGCTTTTTCACCAGGAAGCAGTTGACGCAAAATTGCCTCAGCAACTTCTGCTTTGATATTTTTGAAGAAATAAACGTAACGAACAATCATATCGTTATCGGGAAGGTCTTCAGGTTCAATCCCTTTTTTAGTGCCATATTCAAGTGATGAGTAGGTTGGTAGCGGCTCTTGTGCATTTTCTTTGTTCGAAACAACACGGTGCATGCCATCAACATTCACGATAGTGAAGCCATTCATCTCCATGAGCGTGAGGAGTACATCCCATGCTCGCGTGAGAGTGAGTGGAGCGCGCGTAGAAAGTGTTACCTTGGCAGCTTCAAGATCTTTATGGGGCAAAATATTAATGTTTTTTAGGTCACCCAGGTAGTTGACTACATTTAAAAGTGAGACTGCATTAAAGTTGAGATAAATGTTCGCTTCTTCTTCATCTTTTTTTACCTCATGTCCAACTGCAATTGGACTATCTCCTTCTGCTGTTATTGTTGGTAATGCAAGGGGAGATGGTGCTTTGCTCAATTCTTGTGACGAAGCGTTTATTTGCTCTTGTCCTTGAGCTTGCCCGAACATGACGTTTGCGGTGGGTGCAAGAGCTGTATCTGCAGCAAAGCAGGTAGTTGTAAGAAAAATGATGAGTATGAGTGGTAAAATTATTTTTCTTAACATTATGGGTAATTTTTGAATTGTTAAAAATTGTATGATTTTCAGGGGGATGTCATCCCTGGCTACGATCGGGGATCTACCCTTAAAACTTTCTTCTTCAATGGATCCCCGCCTGCGCGAGGATGACAAACCCGTGAAGAAAAGTGTTTTGAAGAACTGTATAAGTTTAAAGAATAAAATATTTTGATTGAGCTGTTTTACTTTTGCATAAGCATATTTTAAATAGACCATAACCTAATCCCCCACTAAGAGCTGATGCCTTTTTTAGGCCTGACTGTTCCGATTCGTAATTCAGTTGTAATTTTTTGGTTAGGTTCACTGCGAATGGTAACCTCTTTGAGATAGGTTGTTTCCTTTTTATCCAAGGCATCAATAACTTGAACTATTTTTTGCGTACTTTGTCCTTTAAAGGTTGCTTGCAAAATGGTTTCAGTAAATTTATCCCCAATGTCAGATGAAGTGGTATCCCATCCAGCTTCAGCCGTAATGTTTTGCTGCTTACAGAATAGTTCAAAATATGATTTTATATTAAAATCTTTTTCTTGTTCAAAAAGCGTTTGTATGCGTTGTTGTTCTTGAAGGAGTTGATCATTTTCGGCTAAGACAAGCGCGGTCTTATCGCTTAATCGTTGAAGGTTTGTTATTTGCTCAATATACCAAGCGCTTGTTGAGGAAATATAATAAACAATTCCAAGAGCTGTAACTAATACGATTGCTAAAAAGATTATGAGATAACGCTCAAATTCTTTTTTTGATAACTCTTGAAGCATCGACATAATTTTTGTGAACTGTTTCATAATTACTTATCTCGAGGTTTGAGTTTTGCGGTAAATGGAATGCCGCGCTCTTCTGCTGGAGAATCATCAATTTCTTGGGCAAGCGTGAATAATGGTGATTCTTCAAACCTATTTTTAAACTGTGCAAAATTTTCCCACAACGGTTGTCCTAGTGGTGCTTTAAAATAGCCCTCTATTTTAACAAAAGTAATACCCTCTTTGCTTGGAGCTATTGAAACATAAGCAATTGTGACGTCTGGAAATTTTTTCTTATCAATAATGTTGGTTATTTCTTCAAGCATTTCGAGGGGTTTGAGGCGATCTTTGGTAAAAGGCGCCCACAGAGCATTGGATTCTTGTAAGAGCTTTCCACTTTCTTTAACCAAGTTTTGAAGGGTTGGTCGCTTGGGCAATTTATCTTTGGGAAATATACTTTGAAGTCGACGTTTTTCGCGAACTTCAATTCGATTTACAATGCCCGAAAGATACGAAATATTTTGGTAACCTCGAACACCTAAAAATGTTAAGAAAAAAACAAGGAGTACGCTTGCACAAATGAGCTGCTTAAACAGTAATGGATCATAAATCTTCGTAAAGTCTTTGCGACGCAAGTCGAATGTTTCCAATAGTGGTGCAGGGAGCGTTATACCTAGTGCAATAGCAAAGGGGTTCCATGATGTAGGCTGAATCGCTACTTTGTTAACAATCCATTTTTCCTTGAGTAATTTTTTTGGATCAAATTGCTGACAAGGAATTTGCAAAAGGTTTCCAGAGAATTGTATTAAATTTTTAACATCAGTTCCTTTACCTGCAAACAGAATTTTTTGAATGCCTTCATAATAATTAAGCTTGAGACTGAACGAGTTGAGTGTAAATTGAATGTCATTAAAAAGAGCTGACATCTGTTTTTGAGCACTACGTTGATATTCTTCATCTGCTGGATAGTCAACACCTGAAATATAAAGCCGCTGTAAGACTTCAGAGATTGGCATATTTATTTCATCACTTATGCTCTTTGCGACAGTATTAATGCCTCGTTGAATGTGTCGTGTGAGGCGAAACTCGCCATCTTGTAAAAAAGCAATGCGTGTGCTGTTTTGACTGATGTCTACGAGCGCCGTTCCATGAGGTGTTGTTTTGTATTCTTCAATCTGAAGATACAAGCTGTAGAGTGCAAATAAATCAATAGTGATAGCGTTTGGGTCAATGCCTGCTTCTAAAAATGGATCTAATATATTTTTTAAATCATGCTTGCGAACAGCTGCAACAAGTACCTGAGAAGTCTGTTGATCAGAGTTTCTCTTGGTAATAATAAAATCGGTAATTGCTTCGTCAATTGAAAAAGGGAGCATATTTTCAACTTCATATTCAAGAACCATGCGAATTTTTTCAACATCAAGAAAGGGAACTTGAAGCTCTTTAAAAATAACGATTGATGCCGGAACGCAAATGCGTACGTGATCATATTTCCCAACCTGAGAGAAGCAATTGCGTAGTCCATCGCTTATTTTTTCCTCATACGTTTGTCCGTTTGCACTTTCAATTGAGCACGAAACAAGCGCCTGGATAATTGTTTTTGCCGGCTTGGCGTGAACCAATGCTCCATAAATTGTATCATCCTGAAGAGCGATACCTAAAATACGTTGAGCAATCAGGCGACGATTACGAAATTTTTCTGGTAAAAATAGTTCTGTAATCATGCTGTAGCCTTTCGTGTGAAGCGGCTAACCGAGGAGAGTTTTTTTTCCTGTGCAGCTTGCTGAGCAAGAAATTCTTTAAGTTTATTACGTTTTGATGGGTCGATAAATTGTTCTTGTCTTGAAGGACTCGATGTTTCGTTATCGGCAAAGATATCTTTAAGTTGTTGTCTTTTTTGTTCAATTGGCTGTTCGGATGAACTTTGATTGTCTGGATTAAGAAGCGTTTTGAGTTGTTCACGTTTTTGTTGCTCATCAGGGAAAGAGGCAATAGTTTGTTTAAATTGCGCACGATTTTTATCTTCGGGCAAATCTTGTGCGATAAGATTTTTCATACGCGTACGTTTTTTTTCCAGTGGCTGATAAGGAGTATCAGGCTCCGCTGAATAGTACTGAGCATCAGCTGGTACGCCGTTAAGGAGTGCTTTGAGTTTTCTTCGTTTAGCATCTAAGTCGGTTTCAGATGGAAGTTGATACGCTGTTTGTTCTGCTGATCTGCGATCGTACTGAATGGTTGGTTGTGTTGGTTGAGAAAGAGTTTTTTGTCGTGGAGCTGCAAGAAGTTGTTGATCTTCAGCCCGTGCTATTTCTCGTACAAGCTTTGGAGGATTTATATCGGTTAGTGGCAGCTCTTGCACAAGTTTTTCAAGTGTGCCTGAAGATTGTGTGAGTGGTAGTTGCTGCGCAGGCTGTGGTTGCGTCATATCTAAGCCAACTAACTTTTTCTCTTGCACAGGTTCTTCGCGATAATTATTCTGTTGAGTGATTGGCGTTGCATCAAGTTGCAGCGCATGACGACGAAGTTTTTGTTCTTCTTCGGTATTTTTTTTATCCTCTTCAAGTTCTTCTCTCCGGGTTTGAGATCGATAGTATGGATCGTTACGAATATCAACCGTTGTTGGCTGATAGCGCGCATTTGCAAAATCGATAACTTTGTGTGAATAATTTTCTTTTTCAGGGTTAAAAAACCAATTATGAACAGGATCATTGCTTGGAGACGTTTGAACCGCTTGCTCAAGGCTTTCTGTTGCTGCATGCATTTTCATTTTGGTGTACAGCTGTGTTCCAGGTGTTTGGCGTGGTTTGATGATGGTTGGTACCATAAAAATGAAAATATAGTCTTTGGTTATAGACCTTTTTTGATTTTTAAAAAACCATCCCAAAACAGGTATATCGCTTAAAATTGGAGTTTTTGCTTTGTCTTCTGAAACTTTTGTTTTAACAAAACCACCAAGTACTAAAACCTGCCCGTTTGCCACGGTGATGCTTGTTTTTACCGTTTTATCGTTACGAATAGTTCCATCATCACTCGAAAAATCTTGAATAGTAACCGTCATATCCAGGCGAATGAGACCCTCTAAATTGATTTGTGGAGTAACGTCAATACTTGTATTGACCGGAACGCTTTCAAATGATTTGGTTCCGCTGCCATCAGCTACTTCAGTAACAACTCGTCGCTCTTCTCCAATCTTGATTGTTGCAGCAGTCTTGTTGCTGACGGTTATAAATGGTTGAGAAAGCACTGTTGCATTGGTTTGTTGCTTAAGAATATTAAAAACACTCCAGATGTTTCCTGTTGCAGCTTTACCAAAACTCAAAAGCGTAGAGCCTTGAGCAACTACTAGCTGATTGATTAAGTTACCAAGCAAACTTACAGGATCACTGCCAGCTCCACCTGAAAGCTCTTGAGTTGTTTTTCCGGTGAGCGGTACTGATTGAAAATCGACATTATGTCCAACTTGGCCATGCTTTTTGTTTCGCACCATGCCGCCGAGCTGTTTAATGTCAGTAGAATTTACCGTAACAATAAGAGTTTCGATAGCGACCTGTGGTTGAGGCTTATCAAGATCTTTGAGTGTTTTTTTCAGCATTTTCCAGTCGTGTTTATCGGTGCATGAAACAATCAGGCGATTGCCATCTTTATCAACTTGAAAGCTCATTGATTTGAAATATTTAACCCCACCACGAATGGCACCATATTTTCCTGCCGCTTGTCCAACTGATGATTCAGGGGCTTGGGTAACTTGTTCAAGAATCTCTTTCATGGCTCCAGCATCGGTATGTTTGCATTCATAAATATGCAGGGGTGATGCGGCAGCAACAAGCTCGGTATCAATGTGAGTTGTAATAAATTTAATAATCTTATCGATTGAAGCGTTATTGCCCAGCAAGATGAGCGAGTTTGTTCGCTCTTCGGGAATGATGCGGGTGGTTGCAGAAAAATACTCTGTAGCACCTTCTGCTGTTTTGCCTAGTAAACGAGCGAGTGGATTAGTATCCGGTTTTTTGATGAGTGCATCAAGAAGCTCTTTTACATCTTTGGCATTTGCTTTTTTGAGCTGTATGACCGTGACTGTTTCTTGTAAGCCAATTTGGTCGAGCTCCAATAAAAGCTTTGCAGCAGCTTTAATATTGTATGATTTATCGGTAATAATAAAAGCGTTAGCATCCTGATGGTCAATACAGCCATTAGGGGTACTGAGCATGCTTATGAGTAAGTCTTTAACATCAGTTACTTTGATGTTTTGTAAAAACATAACATAACGAATTTCAAGGTCACTGTTTGGTAACGTGTCCGGTGAGACGTTGATATACGAAGGCAGCGCTTCAGTCAGTTTTTTGTCTTTGGGAAGAACTTTCCATACTTCGCCTGACTTAATCATTGAAAAGCCTGAGGTTTCAAGTACGGTCAAGAAAACACTCCATGCGCCATCAATGCTTAAAGGGTCACGAATTGTAAGCGAAATTTTTGCTTCTTCAATTCCTTTATCCGGAATGATATTCAGATTTTTCAGTTCAGCCATGTAGGTGACAAAATTGCCAAGCGTTGTATTTTCAAAGTTCAGATAAATATCTTTTTTAGGTGCTGCTTGTGCTTCACTAAGTTGACCCAGCGCTGTATCAGCTGAGGGAATAACCGGTAGCGCAAGAGGAGAATCGGTAAGAACCACAGGATTCATTTGTCCTGTTTGTGAACTTTCGCCAGGCTTTGATGCAACATCAGTTCGTTCAGAATCTTGTAGGGATCCTTGAGGGCTGTTTGATGGATTGTCAGCACAATGAACAAGCTGCCCAGCTCCAGCAAGCAAGAAAAATAAAATCAGATAGTGGTGTTTGTTCATAATTCTGCTCTCTACTTTGTGATTATCTTACGCGTGAATTTTGCAGCCGTGTGCGTAAATTATCAAGCAATCGTTTGCGAATTTCCATCATGGTTTCTTGACGTTGTGGGTTTGGGTGTCGTGCTTTAAATTGTCGTCGTGCAGCAGCACGTTCTTGTTGGCTGCTCATTCCTGAGGGTGGTTGAGGTGATGACGTTTGGCCAGCAGCTTGTTCTGGAGATTGTCCCGTTGGCGGTTGAACCCCCATTGTTTTGCCTTGAGCAAGTTTGGACAGTTTATAAGCAAGGTCAACATCTTGCTCTCCACGTTTCACCTTGACGTTGATGGTATCGCCAATTTTTGCTTGAGTAACCGCATCATAAATTTCTAAGCGATTTTTTTGCTGGGCTGTTGTAAGGTCGTTAATTGCAACAATAATGTCAAAAGGCTTTAACCCAAGCATTGCGCCAATGTCTTGTTTTTCAAGATTACCAACACGAATACCAATGGGCGATCCACCTTGGTAAGCGGTTCCAACAAGCGGCAGTGAGTCGACAAAGTTTCCAAGCGAATCAACCTCTCTGACAAAGTACTCAGGATCAATTTCAAAGGTTGTTGGATTAACTTGCTTGACGGTCATCTTCCAGCGCTCTTCAAATGGAATACTCAGTGGATTGTCTTCTTTACGCAAAAAGAAAAGCTCTTGCTGACCATTGGCGCGTAAAAAGACAACACGATTACGAATAATTTTAATAATTTGAGCATCTTTTATTTTATCACCGAGGTGATACAGATTTTCTTTTTGTGTTTCATCCGCAATCATTACAACATTTTTAAGTTCATCCGAAGAGATAACGATGCCTTTAAGCGTCAGATTAAGAGCATCAATAAATTCCTGTTTTTTCGCTTCTGGTACAGGTGTGACTTGTGCTGCTTGTAGTTCCGGCATGGGCGTAACAAGCGATTGTTTAACTGCTTGGGCTGGCGCAGGAGGCATTATTATTTGAGGAACAAAGGTTCCAAAAATGTCGTTTTTATAGATAACTTCTAATGTTGCCTGAGAGGTTGGTTCTTTTTTTTTAACGGAATCGTGCAATACAATTTTTCCAGGACGACGGACTGGGGGATATTGCTCAAAAAATTTGAGCAATGCGCAAGCAATAAAAAAAATTCCGAGCAAAGAGCTGTTAACTATCCATAATTGTTGCTTCATTGCTTATGCTCCACCAGTGTTTTCCATAACCAAAACCATACGGACATCTATGTTATTGCCACATTTACGGAGCTGGAATGGTTCTTAAAACTTTTTGAATAATTGCATCTGTTGAAACATTCTCAGCTTCTGCTTCATAAGTGAGTAAAATTCGGTGGCGTAATATATCGGGTGCAACCGCCTTAACATCATCAGGAATTACAAAATGTCTTTTTCTTAGAAAGGCATATGCTTTTGTTGCTTGTGTTAGTGCTATCGTTGCTCGAGGTGATGCTCCATATCCGATAAAATTTTCAATATCTTCTAACTTATATTCTTTGGGATTTCGGGTAGCAAAGACAATATTTAGAATATATTCAATGACCTTCTCGTCTATATACACTTCTTTGGCGAGCAGTTGATCGGCTGAAATGTCCTGTTTTTCAAAAATTTTGAAAATAGTTGATACTCCAGAGAGTTTCGAAATGATCTCTTTTTCTTCAGCAAATTTAGGATATGTCATTAACAGTTTAAACATGAATCGATCAACTTGTGCTTCAGGAAGTCGGTAGGTACCCTCTTGATCAATTGGATTTTGAGTTGCAAGAACAAGAAATGGTTCATCAAGTTTAAACGAGGTGTCACCAATAGTTACTTGGTGTTCTTGCATTGCTTCTAATAATGCTGACTGCACTTTTGCAGGAGCACGATTGATTTCATCTGCCAAAATCAGGTTGCTAAAAATTGGCCCTTTTCGCGTCTGAAATTCATGAGTCTTTGGACTATAAATTAAAGTTCCAATTAAATCAGCAGGTAGAAGATCGGGGGTAAATTGAATGCGTTTGAAATCTAGGCCAAGAGCATCTGCTGTTGTTTTAATTAAGGTAGTCTTTGCAAGACCGGGTACGCCTTCAAGTAAAATATGGCCGTTACACAAAAGGCCTATAAAAATACGATCAATAATATGATCTTGTCCAACGATAACTTTTTTAATCTCATTTTTAAGATTGTTCCAAGCCAGTGATCTTTCTTTGATCAGCTCTGATGCTTGTTGAGAAGAAATCTGTTCCATATGCAGCTCTCCTTGTTCAATAATATTCTGTAAAAACACAAAAGTGAGTAATCATGAAAAATATTACACTGAAGTATAGCATCATGAAGTGTAGCATATTGCAAAATAATGTTGAGCTCTATTTTTCTGACCGATTTCTTGCGTTGCATGAGATGTTTTTTGTTCACTATAAAGAGGTTAATTTTTCTGATAATTGTTTGAGTTTAAGGAGACTTTATATGAAAAAAAGAGTACAGATACTTGCACTGGCGGGCATTCTTGTGCAGATAAGCATTGTGTCTATTCTTGAAGGAAAAAAGATTTCCATAAAAGAAAAAGTGAGAAGCGATAATCAGTTAATAAAAGCTGAATCAAAAGAAGATAAGCAGCGTGGATCTTTAACTAAAAAAACACATGAAAAACTTAAAGCTGCTCGAGAACAATACAAAAAACAATTGAGCCGTTTGATTGACTTACTTTCGCAGGCAGATGAACTTGGCCGAGGAATAGAAGAGTCTGAAGCAACAACGAGGGATCTTAAAGATTTTTTTGGAGCTTTGGGTGGTATGTATACTTCGGTAGTAGATACCATTACTGGTGCCGGGGATTATAAAAAAAGAATTAGCGAACTTGAAAAAAGCAATGCGCAGCTTTTAGCACTTATACAAGTATTAAAAGCTCAGCTTGATCAACGTGAGCAGCTTGTAAAACAGTTACAAGG
Source organism: Candidatus Dependentiae bacterium (assembly GCA_018266175.1). Lineage (NCBI taxonomy): Bacteria > Candidatus Babelota bacterium. The sequence goes on from JAFEAY010000021.1 coordinate 267,930, forward strand.
AAATCTTGAGTATGAAAAAAGTAAGGGTAGCGCTTCTACTCAACGTGCAGCGCAACTTGAAAAAGAAAAGCTTTTGTGGCTTGATTATTTGAATAATTTAGAATCTTGTGCAATTGCTATGAAGGAGGGTAAGAATAAGAGCGAAAATGCAAGTCAGTTGGTTGGAGAGATGTTGGCTTCTGCTTACCAAGCAGTTTTAAATACATCAATGCCAAAAAATTAAATAACATTATTTAATGATTACATTTTTTAAGATAGGGGATTGTTATGAAAGTGATTTTCAGATTATTGATTGTTAATTTTTTGCTTTCAGGATCAGTAGCTATTGCTTCTGATGAGCATCAAAAGAATTCAACCATTGTTCGTAGTAGTGAAGATAGTGAGTATCCATCATCAACATCATGGTATGATAAAGCGGATCAAGTACTTGAAGAATTTACCGGCATTTCAACATCACTCTATGCTGATGCTGCAGTTTATCATCAATGGGCTGGTATGTTATCAGATCTTACCCATCAATTAACCGTACAAGAACAGATGCAATTTCAGTTTTTACAGCAAGTTCAATTTGCATTGGAAGCATCAATTCAAAAAATCAAAGAACTTGAAGCTCGTCGCCCAGAGGAGCTTATGCAAGCTCGACAAGAACAATTTGAGATTGATGGACACAAGGCATCTGAACTGATTGCTATGCTTGAAAATCTTAAAAAAGAGTTTGCTTGTATTGTTATTCCTGAACGAGAAGCTTTATTTACGCAATTACAGCGTTTTTCTGATTCTTTAAAGGGATATATGCAACAAGGGGCTCAGCAAGCATTGCAAGTTATCCAAACGTTACAATCACATGTAGAAGTTGTTGGAGCTTTATCAACTCCTGTAGCCTTGGCTGCAACTGCTCCTGCTGCATAATTATTATAAGCATTAAAAAAGACAATCGGTGATTGAGTCTATCAATCACCGATTGTCTTTTTTAAAAAACATTTTCTAAATAAAAAGCTCTAGAGAAAAATTTTATTAATAACTATCTTGTCCGTCATCAGCTGAAAAAACAAATGGGCTGCGTGTCTGTGAGTTGCGGTGTGTGAGCATATACTCATAAAGTGTTGCAAGGACCGGTCTGAGCATTTCAGATGACACTTGGAGATCTTCCGGTGTAACCAGTGCGGAGCTTACATAACTTGCTGAGATATCAGATTTGTGTTTTTCTGTCAGAGAACCTTCGTCGGTTAATGCTTTTGCAGGAAGCTTCCAGTAGCCGCCAAAAAAGGTTACATGGCTGCCCGTTTGATCTTTGTGAAGTGCAAAAACAAGGCGCAGTGTTGGATCAAAAATTTTCCCATCAACAATAATATGCTTTGATTCAGCATATTCTTCAGCCAAGAAAATTGTATTTCCCATGCTTTCATCGGTTGTCCAATAGCCATAAGAACTATCTGGGTCGCGATCTTCAATTTGATCAGGGTTGAGCAGAATTAATTTGAGTGTAGCATCTAAATCTTCCTGATGAACAAAAATTACGCCTCGACCACGTGAAGCATTTGGTGGTTTGATAACAACAATATTTGATTGAAGTTCACTAATAATTTGACTAGCTAATTCAGGTGAGTAAACTTGAGGGCAAATTTTACATTTTGGTCTGTATGCTTCCATTCCAGTGTCGATAAAAAGCTGGTTGGTGTAATATTTATTACGAATAAGATTATTGATAGGGTCACCAATAAATCTTACATTTGGAAACATCGATTTAAATCGAGCCATTGTTTGTTCTGCTCTGCCCCAACGAACAAGGACAAGTCCTTGATAATTTAAACAATCTTGAAGTGTAACACTTTGATGTTGTTCAAATAATGTTGAAAGAATTCTTCTACCCAGATCAGCAACTCCAGATGAGTTTTTCCCACCCATTCCAAAAAAGAGTTGTGGAGCCATAGTATTGCGTGATAGAGGGTCTCCTGGCATACGAACACACCATGTTGGAAGTCCAAATTGTTGTAAGTAGTTCCAGAAGTGTGTCCACATTGCACCTACACCAAAGAGTCTATCGTAGCCCATATATTTTGAGCGTGCGCCATCACCACATTCAAGAAGCTTGAGCGATCCTGTTGCAGGATTAAACTTAAGATCTGCAATTGAGAATGTAATATCTTGGACTGGACATGGAGCATATCCCGTTGTAGGTGGCATTGGTGGTATGTAGCCATTTACAGGTGGTATGTATCCTGATGGTGAAATTGGTGGTTGAGTTTGATCTGGTGGTGGTGTTTGCGTTACATCACCGTCTTTAAGTGTTAGTGCAGCAAGCTGCTGTATAATTTCATGCTCAATTTGAGCTATGCTGACGGCGTTTTCCGACTTTACTGTTGTAAAGAGTAAAGCACATGAAATTAACGTAAAACTGACAAATACGAGCGCGCGAGATTTTCTTGGAATCATCCCTATCCCCCTTCTCTTTGATAAGCTCCCCAAGGAAATAATATCTGATGTTCTTAGGCTACAAGAAATAATGGGATTGTTTCAAGAAAGTAAAAAAGAATATTGTAAATATTTCTTCTTACTCTTATAACGAGCTTTTTAAAGCCGGCCCATGTTTTGGCAAAAGATCAAACTTGTATATTTTTGCTTTCAGTTCGGCCAGAGGAACTTTTAAAAATTCACCAAGCTGTTCCAAGTTATATCGATGCTTTTTCAGTAAATAGAGAATATATTTCTTTTCAAACTGTTCAGTTGCATGATCCAATGAGTTGAACCGTGTAAATGATTGTTCTTCTGCAAAGAAAATGCTTGATTCTGGAAGATAAGGAGCAAGTGTTTCGGGGGTGATAATTCGATTGCTTTCAGTTGTGCTTGCAACGGCGCAGTCAATAACATTTTTGAGTTGAGTGATATTACCTATCCAGCCATGGTTACGCAATATTCGGATGCTCCGAGTATTTAAAAGTGCAGATTTTCCTAATAAAGCATTTGCTTGAGACAAGAAATGATCGGTAAGGAGTGGAATATCATATCGTCGTTTATTAAGAGGAACGATTTCAAGAGGAATACTGTTGAGCTTATAAAAAAGCATGCTGTTAAAAAAACCATGTTGCATGCGTGTAAAGAGGTCTGGTAAAGCAGAAGCAATAACTTTTGTTGTAGTGCTATGAGCTATAATAAATTCGAGTACGTCTTTTTGATTATCACTTGAGAGTTCTTGAATGTTTTTTAAAAAAAGTGTTCCATCAAACGGTGTAAGTTTTTCTTTAAAATTGTCCTGTTGTGTGCAATCAATAGTTTTAAATATTTTGTCTTTTTGAAAATGGCAAAAGGCAAGATACTGCGCAATTAAGGACTTACCGGTCCCTTGAAGTCCATAAATAAGAGCAGGGATCTTAAGCAATGCAGTTTTTCTGACTTGCATCATAAATTCTAGAAAAAGTTCACTTTGGCCCACAATTCCCAAGCGATTTAAGCTTAAATTTTCTGTATGCTCGATTGATGGTTGAGCGATCGAATCTTCTTTAAGAAAACTGAGCTTTGTTAGAACTTCTTCAAAATTAAGAGGCTTTTCAATAAAGTCGCGGGCCCCTTTTTTAATTGCATCAACAGCCATAGGAACAGTTCCATAGCCTGAAATAATGATGACTGGTTGCATGGGATATTCACGTTTAATCTTCTCAAGGAGCTCTAAGCCGTTAATATTCGGCATAAAGATATCAAGTAAGACCGCATCAGGGACTAGATTTCCAATGGTATCCAGTGTTTTTGATCCGTCATTGAGTGTTTGAACCGTGAAACCTTCATCTTCAAGTGAGGCTTGAAGTGTTTCTAAGATCGCTTCTTCATCGTCAATAATAAGGAGGGATGGTTCTTGATGCGCGTGAATAGTTTTCATAAATTAGATTCCAATTTGTTTGATTGGGCCTTCGATTTGTCCTCGAATAAACTGATGAACAAATGGGTTATCACATTCCCAAATGTTTTGAGCTGGTCCTTTATAGATTATTTTTCCTTCGTGGAGCATTGCAACAGATGTTGCGTAGTTAAAGATATCAATGTCATGTGAAATAACAATTGAAGTAAGGTGCTGATCTACGTGTGTTTTTTTAATGAGCTCATGAATCAGTTTGACGGTGATAGGGTCAAGGCCCGTTGTCGGTTCATCGTACAAAAGAATTTCGGGCTTAAGCATGAGTGTCCGTGCAAGCCCAACGCGCTTTTTCATCCCGCCTGAAAGTTCATTAGGATATTTATCCAAAACATCAGGATTTAACCCTACAGAAATAAGTTTTTCTAAAACAAGTGGTCTCACTTGATCAGCGTTCATGCCCTCTTCAAGCAACGTAATACCTATATTTTCAAAGACATTAAGAGAGTCTAGAAGTGCTGCAAATTGAAATACATAACCACATTTCTTAAAAACTTCAAAGAGCTCTCGTGAATTAAGTTTGGTTATGTCTTGGTTGTCGATTTCTATTGTGCCCTCATCAGGGTGAATTAAGCCAATGATCTGTTTGAGAAGGACCGATTTTCCTTCCCCTGATCGCCCAATGATTGCTAAGAATTCACCTTTTTCAATGGTTAGGTCAAGACCATTAGTGATTGTTTTAGAGCCAAAAGCTTTTTTGAGTCCTGTAATGGTAATCATCGTGAAAACATCAATGAAATGAGGATATAATCTGCAATAACAATAGTCAGAATGGAGTATACAACGCTTTGTGTAATCGCAATACCAACACCGCGCGCACCGCCGCTTGCAGTGAATCCTTTATAGGTAGAAATAATTGAAAGAATAAGGCCAAAGAAAACAGCTTTAATGATTCCATTGGTAATATCTGAAACTTCAACATTTGAAATAGTTGATTCCATGTATATCTCGGCGTTGATATTTAAAACATGAACTGACATCACATAGCCCGCAATAATACCCAAAAATGAACAGAAAAGAGAAAGAAATGGCATCATAACTGTGGTAGCAACAATACGTGGAACAATGAGGTATTGATGTGTATCAATGCATAATGTTTGAAGCGCATCAATTTGCTCAGTAATCCGCATGGTTCCAATTTCAGCAGTAATAGCAGAACCTGCTCGACCAATAACCATAATAGCGCTAAAAACTGGTCCAAATTCTCTGACCATGGATAAGAAAACAATAGGGCCGATAAATTGCGTGGCGCCAAAACGTTCAAGACCAATATAGCTTTGTAAGGCTATAACAGCACCAATAGTTATACCAACTAAAACCACAATTCCCAGTGTGCCAACACCAATGTAGTTCATATGATAAAAAACTTTTTCAGTCTTAAGCTTGGTTCTGAAGAAAGTTGCGAATACATCAGATGCAAACACTCCAACTTTTCCTACGTAGCTACAACTGTCCAAAGTTTTTGTACCAAGAGCATCAATCATGCGTAAGAGCACTGGTTATCCTTTGCAGGTTCAAAAAAGCAGGGAATAATCTTTAGCTGTTATCTTCAGCTGAGTCTTCTTCTGTTTGTACTTGCTCTTCTTGTGAATCTTCAGTTGTTGCCTTTGTTTCAAGTTTATTTGAAGTTGCTTGAGCGGTATGAGTTTTTGTAAAGCCTTCTAAGCGAGATTGGCGTACTGATTTAGACTTGAGTATTGCAAGGCCAAGAGCTCCGATAACAAAAAGGCCGCCAATAATCCATGTAGCTTTTTCAAAAAAACTTTGCCCACCAGAGCCACCAAATAACATTTGTCTGCTTCCGCTCATACTGCCAAGGCCCATGTCACCCTTGCCTTGTTGAAGTAAAATTAGAAAAGCGAGTACTACGCTTAAAATTACAAAAAGTGTCATAAGAAATGCAAACATTTTACCTCACTTGGGTTAATTAGTTTTTGTTTTTTCTAAGTTTTTTTAAATGCTTATTTTGTCTATCATACATAGTTTACTACTTTTTCAAATTCTTCAAAGTCTAGACTTGCCCCGCCAATTAAAAAACCATCGATAAATGGAATTGTCTTGAGCTGCGCGATGTTTTGGGCTTTAACGCTACCTCCATAAAGAAGTTTCCATTTGAATAATGGGGCACTTGTAGAAGTTTCTCTGACAAGCCATGAGAGGATCGATTCTATGTGTTCATTGGTTGCAACATTACCGGTGCCGATAGCCCAAATAGGCTCATAAGCAAGAAAAACAGGAACATGTGCTTTTTGATGTGTAGCAAGCATGCTGAACAAGGGGCTTAATTGTTCGCTCAGAGATTTAAGAGTTTCTCCATTTTTGTACTGCTCAAGGTTTTCACCAATACAGACAACTGGGGTGATATCAACATCAAGAAGTGCAGCACATTTGTGAGCAATTCCTTCATTGGTATCGCAACCAAATAGACGTTGTTCGCTATGCCCAATAATGCAAAATGTACAACCGGCTTGTTTTAAACTTGGTGCGCATACTTGGCCGGTAAAAGAGCCACGTGCATGCTCAGAGCAATCTTGGCCACTGAGTTGAATATTTGTTCCCTGGACCATTTGATTAATTGGGTACAAGGTTTCAGTTGAGGGGCAAATAACAATTTGAGTATAAGATTTTCTTGAAAGCAATACAAAATCATCATAGTGAGCAGAGATAAAAGAAAGCGCTTCGTTGAGCGGCAAATTCATCTTCCAATTTGCAAGATACGTATAATGTTTGTTCATGAAGACTCCTTTCTCAAAAATGTTCTGGTTCAGAGTATACGATTTTTTATAATGACGATCAACTCGCGCTCCTGTTCTTGACTTAACCGGAATTTACCGTAAGCTCAAAACTTGAAATTAATCCTTATTTCAAGCAATAATTTTTGCAAAATTATACAAACATTCCGGTGCGTAATGAAAAATCAAATCAGTCATGTAAGTAAAGTTCTTGCTGCACAATTACTCATAGTTTTTTCATTGTGTGCAAGTCATAATACGAGTAAATATTTTCCCTTTATTGAACGTTCAGATCAGTATGTCACTGATAAGCGATCTTATTTTAGCCCTAATGTTTTTTATACAACAGCTTCAACCGCTTTTAATCGTGGTGGAGGTAATGCAGGAATTCCTGAATTGTGGGGCAACTATGACTTGCGTGATGTCATTGATAGCTTACAAGCGGTGCAGGGTGTTGCCTTTGTTAACCCAATTGAAACGGTTACAGGAACTCAAGCGCTTGTTGGTAAATCGTTAAAATTTAGAGTTTCAAGTAAAATTCGATCAAACGGTATTGTGTTGCATTACGAGCAAAAAGCTTGGAAAAGTTTATTTGTGGGTGGATGGATTCCCGCAATGTTTGTATCAGCAACAGGGCGATATCTTTTTGACCGTGTGGGCTCCGAAGTTTCTTCTGTAAACTTAAATTATAATCAGCTGTTTGAGCAAGAGCAGCAAATTGATAGCATCAGGCGCTTGACTCACGACTTGGCCGGTTTCACTACAAACAAATGGTCACGCAGTGGATTTGGTGATCTTGATCTGTATCTAAAATGGAATCACCACTTTGATTATCGCTTCCTTATGAAGAGCATTGATTTAAATATTCAAGGTGGTTTTACTGCACCCACAGGGATTCTTTCCGATCGAAACAATCCGCTTTCAGTTTCTGTGATGGGAAATGGACATTGGTCTGCATATCTTGATCTTGTTTCTGAGTTTGAACTCAAACAAGATTTAAAAGTTGGCTTCATGTTTAGTTACATGCACCAATTTGAACATTCAAGAAATTTACGTTTGGCTACTGGAAATGAACCTACTATTTTTAGTGCGTTAATAGCGCCAGTGAGTATGAGCCCTGGGGATACTTTTAAAATTTCTCCGTACATTATACTTGAAAATTTAAGCGATGGATTACATGTGCAAGGTCGTTATACCTATCTGCGTCATGATGAAGATAAGTGGCGTGATAAGCGTAGCGATCAATCGATTCAGAGCTATTTGAGTAAGGGCGGCGATTTTGTTGCGCAAAAAGAAAATATCTCGCGCTCCAGGTCTCATTATTTTACGTTTCAAGTAACATATGACAGTAAAGTTGCATTAAAGCATTATTGGCTGGACCCGTTATTTTATTTGACGTATGATATGCCCATGAACGGGAACGGAATCAGTAAAACGCACCATCTCACTATCGGTGCACAATTGCACTTTTAACGATGCCAAAGGATGAGTATGAAGTTTTGGCCAGCGACCAAACTCTTTAGTTTTTTCTCAAATGATATGGCGATTGATTTAGGTACTGCAAATACAGTTATTTATGTCAAAAATCGCGGCGTAGTTTTGAATCAACCTTCAGTGGTTGCGGTAAAAAGCTCAACAAATGAAGTGCTTGCTGCCGGTAATAATGCAAAAAATATGTTAGGAAAAACTCCAGAGAGTATCATTGCCTGCAGGCCGATGCGCGATGGTGTTATCGCTAATTTTGAAATGACCGAGTGCATGCTTCGTTATTTCATTCGTGAAGTACATCAAAATCGACGTACGATGGTTCGTCCTCGCATGATCATTGGTGTCCCTTCGGGAATTACGCAAGTAGAAAAACGGGCAATTGAGGATTCTGCAAAACAAGCAGGAGCTCGAGAAATTTATACCATTATGGAGCCGATGGCAGCCGCTATTGGTGCAGGCTTACCTGTGGTAGAGCCAACCGGTAATATGATTGTTGATATTGGCGGTGGTACCACAGAAGTTGCTATTATTTCGCTCAAAGATGTTGTTTACTGCAAGTCAGTGCGTGTTGGTGGTGATGAGATGGACCGTGCCATTGTTCAGTATGTGAAGCGGAAATACAATCTCTTGATTGGTGAACGTACGGCTGAAATTATTAAAATGAATATTGGCACAGCAATGTTGCCTGAGCAAGTAACTCAAGTTGAGGTCAAAGGACGCGACTTAGTAACTGGCGTACCAAAGACCATCAATCTTACCGATGCTGAAGTATTTGAATCACTTGCAGAACCTATTTCAATCATTATTGATGCGGTTCGTTCTGCACTTGAAAACACCCCACCTGAATTATCGTCTGACCTTGTTGATCGTGGCATTATGCTTGCGGGTGGTGGATCACTCCTTAAAAATATCGATGTTCTTATTTCTAAAGAAACAGGCCTTCCTGTTAAAATTGCAGAAGATCCACTCTTGTGCGTTGTTCTTGGAGTAGGAATGGTATTGGACAATCTTGATGAATATCGAGATGCTTTGATGCGTTAGATTTTTGCGTTTATTTTTGAGTACTAAAAATTTTAAACCCACGATATTTTTACTAAAAATATCGTGGGTTTTTTTATAGGAATCTTGAGATGAAAAATAAAAAAATATTTTTTATTTTTTTAGTAATAATATCTTTTTGTAGCGTGCACGATGCTCAAGCAATGTTGTTGGCTCCGAAATTATTCTTTAATTTATTTAAGGGAAAGAGCATTAAATCTTCTGAGCAAGATTGTTATGGCATAAAAATTCGTAACTACAAGCCTCGATTTGATGAAGAGGCTGTTAAAAAAATTGCGATGCAATATATTCCAAAGTTGGTGGTTACGTATGATCACTCAGAAGAAAGATATGAAAAAATATGGAAATCAAAAATATTATTGGATCTTGATGATCCTGCTGTGATCAGTAAAGTTTGTACGATTAATGATACTCCTATTGCATTTATGAGCTACTTTATTTTGGATGCATTTAATGGACCGCCTCATTGGATGTGGAATAGCAATTTGACTGAAAAATACGCACCTGGAATTAATGCATATTTTGCGCATCTTGCTGTAGATAATGAATACCAGGGAATGGGGTGTGGGACTGCCTTGCTGAACCATGCTTTAGATAGTTGTAAGCAGAATTCAGTAGATTATATAACATTTGAAACAACGCTTCCTACTTCTCCCGAGTTATGTGCATATTATCAACGCTTTGGGTTTAAGATTATGTCTTATAAGCCTGATCGAGCAGTGTGGGGCAAGGTTTGTAGATCTTAATAGAGCGATATTATCAAGAGCTTTAATCAGTAATTTTGAGCGCTTCAATTCGTCGATAGAGCGTACTGCGACTGATACCCAGTATTTTTGCCGTAGCGAAGTAATTATAATCGGTTTCTTGTAGGACAAGCTCAATAATGGTCTTTTCAACTTCTTCCATGACGAGTGGATAAATATTTCCTTGTCCTTTGTGCCCAATACCAATAACCATTTTTTTGACTTCACGCCTAATAAAATCATGTAATGAAAGAGGAGGAGACATAAGCTATCAACTTTCAGATTTATAGGACGGTGATTGAAAATGACTGACATAAAAAAAATCGAGTGCTGGAAACGTTGATCCTCGTTTGAGCGTGTAATCAGCTGAATAAAGTATTTCAAAGTGCTTTGCAAGCTGTTCTTTTGTATAGAGCTGCCAGTCTTTTTTGAGAAATGAATAGGGGAGTCTAAAACTCATTTTTTTTGCATTAATAAAATCTTTTTTGCTCAGGTACTGAATAACGTTAAGAGCTCGCCAAATCTGTTCGCTCCAAAAAGTAATCCAAAAAATATCAGGATAATCGTTTTGCAGTGTTATCCAAAGATCAAAAAATTTCTCTGGATTTTGAGCAAAGAAATATTCTGAAAGTTGAGTGAGTGATGGCTGTGAACTTACAAGGCCAATAAGGTATTTTTCACTTGGAGAAATCATTTTTATGCTGATTAGATCAATGTAATTAATCAGCATGCATGCTATATCAAGTGAAATGCTTGGTTGTAGTTTGAAAATTTTCTTGATAAATAAAGATTTTCTTTCAGGAAGAGGATTGCCAAAAATAGCTTGAAGAAGATTGAACTGTTCAAGATTAATAAGAGGTTCTATTTGTATGATTTTTATTTTTTCAGATACTGATATTTTTAGATCATTATTTGCAAAAAATGCGATAACATTTGGTCCGTTATAAGAGCAAAGTTCAGTACCAAATTCTTTATGCCATTTTTCACTTTCATCAAGATGGCCAAGCCAATAAAAATTGCATGATCCTAAAAAAGATTGAGCTAAATTTGCTTGGATATTTGCTTTTGATGTTGTATGGAGTGGGAGTCTTTGAAAGGGGCTTGGTAAAATATTTTTTTGCATGATCAATTCAAAAAGAGATGCAAAGAAAAGCGAAGGAAATTCTTGTCCTTGAAAGTAAAAACAAGAAGTAGAGTTCCAAAATTGAGAATTGTGTAATGATTGCAAAAAAGTTTGAAAGTTTATCATTCTATCTATCTATCTATCTATCTATACAAATTTTTTAGTCAGAATTGATCGGAAATGATGTTCTATGACTGGAGAGATACGTTCAAGTATCTTCTTATATTCAAAGTAAAAAAAGTCACTCTTCAGAATAGGATCGATTGGTTTTGAAATCAAGGTTGATCCTTCAAAGGTTTTTGCATTGACCAGTTCGTGATTAAAATCAAAAAGCTCACAGAGTAAAACAAGTCGCATCCGGACATGAAAGAGTAAGATATCAGGAGATACGAATTTTGTTTGGGGATCTAATGATTTGATTGTAATTTTCAAAAGATACCCATCGTTTTGATTATTAACCAAATAATAACCCATGCGTCGAAATCGATGTGTAATTGTTTCATAAACAAGCGGTGTAATGTTATCAAAGACATACTTATTTTCTGGAAGTTGAATGTAAAGTGGAATTTTACAGTTGATGATATTAGTATGAGAAATAAGCGAAGTACGATGAATGCAGCTATTTGTGCATAATACTAAGATAATTAGGCTTATAATAGGTAACGATGGATAAAAATGCATGATTATTCAGGCTTATTGAATCGATTTGCTAAGCTAAATAAACCGGATTTTTGTTCGTTATTATTACGATGTTGTACTTGCGGAGCTTGATTTCTAGCTTTTTGGACATCATTTTTTTTATGATGATCTTCAATAAGCGCTGGTTGCTCATTGGTAGGTGCATTACATTGTGAAAAAAGATCATCAATACCTTTAATAGCAAGTATTCTGAGCGATTCAAACATTGCCCAAGGAATGGGTGCTTTTTCAGATGTTCCTTGAACTTCGATAAGTTCACCTTGAGCTGAAACAACAAAATTAAAATCTGCTTCAGCTGAACTATCTTCGATATATGAAAGATCTGCACATGCAATTCCTTTGACAAGTCCAACTGAAATTGCAGCAATTCGAGTTTTCAGAATACTTTTGGCAATAATGCCTCGAGCAATCCATCGCCCAATAGCAATTTCGAGTGCAAGGCTTGCGGCAGTAATTGATGCAACTCTTGTTCCTCCATCTGCTTGTAAAACATCGCAATCAATAACAATTGTGCGTTCTCCAAGAGGGGTCAGATCAATCGTGGCACGTAAACAGCGTCCAATTAAGCGAGAAATTTCCACATTTCGAGGATTTTGTTTTCCTTGTAAAGACTCACGCATAGTACGTTGATGTGTTGCAGATGGAAGCATTGCATATTCTGCAGACAGCCAACCAACTCGTTGGCCTTTTAGAAAAGGAGGTACTCCTTGCTGTAGCGTTACCGATACAAGGACTTTTGTTTGTCCAAGCTCGAAAAAAACAGATGCATCGGCATAACCAAGGGTGTCATATGAAATTGTAATATGCCGAATTTCATGTCCAGCTCGACCGTCAGGTCGTTGCTTCGTTTCCATGCAAGGAGACCTTTAATTGATGGTTTAAGAACGAGGAGGGTTTTCAAGTTCAGGTGCAACAAGACGAATTCGACCGGAGTCTTTGTCATAAGCTGTTACTTTAACCGTGAGCTTGTCTCCAAGTCTGTAGTTTCTTTCAATATCGTGTTGTGCGCTTTTTGCAATAGTGGAGATATGAACAAGTCCATCTCGACCAGGAGCAACTTCAACGAAGATGCCAAATTCGGTAAATCGACGAATTGTTCCGTTAAAAACAGATCCAACTTCAAGATCTCCAACAAGTGCTTTAATCCAAGCTTCAGCTTCAAGCGAAGCTGCCTGATCACGAGAGAAAATCTTAACGGTGCCATCATCTTCAATATCAATCTGGGCGCCTGTTTTTGCAACAATTTCTTTAATGGTTTTGCCACCGGGTCCGATAAGCAATCCAATTTTATCAGTATCAATTTTAACACTGGTAATCCGAGGAGCAAGCGCTGAAAGTTCAGATCGAGGAGCTGTTAATGTCTTACGCATTTCCTCTAAAATAAACAATCTACCAACGCGAGCTTGTTCGAGTGCTTTTACTAATACTTCTCGAGGAAGACCTACTTTGTCTTTGATGTCGAGCTGAAAACTCATGATACCGTCAGTTGTTCCTGTTACTTTGAAGTCCATAAGACCAAAAGCGTCTTCAAATCCAAGAATATCAGTTAACACATGAAATGCACCAGATGAGTCGCGCATAAGCCCCATTGCGGTACCGCTGACCATCGCTTTAATAGGGATTCCAGCATCCATAAGTGCTAATGTTGTAGCGCAGACTGTTGCCATTGATGATGAGCCATTTGATTCTAACACATCAGAAACGGAACGAATGGTGTATGGAAATTTCTCTTGAGAAGGAAGAACATTATAAAATGAAGTTTCAGCGAGGTATCCATGTCCAATTTCACGACGACCTGTTCCTCTCATTGGCTTAACCTCACCGGTTGCAAATGGTGGGAAATTATAGTGCAGCATGAATGAACGTTCTTTTGCGCCACCAATCAGGGATTCGTATTTTTGAGCATCTTGTCCAGAGCCAAGTGTTAAGCTTGCAAGTGCCTGAGTTTCACCACGTTGAAAAAGAGCTGAGCCATGAACACAAGGCAAGGTGCTTGTTTCTGAATAGATTGGTCTAATTTCATCAAAGCGACGACCATCAACACGCTTTTGAGTTTTTGCCATTAAATCTGGCATATGTTTTGCAAGAATTGACTCAAAAACCGTATTGAGGACAGTGGTTGTTACATTTCCAGCTTCAATATCGGCTGCAAAATGCGCTTTGATCATATCTTCTACTTTGTCCATAGCGGCGCTACGGCTATCTTTAGTAGGTGCAAACAATGTTTGTGCAACATCAAGCGTAAATACTTCACGCACCTTTTGAGTCCAAGATTCAAAATCTATTTTTGAAGGAACTGTTGATTTCTCGATTCCAAGTTCGGCTTGAATCTCAAGTTGCCAAGTGATTTGCTCCTGGTTAAGTTCGTGTGCTTGAAGCAAAAGATCGATGAGTTCATTTTCAGAAGCATTATTGCAATGTCCTTCGACCATACAAATACCACTTTGAGTACTTGCAACAACAATATTGCTATCAGATTTTTCTTGTTCTTCGTAAGAAAGATTAAATTTCCATGCTCCATCTACTTTCCCAATTTGCACAGCTCCAATAGGGCCCAAAAACGGGATATTGGAAATGGTAAGTGCAAGCGAAGATCCAATTAAGCTGAGAATATTTGTTGGAAATTTTCCATCAGAAGAGTAAACCGTCGAAACAATCTGGACTTCATTGTAAAAATCATGAGGGAAAAGTGGTCTGATTGGTCGATCAATTAAGCGAGATGCAAGAACTTCGGTGTCAGAAAGCTTGCCTTCGCGCTTAAAAAAGCCGCCAGGAAATTTTCCAGCTGCTGATGTTCTTTCACGATACTCAACAGTAAGGGGTAAAAAACCTGCAAATTCCTTAGGTTCTTTCGATGCTACTGCTGTTGCAAGGACGATGTTGTTCCCACATCGAATCCATGCTGAGCCATCTGCTTGACGAGCAAACTTGTTTACTTCAACTTCGAGATTGAATTTAGGTAAGTGAAATTTTTTTTGCATGGCTTCCTTTTGAATAAAGAACGTATTTCGACAAGTTTGCACAGTATGAACTCACAGTTCTTACATCAATCCTTCACTCTTCAGAGACGCTAACAACTTGTCGTGAACCGGTAAGTCTGTTCTTTTTAAGTAACCTAAAAAGGAACGACGTGTCGTAACAAGCTTGAGCAATCCTTGTCGAGAGTGAAAATCTTTGGGAAATTGCTTAAGGTGTTCAGCTACTTCGCGAATGCGTTGCGATAAAATTGCTATCTGAACCTCAGAAGATCCGGTATCACCTTGGAAACGGGCAAATTTCAAAACAATATTATCTTTTGTTTGTTTTTTTAACATATGCTATCAAGCTCCACAATATATTTTTCAAGTAAACATTTATTCGTACTGCGCATATTTTCTAATGGTAGGCGCGAGCGGAATCGAACCGCTGACCCTTGCTACGTCAAAGCAATGCTCTACCCCTGAGCTACGCGCCCTTAAACCTATTTTTAGTTCTCTTGTTCAAGAGAAATGTTATCTAAACCAATTTCAAGCTGCTCTTCTTTACGAGCTCTTTGTTCAAGTTCTGAAACATCTTCACCGATGTGTTTCAATCGGAACGAAGGAACACCGGTTCCAGCAGGTATAAGTTTACCAATTACCACGTTTTCTTTCAAGCCGTATAGGAAATCAACTTGTCCAACCAAAGATGCTTCAGTTAAGACTCGAGTTGTTTCTTGGAACGATGCCGCTGAAATAAAACTCTCAGTGCCAAGAGATGACTTAGTAATACCCATTAAGATTGGCTTAGCCATTGCAGCTTTCTTACCTTCTTTAATCATTAATTTATTAATGGCTTGGAGGTGAATCTTATCAATGCGATCGCCAACAACAAATTTGGTATCACCTGGGTCGATAACGCGAACCTTACGAAGCATTTGTCGAACAATAACTTCAATATGCTTGTCGTTAATATCAACACCTTGAAGACTGTAAATTTCCTGGATTTCTTTGACCAAGTATTTCTGTACTTCATCTGGTCCGAGGATTCTCAGAATATCGTGAACATTTGGTACGCCGGATGACAAAGCGTCACCAGCTTTTACACTTTCACCATCTTCAACATTTAAATGTCTGCTTCGAGGAACATTGTATTCAAATACTTCATTATCTTCGGTAGTAATTGTTACACGTCGTTGACCACGATGAACACCGCCAAAGTGGACGACACCATCAACTTCACTGATGATAGCAGTGTCTTTTGGAATACGTGCTTCAAATAATTCTGCAACTCGAGGCAAACCACCGGTAATATCCTTTGTTCGCTTTTCTTCACGATGGAGTTTTGCAATTGGATCGCCAGGGAAAAGCTGTTTACCTTCTTCGACGGTTAAGATTGCACCTGTTGGTAAATAATAACGGGCCTCTTCTCCACCTACTTTGTCAATTACGGCAATATATGGCTGACGTTTTTCGTCTCGACGTTCAAGAATAACTTTACTTGAAGTATTTGTTGTTTCATCAAATTGTTCTTGATAAGTGACGTTTTCAATTAAATCAATCAGTTTAACAGTACCTGCTTTTTCAGTCATGATAACTTTATGGGAATCCCACTCAGCAATCTTTTGACCTTCAGTTACAGAACTTCCATTCTCAACAAGAATGTGCGTACCGTACTCTAAGCGGCATTCTTCACGTTCACGTCCATCGTCAGAAACGATTACGATTTTCGCTTTTCGATTCATGACGGTTAGAATGCCTTCGCGATTTTTAATTGTGTGAACACCGCGATAGCTTACTTTTCCAGCACATCGTACTTTGTAGAAGTTTTGTTCTACAAGACCACTTGCTGTACCACCAACGTGGAAGGTTCTCATGGTGAGCTGTGTACCAGGTTCACCAATCGATTGCGCTGCAATAACACCAACCGCGGTTCCTACATCAACAACACGCAATTTTGAAAGATCCATGCCGTAGCACTTAACGCATATACCGCGTCGAGCTTGACACGTTAAAACCGATTTAATAGCGACTTCGCTCACTGCAGAGTCTTTAATTTTATCAATTACTTGATCAATGAGGAGTTCACCTTGTTTTGCAAGGAGTTTACCTGAAAGTGGATCAATAATGTCTTCTGCTGCAATACGACCAAAAATTCGATCTGGAAGTGGTCGAATTATTTCGCCAGACTCACGAAGATCTGTTACTCGTATGTAACCAAGTGTTCCACAATCGTCTTGAGCAACAACCACATCTTGAGCTACGTCAACCAAGCGACGTGTTAAGTATCCAGAGTCAGCGGTTTTCAACGCTGTATCTGCAAGACCTTTTCGAGCACCACTCGTTGAAACGAAATATTCAAAAACGTTCAGTCCTTCTTTAAAGTTTGCAAGAACTGGCGTTTCCATAATTTCACCTGATGGTTTTGCCATCAATCCTCTCATAGCAGCAAGCTGACGGATCTGTTGTCGAGAGCCTCGAGCACCAGAGTCAAGCATCATGAACACAGGGTTGAAAGGAGTATCTGTTTTTTCATTGTTTGTAGATGCATTACGATCTTCGTTTTCAAGAACGCTGATCATTTCATTCGTAACATCTTCAGTTGCACGCGCCCAAATCTGAATCACTTTGTTATAACGTTCACCATTGGTGATTGCGCCATCCATATAAAGTTTTTCAGCTTTTTCGACGTCTTTTATTCCTTTGCCAACGATGCCATGCTTTGAGTCTGGAATTACTAAGTTTTCCATGGAAAGTGATATGCCACCAAGTGTTGCATAACTAAATCCAAGTTGTTTAATGTTATCAAGAGCCTTGACTGTTGCTTCTGCTCCGAATGCTTTATACAGTCGTCCAACTAACTTAACAAGGTCTTTTTTCTTGACTGCTTTGTTAATCCATTCAAATTCAGTATTTTCAGGTAATGCTTCATAGAGTAAAACACGACCAACAGTTGTCTCAATAATAGTTTTAGATTTCAAGCGTACTTTAATATGAGCATGAACATTAATTTGTTTGCGCTGATACGCGTAAACAACTTCTGAAATATTTGAGAAAACTAAACCTTCTCCAGGAATGTTTTTTCTTCCTTTGGTCATATAATACAAGCCCAAAACCATATCTTGAGATGGTACAGTAATAGGACGACCTGTTGCAGGAGTTAAAATATTATTTGTTGAAAGCATCAACTCTACTGCTTCAGTTCTGGCGCGTTTGCTGAGCAATACGTGAACCGCCATTTGGTCACCGTCAAAGTCCGCGTTAAATGCAGAACAAACAAGCGGGTGAATTTTAATTGCTTTACCTTCTACCAATATTGGAAAGAACGCTTGAATACTCAAACGGTGCAATGTTGGTGCTCGGTTGAGTAATACTGGTCTGTCCTTTACAACAGCTTCAAGGGCTTCCCAAACTTCTGAGGTCATTTCCTCAACCATGCGTTTTGCAACGCGTAAGTTTGGAGCTAATTCACGACGTTGTAATTCAACATAAACATATGGCTTAAAGAGTTCAAGTGCCATCAATTTAGGTAAACCACACTGAGACATTTTAAGTTCAGGGTCAACAACAATAACCGATCGACCAGAATAGTCGACACGTTTACCAAGTAAGTTTTGACGGAATCGACCTTGTTTACCACGAAGCATTTCAGATAATGACTTAAGTGGGCGACGATTCGATCCTCGAACTGGCTGTCCTCGTCGACCGTTGTCGATCAAAGCGTCAACCGATTCTTGGAGAATTCGCTTTTCGTTTTTGATAATAACATCTGGTGCTTCAAGCTCAATTAAACGTCGTAAACGAATGTTTCGGTTTAAAACGCGTCGATACAAGTCATTAAGGTCTGAGCTTGCAAACCGACCACCTTCAAGCGGTACAAGAGGACGTAAATCTGGTGGAATGACCGGAAGTACTTCCATAATGACCCACTCAGGTCTAATATTTGCTTGCATAAGTCCTGATAACACTTTATAGCGTTTTGCAAGGCGATGCTTAATGGCAACAGATGTTGTTTGGGTATAATCTTCTTCAATTTTTCGAACTTCAAAATTCAAATCGATGAGCGTTAAGAGCAGTTTAATTGCTTCAGCACCCATACCTGCTTTGAATGAAATATCTTCTTCACTTGATCGAAGATAGTCATCATATTCTTGGCTATTGATCAAGGTCTTTTGAGGATAAGGAGAAGTACCTTGATTGATAACTATGTAGCTATCAAAATAGATAACTCGCTCAAGATCCCGAACGGTCATTCCCATAATCAAGCTTAAATAGCTTGGAATTCCTTTTAAGAACCAAATGTGGCAAACAGGAGAGACAAGGTTAATATGTCCCATGCGTTCTCTGCGTACGCGTGATTGAATAACTTCAACACCGCATTTTTCACAGGTAACACCACGATGCTTCATGCGTTTATACTTACCGCAGTTACATTCCCAGTCTTTTACAGGTCCGAAAATGCGGGCACAAAAGAGTCCATCGCGTTCTGGTTTGAGAGTTCTATAGTTAATGGTTTCTATTTTTTTTACTTCTCCGTAAGACAAGGATCGAATCTTGTCTGGAGAAGCAATTCCAATTTTAATAGCATTAAATTGCGTTGTGTTGATATACTCGCGAAAGCGCTCAAGCATCCTATTATTCACCGACTTGCTCCTTACTGGTCTTAAATAAATCAACTTGCAGTCCCAAGCTCTGCAGCTCTTTTACCAAAACATTGAATGATTCTGGAATTCCTGGTTCAGGAACCTCATCACCACGAACAATAGCTTCGTATGTCTTGATTCGTCCGTTAACGTCGTCAGATTTAACAGTCAACATTTCTTGGAGCGTGTAAGCTGCACCATATGCATAAAGTGCCCATACTTCCATCTCACCAAGACGTTGACCACCAAATTGTGCCTTACCGCCCAGAGGCTGCTGTGTAATCAAAGAGTATGGCCCAACAGAGCGAGCGTGCAATTTATCATCTGCCAAGTGATTGAGCTTCATCATATAAATGTACCCAACTGTGACAGGCTGATCGAATTGCTCTCCAGTACGACCATCAAATAAGGTAAATGCACCGTTAACAGGGAGTTTTACTTCTTCGAGAAGCGGTTGAATTTCTTCTTTGTAGTCAGCCCCATCAAAGACAGGGGTTTTCATTGCAAGTCCATTTTCAGCTGTTTTACGTGCTAAACTTACAAGTTCTTCTTTACCATGTGTCTTTTCAATTGCTTCAATTACTTCTGCACCAAAATAGTGACACAAACGAGTTTTAAGTTCTTTATGATTTAAGTTGTCTAATTCTTTGGCAAATTCTTTACCAATTTGCATGCCAGCCATCCCTAGGATGGTTTCAAGAATCTGACCAACGTTCATACGACCAGGTACACCGAGTGGGTTAAGAACGATATCAGCATGCGTACCGTCTTCAAGATATGGCATATCTTCGTTATTAACGATAGTAGATACAACACCTTTATTTCCGTGACGACCTGCAATCTTATCACCAACCGAAACTCTTCGACGAGTAGCTACGTATACTTTGATCATCTTTATAACGCCAGATGGTAAATCATCACCTTTGCGTAATTGGTTGATACGGTCTTCTTTGAGCGCCATCAAAATATGCAATTGATTAGCAAGCACTTCTTGATAATGCTTAATTTTTGTATCAACTTCTTTTGATCCAGTTTCGATAGCCAGAAGATCTTCAAGCTCAGCTATTTGCATTTTTTGAGCAACAAAAATTCCATCATTGGTTAATTCTTTATATTTCTTTGCAGGAGCTGTTTTACTATCCAAAAGGGTAACTACTTTTTCTTTAAGACCGCGTTTTAAAATATTCAAATGAGCAGCAAAGTTCTCTTCAAACTTTTGTGTTTCTTTGAGCACGATGTCTTTATAACGTTTGTCTTTTCTGATACCACTACGAGAGAATACTTTAACGTCAACAACTGTTGCTTCAACTCCAGGTGGAACGCGCAACGATGTATCGCGAACTTCTCGTGACTTTTCTCCAAAAATTGCTCGAAGCAATTTTTCTTCAGGAGAGACTTGAATATCACCTTTGAGTGTTACTTTTCCAACAAGGATATCGCCAGGCTTAATTCGTGTTCCAATTTTAACGATACCATCTTCGTCAAGTGCTTCAAGATCTTTTTCGGAGACATTTGGGATGTCTCGTGTAATTTCTTCGGCACCAAGTTTGGTGTCACGTGCTTCAGAAACAAATTCTTCAACGTGAACTGATGAAAAAACGTCATCAGAAACAAGTCGTTTACTGATAACAATAGCGTCTTCATAGTTGTATCCTTGCCATGGCATGAATGCTACCAAGACGTTACTTCCAAGTGCAAGTTCACCATTTTTTGTTGCAGCACCATTGGTGAGCACATCGCCTTTTTTGACGGTGTGACCAACGCGAACAATCGGATCGTAATGAATCCAAGTGTTATGACTTGATCGAGAGAATTTCTTTAAGTGATAAACGTCGATAGGTTTTGCAAGCCACTCCGTTTCACTCGTACTTTTTTCGTCAATTCTAATAATGATCTTATCAGCTGAAACATATTCAACCAGACCATCATTTTTAGAAACTATAACAGTGCCTTCAAGCGAACCGAGTTCTTTTTCCATGCCGGTTCCTACTATTGGAACTTGGCATTTTATAAGCGGTACAGCTTGTCGTTGCATGTTAGAGCCCATCAATGCTCGGTTTGCGTCGTCATGTTCCAAAAATGGAATTAAAGCTGTAGGAACAGAGAAAATTTGTCTTGGAGAAGCGTCGAGATAATCAATTTCTCCCACTTCAACAGGAAGAATGTTTCCATCCTTACGAATAAGAATCTTGCTTTCATTAATTGCATTATGCTTATTCATTTTGATTGCGGCTTGTGCAATTGTTTTGCCTTGCTCTTCAAACGCATCTAAATACATGACGTTATCAGCAACTTTTCCATCATCAACCTTGCGATAAGGTGTTTCAATGAAGCCAAGTTCGTTTACGCGAGCATAGGTTGAAAGTGATGAAATAAGACCAATGTTCTGTCCTTCAGGTGTTTCGATAGGACAGATGCGACCATAGTGAGAGGTATGAACGTCACGAACTTCGAAAGTAGCGCGTTCGCGGGTAATACCACCGGGCCCAAGAGCGGAAAGTCTACGTTTGTGTGCCATTTCTGCAAGTGGGTTGGTTTGGTCCATAAATTGAGAAAGTTGACCAGTTCCAAAGAATTCTCGTAATACAGCAGCCAGAGGCTTCACGTTTAAGAAGTCATAAGGCATGAGTGATGAATAATTTTCTTGCAAACGGAAACGCTCTTTAATGATACGTTCAATTCTTGAAAAACCAACATACAGCTGACTTTGAAGTAATTCACCAACTAATCGAATACATCGGTTACCTAAATGATCGATGTCATCTAATTCGCCTTCACCACGTTCTTTTAAACCAACGAGGTATTTGAGCGTTGTGATAATATCTTCTTGGGTTAAGTGAGTGATCTCTTGATTACTGCTCATGCCTAACTTACGATTTGTACGAATACGTCCAACAATTGTTAAGTCATAAAAGCGAGAATTAAAGAAGAGATTACTAATGTATTCTTCCATTATTTTTAATGAAGGAATATCGCCAGGCTTCAGTTTTGAGTAGACCTCTTTAAGAGCATCTTCATGATTATTGATCTGATCTTGAGCAAAGGTCAAAGCCATGGTTGGCTGAAATACATAACCAGATGATTGAATGAGGCTGAGTTTGCAGTCTCCAAGTTCACCAATTTGATCAATAATTTCTTCAGTGAGAATAGATCCCAATGGAATGAGAACTTCGCCGGTTGTTTCATCAATAACGTCTTTAGCAACGATACGATTAGTCAAGCTGCTTTTACGTACAGATAAATTTTTGATGCCATCTTTGAGAATTTTATCGATCATAGGCTTCGTGAAACGTTGCCCGATAACGAAGCTATCCTCGATATCTTTTGGCAATGAACCTGTTTCAAGACGCTGTCCTATGAGATCAGCATTAACTTTTCTGTAAAATTTTCCTTTTTTAACTTCAATATCATCAAAGTCATAAAAGGTTGATAGAATTGAGTTTTTTTCAATTCCAATTGCTTGAAGAAATGTTGTAGCAAGAATTTTTTTCTTCTTGTCGATACGGACGTATACAAGATCATTATGATCAAATTCAAAATCAAGCCAAGACCCTCGCCCAGGAATAATTCTTGCGACATGATATGGCTGACCACGGTAGTCTTTTGTCTTCTTACTTAAAGAAAACATTACACCCGGAGCACGATGAATTTGGCTTACAACAACACGATCAACGCCATTGATCAAGAATGTTCCTTGGCTACCAAGTTGGAAGCACCCATCTTGATCTTCGTAAAGATCGACCATTACCGGTAAATCACAAAAGAATACATCTTGTTCTTTGATATCGCGAATGACTTTAGCATTTGTTTGCGGATCAATATCCCAGCTACTCAGTTGCATTTTTACTTTGAGCGGCATTGAATAAGTTTTTCCACTATATCGACAGTCACTAACCGAAATATTGCCTTTGATTGTGACACGGGAGAAACATTTTTTGCAAGGAGTATAGCAAGCAGTATCTTTGCTGCAAGCAGGACAAATTTTTCCATTTTTTAGAGAATTGAATCCTGTTTTTTTACAGGAAGAGCAACCCCACTTGTAACGATTTTGAATACCGGTTAATTGGCCGCATACGCAAGCCCAATCACCAAGCTCATAACTTACATACTCCAAAGAGATGCGCTCATTATGTTCCACAGGGAATGTATCGCGCAAAACCTTTTCAAGCCCAATATTTTTACGCTCGGAAGGTAAGCAATCTAATTGAACAAAATCATTAAAGGATTTTGATTGTACCTCAATAAGATTGGGTAGCGATACGACCTCTTTGATTTTGCCAAATGATTTTCTTAAGACTCCCTGACCTCTGCCGAACTGAGACATTCAATCGCTCCTAATCGTAAACGCAACAAGACATCACACTGCAAACATAATTATTTTCATAAGAGAAAATAAAGGGGACCCGTCTTAAAAGGCATTATTTTTCCTTTAAGACGGTCCCAAAACTTTATTCCAAGCACGTAGAATTAAATTTAGCTTAATTCTACTTTGGCGCCAGCTTCTTCAAGTGTTTTTTTGATTTTTTGAGCTTCTTCTTTTGGAGATGCTTCTGCGACAACAAACGGAGTATTGTCAGCAGCTTCTTTAGCAGCGCCAAGAGATAGTGTTGTTACACCTCGAAGTGCTTTAATAACGTTGAGCTTGTTAGCTCCAGCGTCTGTAAGCGTTACTTTGAATTCAGACTTCTCTTCTGCTGGTGCAGCAGCGCCGGCTGCAGCTACTGGCATTGCAGCAACTGGTGCAGCTGCAGAAACGCCAAATGCTTCTTCCAAAGCTTTCACCAAATCAGCGAGATCTTTAACGGACATTTTGCTGATTTCTTCAATCATCTTTGATGACATGGATAACTCCCTATAACAAACAGTAAACGAACAATCTTAATTACTCTGACAACCTAAAAACAGATTCGTAAAATCCCCCACGAAATCTATTACTTACTAAGCACTCAATTGCTTTTGTTCTTCGATGCGCTTCAATACATAAAGTAATCGAACAATAAGCAAGTTAAGCAAGCGAACAAAGCTTGAAATTGGAGCTTGTATTGTTCCAACAACTTGCGCAAGTAAGACTTCTCGAGAAGGAAGTGATGCAAGAAATACAACATCTCCAAGTGCAAGTTTTTTTGCTTCAAAAAAACCTGAAACCACTTGCAGTAATCCGTTGTCTTTTGAAAACTTAATAAGATTTTTTGCAAGTGCGGAAACGTCGCCTTGTGCAAATACTATTCCAACTTGATTGGAAAAGTCTTGACTAAAATCATTAGCACCTTCAACATCACGTGCGGCAAGCTTCATTAATGTTGTTTTGGTGACTTTAAAAACAGCCTTATTTTCTCTCAGATTTTTTCGAAAATCTCTAAGAGCTGCTACGTTTAGCCCTTTATATTGCACTAAAAACGCCGCTTCAGATTCTGAAAACAGTTTTTTAAAGTCAGAAAGAGCTGATTCTTTTTGTTGACGATTCATAACAAAACCCTTTTAAAAACTGCTTATAAAATCTCATCAGAGTTGATGGTGACGCCAACTCCCATGGTTGAAGAAATAGAAATCTTCCTGACAAACTTGCCTTTTGATGTCCCAGGCTTGCTGCTTTGAACCGCTTTAATAAGGGCTACAAGATTTTCAAGAAGTTTTGGTATTCCAAATGATACTTTTCCAAATGGAGCATGCAGGATGCCACCTTTATCATTTCTGAAAGTAACACGACCTTTTTTGAGATCTGAAACAATACTTGCTATGTCGAAGGTTACAGTGCCTACTTTTTTATTAGGCAACAAACCTCGAGGCCCAAGAATTTTTGCAACTTTTCCTACAGGACCCATAAGGTCTGGAGTAGCAACTGCTGCATCAAAATCAACCCAGCCACCTTCAATTTTTTCAATTAAATCATCAGAACCAACAAAGTCAGCACCAGCACTCGTTGCAGCATCAGCGTATTCACCTTTAGCAAACACGAGAACGCGAACCTGGTTTCCGGTACCATGAGGAAGAAGTACTGAGCCACGAACAGTTTGCTCACCCTTTGTAGGATCAATTCCGAGGGTAACGCTTACATCCACAGACTCATCAAATTTCACATGTGCATTTTTTATAACAAAGTCAAGGGCGTCTTTATTTGAAGAAATTGCTGCAGAGGCTAATTTTTCTTTTACTTGTCTGTGTTTTTTTCCAATATTACTCATTGAGTATCCAATTCATCTAAACCATGTTTCAATCGTTTATTCAACGATTGCAATACCCATACTACGAGCACTTCCTGCAATTACTTTCTTAGCAGCTTCAAGATCAAAGGCGCTTAAATCAGGTAGTTTGATTTTTGCGATATCTTCAACATCTTTCCACTTAAGAGTGCTAACTCGCTCTTTGCCAGGATTTTTAGCCCCTTTGCTTATGTTAGCTTTTTTGCGAAGCAATTCCGAAACTGGAGGTGTCTTTAGAACAAAATCAAATGTTTTGTCTTGATAGATCACAATTTGAACCGGAACAGTTTCGCCTTTGCGATTTGCTGAAGCAGCATTGAATTTTTTGCAAAAGTCCATGAGGTTCACGCCGTGTTGACCTAATGTGGAACCTACTGGAGGAGCTGGTGTTGCGCCACCACCAGGCAATTGCAGTTTTACCTGAGCTTTAATTTTTTTCGACATGACATTACCTATACACGATTACTTTTTAACTTGATCGAAACCTAACTCAACGGGGGTTAATCTACCAAAAATACTTACCATAAGAGTAAGTCTTTCTCGGTCTTCATCAACCTTATCAATGATACCAACAAAACCAGAAAAAGGGCCGCTTGAAATTTGAACTTCATTGCCAACAATAAACGATGTTTTCTCGCTTAAAGCTGAAAGTTTACCAGACATTTGAGAGAAGATTCGCTCAACTTCTCGGTCTGATAGTGGAGCTGGGCTCTCACCACCTAAAAAACGTGTAACACGTTGATTTGAAGAAACAAGTCGAAAAGTTTCTCCATTCATGTCCATATTAATGAGAAGGTACCCAGGAAAGATTTTTTCTTTTTTGTTTTTTAGTTCAGAAAAGAAAGAAGCAACCTCGCCAGTTGGAATTAATATTTCCCCGAACAAATCTTGAAGACCTTCTTCCTCGAATCGTTTTTCGAGGTCAGTTTTTACAATATCTTCAAATCCTGTAAATACTTGTGCCACATACCAACGTTTCATTGCTTAACCGCGCGCCTTTTCATATTGTTAATCAATTATTATCTAGCCAATTAGTTGTCTGATAAAATAACTAAACGAACTGTCCATTGTTCCAAGAATAGCTGAAAAAATAACAACCACCGTGCAAACAATTACCATGGACCCTGTTAGTTCATCTCGACTTGGCCACGTTGTCTTTTTTATTTCGGCTACCACTTCACTTGAAAATGAAGTGATACGACTGAAAAATGAAGTAACATTGCTCATAAGCCAACT
Organism: Candidatus Dependentiae bacterium; assembly: GCA_018266175.1. NCBI lineage: Bacteria > Candidatus Babelota bacterium. The sequence continues at coordinate 294,714 of JAFEAY010000021.1, forward strand.
TTCCTTCAATTTTGGGTTTTGGCAGGCCAGGAGGGATTCGAACCCCCAACACGCGGATTTGGAGTCCGCTGCTCTACCATTGGAGCTACTGACCCAACCCTTTTTTTATTTTGTTTCTTTATGCACAGAATGTTTTCGGCATTTGGCGCAATACTTATTCAATGCAAGCTTTCCAAATGAACGCTTTTTTGATACACGCATGCTGTAATTTCTCAAGCCACATCCAGCGCACTCTAAGTGCATGATAACGCGATTTTTAGCCATAATCAAACTTTCAGTACTCGTTAAACCATTAATCAATTGAAACTGGAGCCCGCGACCGGGCTTGAACCGGTGACCTCTCCCTTACCAAGGAAGTGCTCTACCAACTGAGCTACGTGGGCTTTCTCTTTTATTTCAAATTCTATTCGTGTGGATTATCCACTTGTTTGCTTTTAAAGTTTTTCATCGCTCACTTAGGGCGTGTATGCGGTCATCAAGGGTGTTTAAGCACTTGTCTAGGTTCTGGAGCTGGCAACTGGACTCGAACCAGCGACCTGCTGATTACAAATCAGCTGCTCTACCAACTGAGCTATGCCAGCTTATGTCTCTTGGAGCGGGAAACGGGGCTCGAACCCGCAACCTACAGCTTGGAAGGCTGTCGCTCTAGCCAATTGAGCTATTCCCGCGGAGCTTTTACCTGTAGAAAGAGCACTTTTTGTATTATACAAAAGTTTTTATTAAGTGCCAATTAACAAGTAATTTTTTTCTTAAAAACAATTATTTTAAGAAAATGGTGGGGAGAACAGGATTCGAACCTGTGAAGGCTGAGCCAACGGATTTACAGTCCGTCCCCTTTGACCGCTCGGGAACCTCCCCATTAAGCATTAAGAATCAACTATTCTTTGCAATGACATTAAGGATAGATTTTTTATAAAAGATTTCAACTTTTTTTTAAAAAAAAGTTCAATATGTGCTATTAGATTCTGATTATTCTACAAGAAAAATCGTTTGGATCATATGATAATTTGATAGATTGAGTTCTTTTAATTAGTTCAGAGGTAGCAAGCAATGAATCGATCAGATCGGGCCATTCGATAATAATAAAAGAATTTTTTTGTGAGAAATATTCATCAAATCCAGCTCCAATAAATTCATCAATTGATGAAAGCCGATAAAGATCAAAGTGATAAAATATTCGATTATGAGATCCATGATAGGTATTAACATACCCAAAAGTGGGACTTACAACGGTCTGGGTAACGCCAGATTGTTGTAAAATTTCTTTGACCAATGTTGTTTTTCCAGCTCCCATAGGGCCATGCAAGGTGAAAATATTTTTATAAGCAAGGAGGGGGATGATTTCTTTTTTTACAATCGCGGGAATATTTTCTTGATTAAAAATAATATCCATAAGGCCTAATAGATCGATGTTATTATCAAAGTTTCTTGAGTTTAGCATAAATCTTTTTTTCTTTTTTAGATAGAGATTGAGCAGCTCCCTTCCTGCTACGAGGAGTATTTTGCTCTACAATAGGATCTTTTTTTGGAGTAAAAACGCTTGCTTGCTGCATTAAAAAATCAAGAGCCTGTTTATTGGTTTGAGTCTCAGCTTCAGAGAATTCTTCGTCATAAAGACTTTGAATGGGTTCAAATTTTTTGATTTTTTCGTCATAGAGAAGCGTATTGGTATTATTCGATTGCTCGGCTATTGCATTGTAAACAAGTTGATAAAAACTTGATCCATCAATCGATTCTGCATGGTATTTACTACATTCTTGAATAAGGCCTCGATCTTTAGTAACAACAATAACTTCTCGATTTTTGTTTTTTTTTGCATAATTTATGATCCATTCGTCAGCATTGCTTTGCTGACCTGAAAACATCACAACAACTCCTTTGTGTACTTCTCGGGTTGCATGATGGAGTGGTCCTGCATCAAAAACAATAATGAGGTCGGAGATTTCGTTTTTTTTATAATTTTTATAGTGTGCAAGTTGTTGGATGAGGTACTTTCTTTGTGGGTCAAGTTTACCTTTATCACCTGGAAATATTTGTCTAAGCATATTATAACCGTCAATAACAACAATCATAAGTGGTTTTTTCCTAAAAAATGGTTGAGGTTTAAAGTGTTGCCCCTTACTATAGCCTATCTCTTTAGTTCACTCATTGTAAAAAAAATGATTTTTTCGTATGTTAATAAGTGCCGAACAACTGCATGCCGATCTTTTTGACAAGGAATAAACGTGTCTCAACTAGCCCAATTAAAACAGCAGATTAAATCGGTCCAAACAACAAAAAAAATTACACATGCTGTTCGACTCGTATCGATGTCGCTTTATGCTAAACTTGAAAAACAGCGTGTTCCAATGAATACCTATATGAGTAGCGTTCGATCTCTTTTCTTACGGTTTACTCAGGGAGCTCATTGGAATGATCCTTTTTTATTTCCTAATGATGTTCTTGATCAAAATCCTCTTTTTCTGATTATTGGCACGTCAAAAGGGCTTTGTGGTAGCCTTAATTCAAATCTTTTTCGTTATGCAAAAAAATCTATGTTTGTTGAGCCGCATCAAAAACTCAAGCTTATTGCTATTGGCCAAAAGGCGGTTAAATTTGCAAAAGAGGCTAAGATTGGTGAATTAATTTGTTTTTACCATGAGCTTACATCGCATAATCTAGCAACGATTACCGATGACTTAATGGAAAAAATTTTAAATACAGATCAGCCATATTCTTCAGTAACTATTCTGAGTAACGAATTAAAATCATTTTTTATGCAACGACCTCTTAAAACAACTCTTACTCCTGCTTGTCTTGATAATTATGAGGGTGATTCGCATGATTCTGAAAGTATCAACAAGCAAACTGATCTTATCGACGATCAAGAGATTATTTTAGAGCAAGATCGTGATGATATCGCAAAATATCTTGCTCATTTATATGTGCGTACCACTCTGGTAAACACTCTCTTTCAGGCTCTTATTGCAGAGCAAGCTGCTCGTTTTGTAGCAATGGATGGTTCGTATACCAATGCTGATAAGATTCTTGAGCGGCTGACCATTCAATTTAATAAACTACGTCAGGCGCTTATTACAAAAGAAGTTGCAGAACTTTCAGCAAGCTTACCGGGGAGATAAGCTGCTGACGTATAGTGTGCTTGGTTATCTATTTATGGTATACAGCTCAGGCAGATCGTAGCTCAATTTGAGCACCTAAAATTCGAAGTTTTTCTTCTAGGTTATCATAGCCACGTTGCCAGTGGTGAATACCGGTGACTTTGGTTTGTCCAGCAGCCTGCAGACCAGCCATGACAAGACTGCATGATGCTCGAATATCATTTGCAATAACTTCACAACCATAGAGTGCATCGACTCCGTGTATTACCGCGGTTGTTCCATTTACAGAAATTTGTGCCCCCATTTTGCGTAGTTCTTGTGCATGAATAAGGCGATTTTCAAAAACAGTTTCTTCAACAATACTGGTTCCATTTGCCAAACACAAAGCTGCCATCATGGGAGCTTGTAGATCGGTTGGAAATCCTGGATAGGGAGCTGTTTTAAAACTTACAGCGCGTGGAGATTTTGTTGCAATTAATGTAATTCCTTTCCAGGTTGGATCAGGATTATTGAATTGCGTAATTACTTGATGTCCCATTTCTTCAAGTTTTGCCAAAAACATATCCATATGATCTGGACGCGCATCGGGAAGATGAATCTGGCCGCCAGTAATGCTTGCAGCCAGTAAAAGTGCGCCGGCTTCAAGGCGATCTGGAATAACATGATGATCTATTGGATTGAGCTTGCTAACGCCTTGAATATGGAGCGTTCCATTTCCAAGTACGCTAATTTTTGCACCCATTTTATTAAGTACATCAATCATATCAAGAACTTCTGGTTCTGTTGCAGCATTAATAATCGTCGTTTGTCCAGGCAATGCAACGGCAAGCATCATAATATTTTCGGTAGCTCCAACGCTTGGATATTCAAGAACAATTCTGGCATGATCACTGCTTTGGTGCGATGATAGTTTTGCGTACAAAAAATGACCTTGACTTTCAATGACCACACCCAATTTTTTTAGACCAATCAGGTGGTAGTTAATAGGGCGAGCTCCAAGGACACAACCTCCTGGATATGCTACGCGTGCTTTGCCAAAACGTGCAAGCAACGGTCCTAAAACGAGTATCGATGCACGCATTTTATTCATAATATCAGGAGAAACTTCAAAACAGTTGAGTGTTGATGTATCAACCGTGAGTTCTTTACTTTGAGTGTTAAAGTTTACAAGAGCTCCCAATGATCTAAGCAGGTTAATCATTTGATGAACATCTGCAGAGTCTGGAACATTTTTAAGATGAGATGTTCCTTGAGTCAGAATGAGTGAAGCAATAATCCCCAAGACGGCATTTTTTGCACCAACAATGGCTGCTTGACCGTGAAGCTCCGGAGATTTTTTGAGTAAAAGATATTCTTCTGACATGACGTTCTTTCTACGTAAAGAAATTAAAGTAGGATAAGCTGTTCAATAAAAATAATTTTTGTTTTTTGATAATATCACTAAAATAAAATTGTTGAACAGCGAATTGTTATTTTGTTCAGGAGTTTTATTGTGTTAGAAAAAAAAATGGCTTCAAAAAAAATTGTTTGTGTAATACCTGCTCGTTTGCAGGCAACACGGTATCCTAAAAAATTGCTATCAACATTGCATGATCGCCCCCTTTTAGAGTGGGTATGGAATGCAGCAAAAAAAGTTTCACTTTTTGATGAAGTAATTTTTGCAATCGATGATCAAGAGCTTGCCGATGTGATTGATACATTTGGCGGACAATGGACAATGACCTCAAAAGATTGTCAATCTGGTACTGATCGTATTATTGAAATTATGCAACGCAATATTTTATCAGCCGACATTTGGGTAAATTGGCAAGGAGATGAGCCTTTTATTACGCAATCAATGATCGAGCAGTTATTACAGTCAAGTGGCTCAAATGATGCTGATGTTTGGACACTTAAAAAACAAATTATTACTGCACAAGAATTAACAAGTCCTAAGTTTGCAAAAGTTGTATCCGATCATAATGGATATGCACTTTATTTTTCTCGAAGCATGATTCCTGCTGTGCGCGATGAGCAAGATTTAGAAGTAATTATAAAACAGCAAATTCACTACAAGCATGTTGGGCTCTATGCTTATACGACCGATGCTCTGAAAAAAATAGCGCTCGCCGAAGCTTGTGCCCTTGAAGAAGCTGAGAAACTTGAGCAGTTGAGATTTCTTTATCATGGCTTACGCATTAAAATGCATAAAACAGATCAAGAAGTAATCGGTATTGATACTCCAGAAGATCTTGTACGAGCTCATGAATACGCTCAAATCCGTGGACTGAGTGGATTTATTCAAGCTACAATTTCAAAATAATTACTCTCATGTGCGTCCATTTTTTATATTCAGATTGAAAAATAGGCGCACATTTATTTATTATTCTCATAATAATATAATTACAACAATTCCCTATTTGACACTTTCTTTGTCTTGGCTAAACTTTGACTATCGTTAAAATACTGATTCTTAGGACCATTTACTTGATTATTTGGTACTCACTTCAATCATTTAATTAAAAAATGAGATTTATGCACTACAGATTGCAAAGATATTTTGGCTTAGATATGAGCGTAGTTTTTAGTAAGGTTTGGATACTCTTTTTTTTTCTTTTTTCATTAGTTAGTCAATGTAAGTCCCGAGATGCATTACCATCTCTTTATAAATTTCAAAAAAAAGTAGAGCATGCTCGTAGTTCGTTTGAAGACGTTTATTATGAGCTGGTAAAAAGTCACTTCTTTGATGATGTGAATAATCCAAGTTCTCCTTATTCTAATAATTTAATTATTTCAACTAATCTTAATGATGACCCTGTTATGCAGGGTACTATTTTATTACGTTTAATTTCCTGGCTTGAGAAAAAAAATGATCGAGATAGTCGTTTTTTATTACGTAAAATTAATCGCCTTTATTATTTAGAGTTTCATAGAAATCTGGCAAGCTTAAATCCTAAGGATGAAAGCTTGCCAGATTCCCTTATGGATTCATTTCATACATTAGGTAAATATAAAATTTTTAATGTTGCAATAGGCTCTGATTATCCTTTTAGAACTGCTATTACAAAATCTGTTTTAACATTATTGGTTCTTAATAAAACTTCAATTCCCTATTCGGAAAAAAAAGAATCAGTTCTCTATATTCTTCAAAAAATTAAACAGGAAATACTATACATTAATAATAATTTGGGTAAAGAAAGCATTGATGAAGAAGTTATTCATGCCTTTATTTTTGGGCTTGAAAAATTTGGGGTACGTCAAACGCTTGTTGAATCTAAAATATTTAGAAATTTAATTATAACTACCATTACCATTACTGTAATTGGTTTTTGCTTTTACCGTTGGGATTTAGTTGCTAAAGGGTCTCATAAAGCTGGTGAGTGGGCAAACTATTTTTTTACACAAGCAATTAATGGGCTTACAAAGAAAATGGCTGAAGGCTTTGAAGAAGTGTGGCACATTAATGCGCGTGTCAACAGAATAGAAGCACAACTATCTCCTCAAGGAGTTGCAGATTTATCGCGAAGGGCTGGAGAAAGTATGATGGATGCTCTTGCGATTTCTTTAGAGGGAGGGGTTTTGGGCGATGTTGTGAGTACGCCTCAATATATAGCCGCAGCTCGCCAGCGTTTCCACGAGCAGGGAATCCGAGAGCAGGCTGCGTTAGAGCTAGCTCTCGCTCAAGCTGCCTTAACAGTCGCACAAGCCCAGGCTGCATTAAATGAACAAGGCAATGAGGATCAACCTGGACAACATGCTGCATTAGAATTGGCACAAGCTCAGGCTGCGTTAGCATTAGTACAAGCTCAGGCTGGACTAAATCAACCGGCGCCTGCCTACATACCTCTACCGGAGCAGCCTATAATTCAGGCTGAAGTGCCATCAAGAATGAAACGAGCACTTGCTCGATTCGCTTTAAAGGGATTAGGGGTAAGGCCCTCTGATTTAGATCTTAACTTGCAAGAAGCCCCTGCAGCGCCTGCAGTTGGCAGATTGCGCTTCATATGGGATAATTATTTTTATGGGGTTGGAACTTAATTTCAAGAAAAGAATATCAATAATGCACATTGGTATCAATTATGCATTAATTTGCTATTTTTTAAAATTCAAATTGAGAATTTAACCATGAAACACTTTATTTTAAGGTTGAATTATCAGGGTTGACAGGCTACTTTTTGACATTCTTCAAGCCTTGTCTAAACTTTGACTACTGTTGAAATACTGATTCTTAAGACTATTTACTTGAGCATTTAATGCTCGCTACAATTATTTAGTTGAAACGTGAGATCTATGGACTACGGAATGCAAAAAAAAATTGGGTGGGATATGAGAGTAGTTCTCTATAGAATGTTCGGATTATTTTTTGGATTCTTTATATTGATTGGTCAATGTGAATCGCGAGGCACATTGCCACCTCTTTATGATTTTCAAAAAAAGGTAGAACAAGCTCGCAGCTCGTTTGAAGATGTTTACTATGAGCTCGTTAAAAGTCATTTTTTTGACGATGTGAACAATCCAAGCTCTCCTTATTCTAATAATTTAATTATATCAACTAATCTTAATGATGACCCTGTTATGCAGGGTACTATTTTACTTAGTTTAATTTCTTGGCTCGAGAAAAAAAATGATCGAGATAGTCGGTTTTTGTTGCGTAAAATTAATCGCTTATATCATTTAGAGTTTCATACAACTCTATCAAGCTTGAATACGAAAGACGAAAACTATAAAGATTCTCTTTTGGGTTCTTTTCATGAATTAAGTAAGTATAAAATTTTTAATGTTGCAATAGGCACAGATTATCCATTTGGGAATGCTATTACAAAAGCAGTTTTGACCTTGTTTGTTGTTAATAAAACATCGGTTCCCTATGCTCAAAAAAAAGAATCAGTTTTGTATACTCTTGAAAAAATTAAACAAGAGATGTTGCGCATTAACAATGGTTTGGGTAAAGAAAAAATTGATGAAGAATTTATTCGAGTATTTATTTTTGGGCTTGAAAAATTTGGCGTACGAGAAACACTTGTTGAATCTAAAATTTTTAGAAATTTAATTATTACGACCATTGTCATTGCTATAATTGGCTTTTCCCTTTACCGTTGGGATCTTGTATCTAAAGGTGCCGATCAGGCGGGTGTATGGGCTAACGACTTCTTTACTAAGGCAATTGATGGACTTACAGAAAAAATTGCTGAAGGTTTTGAAAAAGTTTGGCACATTAACGCACGCGCTGATCGAATGGAAGCACAAGTTAATACTGCAACTAATGACCTGCGAACTGCAATTAATGATCTTAGAACTAATGGTCCAATGTATGCAGATCAAGCAACAGAGCGAGCTGTACGTGGAGCTCTTCGTGCGGCTGCACATAACGCACCACAACCTCTTCCCGTTGTGCCTGGTGCTGAACCGAATTTAAACCCAGATGCTCCTGTGATTGTTCCAGAAGGACCAAATCCAGATGTTCAAATTATTGTTGCTCAAGCACTTACTCCGGCAATTGCGCGGTTAGATCAGCTTATTAATGAAGCTCGTGCTGGATATGTTGGAAGAACCATTTTTGGAAATGCCCCTCAGCCGCCAGTGCCTGTTGTAGCAGTGCCAGGTGATCAGCAACAACCGCCTCAACCTCCTGCAGGAGGTCGTCGTTGGTTTGGAGGTCTTTTTGGTGGTGGTGAGCCTGATGCAGACGATAGTGACTTTGATGATGAATAGTTTTTTCAGCTCCTTCTTTTATCGCTTGATAACCTTGATATACTAAGAGCGGTTTTGATTTTATTTTGTTACGGTGAGGAGCTGCTATGAAGTTTGAGTCCAGTGTATTTCCTCAAAAAGGAAGATTAGAAGTTGTTTGTGGATCGATGTTTTCAGGAAAGACTGAAGAGTTGATGAGGCGTCTCAGACGAGCAGAATATGCAAAGCAGCAAGTTGTTACTATCAAACATCATATCGACAAACGAAACAACAAAGCTCCAACGTGTATCGTATCACATGAAGGCCGTGAGCGCTTTGCATTTTCGGTTGGTGAGAATGCGGTTTCAATTGATAAAATTCTTGAACTTGCTCATAAAAATGTTGATGTTATTGGTATCGATGAAATCCAATTTTTTACAACAGAAATCATTGATATTATCTGCAAATTAATCGACGCTGGAAAGCGCGTAGTTGTTGCTGGTCTTGATCTTGATTTTCGTGGCGAGCCTTTTGGGATCATGCCGATTCTTATGTCAATTGCTGATGAAGTTGTAAAATTCAAGGCAATTTGTGTTCAGTGTGGTCAAGATGCTCATCAAACACAAAGGCTGATTGATGGAAAGCCAGCTCGTTACTCTGATCCGATTATTTTAGTTGGCGCAGAAGAGCTTTATGAAGCACGTTGTCGTAGTTGCTTTCAAATTGATTGTTCAGCGCAGCTTGGTGTCTCTATTCCTCCCCTTGTACAGAAAAAAAACACAACAACATTGGTTGAATAAACTGTGGCAAAGCAAAAAATTTCGTTTGAATGTACTAATTGTGCATTGCAAAGCGCTAAATGGGTAGGTTGTTGCCCCGCTTGCAGTGAGTGGAACAGTTTTATTGAGCAAACTCCTACCTTTGATGCTTTTGCAAAGAAAAGCTTTGGTGGCAGCGGTACAACAAACATGCCGGCAGCCGAGCTTTTTCAACTTGATGATATTAATATTCAAGCTCAAGAGCGCATGCAGTCGGGCATTAAAGAATGGGACCGTGTGCTTGGTGGCGGAGTTCTTCCAGGATCATTTATTATTCTGACGGGCGACCCGGGCATTGGAAAATCTACGCTCTTATTGCAGGTTGCAGATCGCCTTGCTCAAGAATATGAAGTTGTTTATTTTTCATCTGAAGAGTCTTTGCAACAGGTTAAAAATCGAGCAAATCGCCTTGAAGTGACTGCTTCTCATTTACGATTTTCAGATCAGTCATATCTTGAAGGTATTGTTTCTACAGCAAAAGCACATAAGCCTGCATTGATTATTCTTGATTCAATTCAAAACTGTCACCTGTCACCAGATTCACATGCTATTCCCGGCACGATTGCGCAGTTACGTGAGGCGGGATTTATTCTTATGCGTCTTGCAAAAGAAAATAACATTGCGGTACTTATTACCGGCCATATTACTAAAGAGGGGCAGATGGCTGGCCCTAAAGTGCTTGAGCATATGGTTGATGCAGTTTTTTATCTGCAGGGCGAAGATCGTTGGCAGTCACGTATTTTACGTTCAGTAAAAAACCGTTTTGGAACGATTAATGAAGTTGGTTTTTTTGAAATGCGTGAAGAAGGGCTTGAAGAGATTGCCAACATCAACCAGCATCTCCTGGGAGAGGCATCGCAAGTTCCGGGTGCAGCACTTGTTTGCAGTATTGAAGGCTCTCGGCCCTTGTTGCTCGAGCTGCAAGCGCTGACGATTCAATCAAAATTCGGTATGCCTCAACGTGTAGTAACCGGTATGGATCCCAAGCGTATTGTTCTTATTGCTGCAATTCTTGAGAAATATTTGTACATTAAATTTAGTATGCAGGACATTTTCTTCAAAGTGAGCGGTGGTTTTAAAATCAAAGAAAGTTCTTCAGATCTTGGTATAGCACTTGCGCTCCTTTCAAGCTACTTCCAAAAACCGCTTCCACCCAAATCACTTGCCCTTGCAGAAATCAGTCTTACCGGGCAAATTAAGCCGGCCAATCAAGTAGGCATGTGTATCAAAGAAGCTGAAAAATTTGGAATAGATACAATATTTATTGCACGGGCTCAGACTGGAATCAAAAGCTCGTGTAGGGTAATTGCTTTTCAATCGGTCTATGAATTACTGAACCTCTTTCCTGAAGATAAATAAAAATCGGGCGTAGATTCTACGCTTCGGCCAAAAACACCCCTTTTGAACCTGCCTAGAAAGTCTCTACTTAACTTCCAATAAATCTTTTAATTCTTTTCTGATATTTTGCTTTTGAGCAAGACTGCGAGCACTTCTTCCATGGTTATCAGCAAGGTCAGGGTCGGCATTTTTATTGAGCAAGAGTACAACAATTTTGGTGAAGTCTATACGCTTTGATTCGTCATCGCTATGCTCTATAGCTTTTGCAACAGCCCGTTGCAACGGCGATTGGTCATGAGCACCATTCGTGTAATTCACTTTTGCTCCATGATTGAGCAGTAATTCTACAACTGATAGTTTGCCATTTTCAATTGCATGCAAAAGGGGAGTATCCCCATGTGCTGCTCGCACCTCAATATTTGTCCCTTTATTAAGAAGTTTCCTCATACGTTTGATATCGGATTTTCCATCTGCAACCGATGCAAGCAGTAGGAGCTTCTCTTCCTTACTAGTGGGCGTGTAGGCATTTACTTGTGAACATAATAAACCTGCTACGATAAGAACGAGTATTTTTTTTGAAAAATATGACATGTGTGTCTCCTTTTGTTTTATAGGAATAAATCAACTTCCTGAGGGATTATCAAGGTGATTATTCCCTGCAGTTTTATCCTACATAAAATATATTCATTTTGTAAATGATTTAATTAAACAAACTGAAAAAAGATTCTTTGGTAATATTTTTATAGTTTCAATTTTGCACTATTTGAGATGGGGGTAAGTTAAGAAAAGTAAAAAAAAGACAGGAAATCGAGGCTGCAACAAGGGCGATTTTCTGTCTTTTTGAGAATTGGTTAATTTATTTGATGAAGCAAGATAAGTTATTATTGCTAAGACAGGATTGCTTCTTCCCTTAACTGAGCAAATCCTTCGTTTTCATGAGTGAGCATAAAGTTGGTCAGATACCCTAAAACCTCTTGTTTATAAAGCTTATTAAGCTTTGCAAATGTTATAACCGAGCGACCATAGTTGTCTTTATGGCATAACACGGCGATAATCATATCATATTTTTCCAATGCCTTTACCAACATTTGTACAATTTCAGGGCACGCATTTTGTGCGGCAGGGTGTAGTGGAGTTCTCCCCGCCTGGTCGATGATGTGAACCGGTGCTCCAGAGTCAAGCAATTGACGAACAACCGGAACAAGGTTTTGTGCTGCCGCACGGTGCAACGGAGTTTGTCCTGGGTGTGCGCCGGAGAAGCGTAATTCTGTTCCTAAGTTTGGATGCGTTAGAAGCATGATAATATTTCTTGCGGAGGTCACTTGTTCACTCTCAGATTCTTCAAATTCTTTGCCTGCAAAATCCCCAGACTTTGCAATGGCAACCAAAAGAAGCGTGTCTTTGGTGTCATCGATAGTATTAGGATCAAAATCACCGCGCTGTATTAATTCGCGAATATGAGATTCAGCAATAACTGTACTGTTGTTACTAAAACAAGAAAATATATGTGCATACTGTGCAAGTTTTTTGTTGTTTGCGCGTGCAACAATTATATTATTTGGTAATTTTGCAAAGTTACTTTGCATAGCATGAACAGAAGAAAAACTGAGCAAGCAGAACGCCGAAGTTTTGATAAATCTAAACATCATCATAACCCTTTCACAAAATATAAAGCGAAAATTTTGACGGCATGATGGTAGGCCCTTTTTGGTAGCCTGTCAAATGTAATGTGCGATTATAAATTTAGTTTGAATCTTTGGTCAGAAATGATACTCCATAAATTAATACAACGCTTATTGCAAAGCCAGGAATCAGTGCGGGAATAGAAAGTCCTGAAATAGTGATTAATGATTTGAGGTAATTTTCCCACAGCGCAGCAATAATACCACCTCCTAAAATGCCAGCACAAGCACCGTAGCGGTTGATACTTTTGCTGTAGAGTGAAAGGAGAACTACTGGGCCAAAAGAGCTTCCAAGTCCCATCCAGGCATATCCAACAAGTTGTTGGATAGAATGTAATTTGAGAAGAGCTAGGCAGCATGCTGCAATGGTAACAAAAAAGATGCAGGTACGAAATGCCCATTCAAGTGCTTTTTTGGTAGGATTTTTGAGTGTCTGATGGTAAAAATCTTCGGTAAAAACTGAGGCAACGACAATGACTTGCGCTTCAACGGTTGCAAGTGTAGCGCCCACAATAGCGCATAAAATGAGTCCTGCAGCAAGTGGTGAAAACATATCAACAACCATGCGGATAAAAATAAGCTCAGGATTGATTATTCCCTGCGAAAAATATGCCATACCAATAACGCCAATACTTACCGCAACACTGAGTGCCATAATTTGCCAAGCGATGCCAATGTACTTAGCCTTATGCATTTCTCGTACATCGTTAATGGCCATAAATTTAGTAAGAACATGAGGTACACCAAAATAGCCAAGTCCCCAGCTGAGTCCAATAAAAAGAGCATTGAGGAGTGTGGTCCATGAGTAATCTGAGAGCAAACTGAGCGAAACTCCTTGAGTTGCAGCTGCAATCGGGAGCATTGGCCAGCCTCCAACAATAATTAAAGCACTTGATGCGGTTAAAAATAGAGCGCAAAGTAAAAAAATTGCTTGAAATGCATCAAACCATGCAACGGCAACAAAGCCCCCTACAATGGTATAAATTGCAACCATGATACTTGCACCAATAACACCATATGCGTAATTTATATTCAGAGCAGATTCGACAAGCAAGCCTATACCGGTCAGCCCTGCGCAAATATAGACAATAAAGAAAAAGAGCGTCATGAGGGCGCTTAATGTTCGGAGTATTCCTGATTGGTCGTTAAATCTTTTTTCGAAGTAACTAGAAAGCGTAAAGCAGTTAAGTTGCTCAGTGATAGTTCGAAGCTTAGGGGCAATAAAGTGCCAGCTTGCAAACATACCGCTCACAAGACCAATGGCAACCCAGGCATTAAAAAGACCTCCTGTAAAGATCATAGCAGGGAGTGCCATAAACAACCAATCACTCATGTCGCTTGCCTGAGCAGAAAGGGCTGTTAGCCAATAATTAACCGATCGGTTTCCAAGAATAAAGCCAGAAGAACTTTCCGGGCTTGAGGAGAGCGCTTGATTTTTATGAGCTAAATAACCAATTAAAAAGACGACTGTAAAGTAAATAATAAAGCCAAGCACAATAAACATAAAAGACCCTTGTTTTGAGTAAGAAAATCTAGGCTAAAGTTTATTAAGCATAGATTAGAAGCTGTAAAAGCTCAACTTTGCCTGATTTTCAAACAGGGGAAAGTAATTGTGGAGCTCTTGATTATTTTCAGAAGAACTGGAAATTTCGTTTGTTGAAGAACCTATTTTGTTTCAGATATGTTTGTATATCGACGTAAGTTATGGGCTGGTTATTGGGAATAGCTCTTTATGAAGAAAATTATAATAGTACTCTGCTTGTTGAGTAATATTGGATCTTTTTTTTGGTGCTTGCCATGTAAGAACAAGGCTTCTGATCCTGTAACAGAGTTAGAAGCTCAATTGTTCGTTGATGCCACGTGTAAAGATGAGGCATCAATAAAATCATTCCGATCTTTTCTTTTGCGAGAGTTTAATTTTTGCGTTAATAACAGCATGATACTCCCTCAAATTGCATCAAGAAGTAGTAATTTTTGGGGTAACCAGAGTTTTTTATATCGAGATATTCAGAATCATAATTTTGGTTCGTATGATCCTGCGGTTAAGAAAGTCTATCTACAAATTCACGATCAAGAAGTTTTTTGTCGTCTCCAACAACTACTGACCACTTCAGAATCTATCCAAGATAAGGCGTACAGTCTTAAGAATCTTTACGGTATGTCATGGGGTGTGTGCATGCTTGATCTTGCTCAAAATAATGGACTTAATTTATTTACAGATCTCATTGCAGATCTTTCTTATGGAAAAGTTAATACAAAGAAATGGAAGCATTTTTTTACCTGCTATAAAAAATTTATCAATATGCCAATGTTTCCGTATTTATTGATTGATGGAGGATTATCGCCTCAAGAGTATTATTTTAGTTATGTTACATTGAATCAATATATAGTTATCAACACTCCGCTTATCGTTGCGGTTCAAAAAAATAATGAATTTCTTACAGAATGGCTCATGCATCAAGAAGTAAGAGTTGACCAACGAAATAGTGAAAATAAAACGGCATTAATGGTTGCTGCTTATAGGAATAACTATCGTTTTGTTCGATTTCTTTTGGAGTGTAAAGCTGACTTATCATTAAGAAATGATGAGCGTAAAGCATATGATTATGCCACACAAGATAGTGTGAAAGATATCTTGTATCAGTGGGAACTTATGTTGCAAGAAAAAGAACAACTCGCTCATGAAGCAATTCCCTACAACCTATGTTGTGACGATATCGATGATTTTATTTATGGTGTATTGAGTGTTATGGCTGATCGACCAGAGGAATTGCGCTTTCGTTCTATGTTAACCAGTAGTGCTTATCGATGTATCGATCGCATGCACAATTTGTTTGATAAGATTCAGAGTGATGGTGTGTTAGAATATCTTTGTAAGCGTATAAAATTTCGGATATCAGATGCAGATCGATGCAATAAACTCATAGAAACGCTTCATTGGTTTGCAGAAAATTATGTACCATCAAACAAAAATATGGATGTTTTGTGAAGAAAATTATTGATTTTTTATTATTATTTTTTTTGCTCAATGCACTGCCGACGGTTATTTTGGGAATGGAAGAAGTAAGTCCAGAAGAGGTGAATTTTATTCGAGCAAATTTCTTATCAGAACCATTACCATCTGAGCAAGAGGCTGAATTATTTATTACCGGAGTACTTGAATCAAAAGAAAAATTTGATGTTTTCAAAATGCTCTTAAAAAGTCTGACTATTGAACCAAATGTCTGTACCTTTTTAGAAATAATTAAGACAACCTCGTATCAGCTGCTAAGCGACGCTTCTTCAATAGAGCCTGAGATAAAAAAAATTTATCTGCAACTTTATGATCCTCGATATTTTGAATTTATTTGCCAGCGCATACGAGCAGGTGAGTTTACTCAAGCAGAGACGCTCAGCCGCTTATATGAACTTACGTGGGGGGTTATTATGCTTGTGCTTGCCGAGCAGAATAAAATTAAAAAATTCAAACTCCTGATCAACGGTCTGCGCATAACGACTCAATTTAAAGATCATCTTTGGCATGCTTTTTTTAATGAAAACCCTTGGCTGATCAATATGCCTCTTTTTGTTGTCTCACCAACTAATAATTATTTTACGTATATCCCAACAGATAATTCTGGGAGTGTTAATACTCCCTTGATGGCTACTACGGGACTTCGAACACAAGCTATGGCTCAGTGGCTTATTGAACAGGGAGCTTTGATTGATGGGCAAAATAGCCTTGGTCACTCAGTTTTTATTTGGTTTTTAAGATATAAATTCCTGGATTGTACTTATACTAATTTTGCACAATATGAGAGTTGGATCAGATGGTTTTTAGAGCGAAAAGCTGATATTAATTTGCCAAACTATTTGGGTAAAACAGTGCTTGAAGATGCAATTATGAGTAAAAAAACTTTGTTAACAGGATATCTTGTTGAGTGTGGAGCAGATTGCTCAATAGTAAATGCATTAGATGGTCAAACGCTCCTCATGAAAGCAGCCGAACATAATCTTTATACAGAGGTTAATTTTTTGATTGGGCAGGGCGCAGATCCAGAAGCAGTTAATTATGATGGGAAGCGAGCATCGGAGCTTACTACTGATTATAATGTACAGCTTCTTTTATGCGGCTGGGAAGAGATAAAAAAGAATGAACGAGAACTGGCTTTAGAAGAAGTGCCGTGCGGTTTTGAGCGATGTGATATTGATGATTTTATCTTTGCAATACTCGAAAAAATGCTGAAAGTACCAGAGGATAAACGATTACGTATTTTTCTTCAAAGCACACATCGAAGTGCCTCTATTGCAAGCTCGTTATTTAATAATCTTATCGATCATAAACTTCTTATCTATGTACGCAAGCGCCTTGCTGTTTTTAAGGAGAATTTCAAAGAAGTAGACGGGTTGCTTGAAGTACTGCATTGGTGTAGCGATAGCTTAGTTCGTAAAAAAATGGGTTATGAAGATTCGCTAGAATTAGATCAACTTCTTTATCAAATATATCATGAAAAAATCTTTAACTCTGAGAGATTGACTCGATTTATTGAGAAAAATCAGTGGCTTATCAACAGCCCTCTGTCTTATAAAACAGAAACAAAAACATCAACAGAAACATTATTAGTTCATGCTCTTTATGCCCAAAATATATCATGTATTGAGTTTCTTGTGCACGAAGCGCAAGTAGATACAGATTATCCTTCTACCTGTGGATATACGCCTAAAATTATTGCCGAAAAAATAGAAGATCAATCTGTGAAAGTCACAATTCAAGAGCTATTGCTACGCGATGTTGAGCATTAAAAAAGGCCCCCAAATTTTTGAGAGCCTTTTTTAAAATTATTCAACGGTTACTGATTTAGCCAAATTTCGAGGCTTATCGATTGGTCGATCAAGCTGTCGCGTAATTTGGTAAATGAAGAATTGCATAAGCCCAGTCATCGATAGCGGTCCAAGGAGCGGTGTAACTCGCGGTACAATAAATGCATAATCTGCAAGCTTAATAAGCTCATCTTGACCTTCAAATGCAAAGATAATTAAATGTCCGTTTCGGGATTTAATTTCTTGAGCATTTGAGATGATTTTACCGTAGATTAATTCATCAAGTACTGAAAATAAAACCGTTGGTGTTTGATTATCAATCAAAGCAATCGGTCCATGCTTGAGTTCACCTGCGGGATAGCACTGCGAAAAGATGTATGAAATTTCTTTAAGCTTAAGCGCTGCTTCCATTGCAAATGGGTAGCTGATATGTCTGCCCAAAAAGATGAAGCGATTGTACTGAGCATATTTTGGAGCAAGCTCTTGAGTAATTTGAAGCTTATAGGTATCAATTGCAGACTCAAGAACTTCGGCACAAACAAAGAGGTCTTCTTCAGCTTGGTGCATCTCTTGGAGTGTGATTGTTCCCCGTTCCAGCCCAATTTTATGAGCAAGCCAATACAGTGTTGCAACTTGGGTTGAAAAAGCCTTAGTTGAAGCAACTGAAATTTCAGGTCCTGCCTGCATAGGGATAAAGCCCGTTGCTTCTCGCACAATCGTGCTCGATGCTACATTGGTCAGCGCAATTGTTGGAACATTAAAGGAGTTAACCAATCGTAATGCTTCAAGTGTATCCGCCGTTTCGCCTGATTGTGTAATCATGACAAATATACTGTTATCTTCTGCAAAAAATGGCATGTAACGAAATTCGGATGCCAAATAAACACGAGTTGGAATTTTGCAAATAGTTTCAAAAAAGAACTGAGCAATACGTGCCGCATGCCATGATGTGCCTGCTGCAACAAGGTTAAGATAGCGAAGCGATTTAATGTGATGCTTTGCAAGACCAATCTGGCGCCAGATGCAATCATTGTATTCTCTATCAGAAAATTGATCCGAAAGAGTTCGTGGCGCGTTATCACTGCTGCCAATAACTTTACAGAACGAGATTGTTCTGGTAATTGCGCGCTTTTGTTCATAAATTTCTTTGAGCATGTAATGTTCAAAGTTTTGCTTACTCATCTCTTTGTATTTAGCATCGATGTGTTGCGTAATAACAGGAATTGAGTTGCCATTGAAATCAAAAATTTGGAGTAAATCTTTTGAGACAAAAGCAAAACTTTCGTCAGGCATAAACACAACAGAATCTGTTTTATCTGAAAATGCTAAGAAATCTGAAGCAACAAACGTTTCGCCATCACCAATACCTATTGCAAGCGGTGAGCGTCTTCTCATCAAAACTAGTTGATCTGGATACTCTTCAAGAACAAAAATAAACGAAAATGCTCCGTGTAATTCTTGTGCAAGTTTCTGGATAACAATTTTAAGATCTTTATGAGTTCGTACTAATTCACTGAAATAATGAGCAACAACTTCTGTATCAGTGGTTGATTCAAAGTGGTGCCCAGAAGCAATAAGTTTTTCTTTAATGCTGTCGTAACGTTCAACAATACCGTTATGAACAACGCCTATATTTTTTTCACAATTAAAGTGAGGGTGGGCATTTATTTCGTTGACAACGCCGTGCGTAGCCCATCGCGTGTGACCAACTCCGACAAATCCATTAAAGGTAATTTTTTCAGCAAGTCGTTTGAGTTGAGAAACACCACCAGCTTCTTTAGCGCATGAAAGCCGACGTGTTTTGGCATCGATGCACATGAATCCAGCAGAATCGTAACCACGATATTCAAGTCGAGAAAGACCTTCAAGAATAAAGTCTTTGCATTGTTTCCCACCCACATATGCAACAATTCCGCACATGAAAGTCTCTTTTTTTTAAAAATAAAAGGCAGGCATTTAAGCCTGCCCAGAAGAATTTTATCGTTTTACGAATTGGAATTTGCGACGAGCGCCTTTTTGACCGTATTTTTTACGTTCTTTGATGCGATCATCAACAGTAAGAAGTCCGTTTTGACGAAGAGTTGGTTTGATTGTTTCATCGCCAAGAAGCAATGCACGAGAGATGCCAAGTTTAATTGCATCGGCTTGTCCAGCAAGGCCTCCACCATTAACATTTACTGTGATATCGAAGTTTTTTTCCAAGCCCAAAATTTTGAGAGGAAGAACGACTTTATGTCGGTTGAAGTCGGTATCAAAGTACTCTGAGTACTTCTCGCCATTGACAACAACGCTACCTGATCCTGATTTAACCCAGACGCGGGCGACAGCTTTTTTACGGCGGCCAACACCGTGGAGGTTAAGTGCACTTGCTTGTGTTTTCATAGATTATCTAACCTGAAAATTCGTTTTATTCGTAAAGCTCGACTGACGTTATGCCACATGTTCACCAAAAATCCTACAGAACATGAGGATTTTTGTCAAAAAAAGGTCTTAAAAAAGGTCTTTTTGCATCAATTAATACAAAAGATACTGTTTTTTGGGCCTTGAAAAGGGCAACTACCCTCATCATAATTCTATTTATTATGGCTCTGGAGCCGGTGAGCGGAATTGAACCGACGACCTACTGATTACGAATCAGTTGCTCTACCACTGAGCTACACCGGCCTACTATTGCCAAGTTCTGTAAGTCTAAACTAAAATTTTAAATCTGTTGAGAGGCTTTTTTTTATTGCTCAAAAGCTTCTTGACAAACTATGCATCGTGCGGCGTAAGGAAAGTTCTCAAGTCGGCGGTCAGAAATAGGCTCAGAACAATCAACACATAGTCCATACTCTCCGCGATCAAGGCGAATGAGTGCATCATCAATTAAGCGAATTTCATCAATTTCATTCTTTTGGAGTGAATTTTGGAGTTTTTCCATTGAAAGAGATAGTGCTTCATCGCCGCTATCTTGAACTTGCCCATCTGATACTTTTTCATGTGAGTGCTGCGTAAGCTGATCGGTCATTTCAGCTTTTCGAGTTAGCAGTCCTTGTTTGATTTTTGTGAGTACTTCAACTCTCTGCTTCACGGTTTTACCCTTCTCATTTTTCTGACTTGTTTAAAAAATGCTTGTAAAAGATCAACGCTTTCTTGTTCTTTAACACCACCCTCAATAGACAGGCCTTTCGTGTAAAACGATAGATTTTCACTATCGCATGTAAATGCGCCAAATAAATGAGACTTTGCACCGTACACTACACCCTTAATTCGGCTCAGTTTGATAAGCCCTAGGCACATTAAACAAGGCTCAAGAGTAACATAGATCACGCAACCAATCAATCTCCAGCTGTCGATCTTGCGACAGGCTTGGGCGATAGCACGAACTTCGGCATGACCAAGTTGGCTTTTATTTGTCTCAATTTTGTTATAACCTCGTCCAATTACAACCCCATCTGCATCAACAACAACGGCTCCGATCGGAACTTCATTATATTTGAGTGCAAGGGCGGCCTGTTTGAGTGCTTTTGTCATAAAAAAACTTTTTTTTGTTTTATTCATATTTTCTTATATTGAATTTTTGATGTAAGTCAGGAGCTTTGCTATACTGCATTGTGCAGATTTTCTCTAAGGTAAACTACCCGCAGCGTACTCGTTTCTGATATGCTACACTAAAGTTTTCCAAATTTTAAAGTATCTTTGTTGTAAATTATGTTTTTGTTTGTCGTCTGGCAGCATTATTGTAGGATCGGGATATGATGGCAGAAGAAAAAAAGAAAGAAACTGGGGCGACGTCCTCTTATCAAGCAAGTTCTATTAAAGTACTTGAAGGATTAGAAGCGGTTCGCAAACGCCCAGCTATGTATATTGGGTCAACAAATATCGCCGGATTACATCACTTGGTGTATGAGGTTGTTGACAACTCCGTTGACGAGGCTCTTGCCGGTTTTTGTAATCACATCACCGTACTGCTACATAAAGATGGATCATGCTCCGTTGAGGATAATGGTCGAGGTATTCCTGTTGACATGCACCCAACTGAAAACATGTCTGCAGCACAGGTTGTTTTAACCAAGCTTCATGCTGGCGGTAAATTTGAAAAAGATAGTTACAAATACTCTGGTGGTTTGCACGGCGTGGGTGTGTCGGTTGTAAACGCTTTGTCAAAAGATCTTGAAGTACGTATTTGCCGCGATGGAAAAGTCTATCAGCAATTTTATCAGTGTGGAAATCCATTAGCTCCTTTGGCTGAAATTGGTACAACCGATAAACGCGGTACATTTGTACGTTTTTACCCAGATGGTACCATTTTTGAAACGGTGGAATTGGTTTTTGATACGCTTTCTTCACGTATGCGTGAATTGGCCTTTTTGAATTCTGGCTTGCGTATTGACATCGTTGATGAGCGTAGCGGTGATCAGCAAAATTATTTCTACCCTGGTGGAATTGCTTCATTTGTTGAACACGTGAATGCAAAAAAGAACCCTATCTTTACAGAAATTATTGAACTTCATAAAGATGATGGCACCTACATGCTTGATTGTGCGCTTCAATATAATGAAAGCTACAATGAGCAAGTATTTAGCTTTGTGAATAACATTCGTACGATTGATGGTGGAACGCATGAAATTGGTTTCAAGTCTGCGCTTACTAAAGTATGCAATCGTTATGCTCAAAAATATAACATGCTCAAAGATGAATCTCTTTCCAGTGAAGATACACGTGAAGGTTTGACGTGCGTTATTAGCATTAAGGTTCCAGAACCTCAATTTGAAGGACAAACCAAGGGACGTTTGGGCAACAGCGAAGTTAAGGGTTTGGTTGACTCTTGGGTCTATTCATTCCTTGATACTTATTTTGAAGAGAAGCCTGGTATTGCCAAGAAGATTCTGCAAAAAGCAATTTTGGCTCAACAAGCTCGTACTGCTGCAAAAAAAGCGCGCGAATTAACGCGTCGTAAATCGGCTCTTGAAAGCATGGTATTGCCCGGTAAGCTTTCTGACTGTTCAGAGACCGACCCTGTAAAATCCGAGCTTTACATTGTAGAGGGAGATTCTGCAGGCGGTACCGCTAAGCAAGGTCGTGATCGATTCACTCAAGCGGTTCTTCCATTACGTGGTAAAATTTTGAACGTTGAAAAAACGCGTCTTGACCGAATCCTTTCTAATAATGAAATAAAAGATTTAATCACTGCTATCGGTTCTGGCATTGGTAATGCCGATTTTAATATCGAAAAAACGCGTTATCATAAAATTGTTATCATGACCGACGCAGACGTTGACGGTTCGCATATTCGCATTTTATTGCTGACCTTCTTCTTCCGATACATGTCACCGTTGATTGAAAAAGGTTATTTGTATATTGCGCAACCACCACTTTATAAAGCTAAGGTTGGTAAGTCTGAGCAATATCTCAAAGATGACTCTGAATTCAAACGCTTTTTATTTAACTGGGCTGCAACGCATGCACATCTTTCTGTTGCAGGAGCGTTACAGGATGATGCACAGTGGAGATCTATCCTTGATGGATTGCTTGCTTATGAAAAGGTACTTGAAAAAGTATCACATCAGTTTGAAGTAGCATTATCACATGCTCATGAATTAGTTTTATTTATGCATAAAATTGGTTGGGGCTCGGAACAGTTCTCACACGAACAGCTGCTTGAAAGTCTTCAAAAAGCCTTTCCTCAGTACTCAATTTCCTATACTCAACAAAAGCCTGACAAGAATGAAGTTTTGCTTGAGGGGCAAGTTCGTCCTTATACGAGTATTACTTTTAGAGAACTTAAAAAGAGTTGGGATGTTCCAATGAATTTCTTCTCTTCAGGTGAAGTTGAAAAAACCATACAAGCACTTGTACCCGTTAAGTTTTTGGAAGACTCTACATGGGAATTTGTCCTGAATGGAAAAGAAGAAAAAACTACCAGCACGGGTGTATTTGCATTGTGCAACCATATTGTTGTAACGGGTAAGTCATTCATGACTATTCAGCGTTACAAAGGTCTTGGTGAAATGAATGCTGAGCAGTTATGGGAAACAACCATGGATCCTGCGCGCAGAACGTTTATGCAAGTAACGGTTGATGATGCTATTAAAGCGGATCAATGGTTTACTTCATTAATGGGTGACGATGTTGAAGATCGACGTCAGTACATCGAAAAGCATGCTCACTTTGTCAGAAACCTAGACGTTTAAATATTTGAGATCTTACAAAAACCCCACTCACTTTTACCAGGTGAGTGGGGTTTTTTATTGGACTTTTCTATTACTGTTGCACACTGAGTGTACAAGCTTGATGCTTATTAATAATCTCAATAAGTTCAGATGCCAGTAATCCTTCTTCACTCATTTGATTAATCGCAGCAAGAACTTTTCCAGCAAGTGACGTAGGCATGTGTATTGAGATTCGATCAGGGTAATAGGGCTTGCATGAGTTATCGGTCATCATGCGGGAAAAATGTTGATCAAATTGCTTACAGATTTCTCGATCACTGCTCGCAATAACATTTTCATGATTTTTTTTGTTGGCCGCACCTGTCCAATTAAATGACCCGGTCCAAACCATAACTTTATCAATAATCATAAATTTGTGATGCATGAGCGGATCATTTGAAAACCATTTTTCATCAGTCGACCATTTTGTAGAAACAATTTTAGTTTTTAATCGTAAGCTTTGTTTTTTAGGCTCTCGTGTTTGAGGTGTGTGAACATCAAGAACATAAACCGGTATGCCATTTTCAACAAGCATATCGGCTTTGCCATATTTTCCTAAACTAATTTGGTCCGTAATAATGCGAACATCAACTCCTCGCTTTTGAGCATTAATCAGTGCTTGAGCAATATCTTTGTCGGTAATCATATACACAGCGGCGTGAATAGATTTTTTTGCTTGAGCAATAAATTCAATAAGTTGAGCTGTTGGTTTATCGTAGGGAGCAAAAAAGATCCAGTTACGGGCGACCATTGATGATGTGCATAGAGTACAAATCAATGCGAATAGAAGAAAAGCGTGAAATAGTGATGCGATTTTTTTCATAACAAAATCCTTTGAAAAAGCGAGTTGAAGCGAGAAATAGAAGCGCTTTTTTGAGCATCTTCTTATTCTAAAAATTCTTTCTGCTTATTCAGAAGGATTTTGTTATTTTGGTCAGATTAAAGCTTTTATTTAAGGTTATGATATAACGCTTTAAAGTTATCAAAAACCTCGTTCATGCTTTTATTTTCAACATCTAAATTATGAAAAGGCATGCGAGCGTTATGATAGAAATCAACAAGCGGTTGATTATTTTGTGCATAGACTTCAAGGCGCTGGCGAACAATTACTTCCTGATCATCTTCGCGTTGAATCAAAGCACTACCGCATTTTTGGCACCTTGTTACATCTTCAAGTGTTGTGCGTGAATAAACCGTTTGGCATGTTTTATTTTCACACATGAGTCGGTTGCTAATGCGTTGAATAATTGCATCATCAGAAATGGTAATTGAAATTACGTGTAATGTGAGTTCGGGAAAGTTACTTTTTAAAAGGCTGGTTAGCAGCTCTGCTTGTCGAGCGGTTCGTGGATATCCATCAAGAACAATTGTTTTTCCTTGTCCGGCATTTTCTTTAAGCCATACCTTTACCATATCAGAAATCATTTCATCAGGAATAAGCTTGCCTTCTTTAAGGAGTCCTTTAATTAATTCATCGCCTCGAGCAATTGCTTGGCGACATAAGTTTCCGGTTGAAAGTACCTGCATCCCTAGTTTATCAACGCATTGTTGTGCAATCGTTCCTTTACCAGATCCTGGAGCTCCAAGAAAGGTAAGCAAAATTGCTTGAGTCTGAGGAGCATCTTGTTTTGCGATAAAAAATCGGTAGATCAATGTACACGTGATAATAACAAGCAATAATATGATAAGTGTAAGCTTCATGAGTTTTCTTTCGCCAAATATCAAGAAAAAACGGTTTGAAAGTAATGGAATATTCTTAATTAAGAATAGCATAAAAGCTAAAAAAAGCATCGGATATTAAGGGTTTCTGCTCGGATTTTGCTCATAAAAGATCATCTTTTAATCACATAAATAAGGGGCCTGTAGAGATTAATTACAGGCCCCTTAAAGAAAATACGAGGATTTTTATGCAGGAGTTGGTTGGTTGGCAGCAGCTGCTTCAGGTGTTTGTTCTCCGACCGGTTGTGTTACAGGAGCTTCTGACGCAGTAGTATCAGGAGCCTCTTGAGCAGGTTGTGATTGCCCAGCTTGTTGTTCTTGTGTTGCAGCGTCCTCTGGAGTAGTAGCTGTTGGAGCCGCAGCCTGTGCTGCTGGCTTGCCACTCATTCGTCCTACCTGAACATTACGCAGGGTAATTGGGATATCCCAGTTACTGAAGCCAACATACTTTATTCCCTTCCATGGGAATGGATCTTGCCATTCCATGATCATATTTTTTCCAGGAGCTCCTTTGCCAATACGGACAAGTCCATTCTTGAGTGATACCCAATAGGCTTCAAATTTATTTTGTCTGAACATTGAATCTGGGTTTTCTTCTTTTGTTAATGTTTTTGCAGATTTACCAAGGCTTTTGATGCGAATAACGTGTCGTGTATTTTCCCAGCCTCCAAGGGTTACTTCGTAAAGCTTGTTATCGGTATTACGAACTCTAAATGGTTCTTGAGCAAAGCCAACAAATACATCGCCTAGCGCATTAGCTTCAAAAATAACCATGCCATCATCTTCGAGTGGAAGTGGTGCAGGGAACCAGACGTATTCACCGAAGAGTGGTTGAAGATTAATAGCTGTATCTTTCTTTGCAAATTTAAAGACATCGGTTGAAATTTCAAGAATGGTTTTGTACCACGTATCACGTGCCGCTTGATCCTGCTTATTTTCAGGATTAATCAGGTAGGTATTTGAAAGTGCGTGAATCAACATGTTCATAAATAGGTCTTGAAGTCGATAGTCTTGCTGTGTTTTGTAAACGGTGCACATGCGTGAAATGCCATCAAAAATACTCAGTTTAGTTGCAGAATCTGAAACAACATATGGATGGTTGGCGCGACGTATAATTTCTTCATAGTTTGTTACAAGTTCTTCAAATTGAGGTGCATAGGTAGCATTCAGCTTGGCCATTTTCATCATCATCATGTTAATAAGTTCTGCATTACGTTCAGCTTCTGGTGGAACAGAGGCATCAGCCGATGTATCAGCTTGAACATTTTCGGTAAATACATAACTATCATGCGATCTGTATGTATGTTTAAGCATTCCTTTTGTTCCAGCAGCACCTGCTTTTGCGGCAACACCTGCACCAGCCATTGCTGTCTTAAGTCCAAGTGCAACCATGCTGCTCACTGCATCAGCTCCACCACTAATTGAAGCGGCAGCGCTTATGCTTGCATCACCGGTTGCATCTGCAACTTCTGCCGCAATTTCAAGAGCAATCTTCGCAGGAGGTTCAGTTGGAAAAGCGGTTTGATAAACTAATGGAACACCGGTTGGATCAATATCAAGCCTGAGTGGATATTTTGCCTGGCGCATTGGTGTTTTCGCAATAGCATAAGGAGTTCCTGTTGTTTTAGCTCGATCACCAAATACGGTTAAGGTAACGCGTGGACCATCTTGAACAAGTTCATAAGTATACTGTTTAATGATAAAGACCGATCCTTTATATTTAAATCGCTGTATTGGTTTTTTATATGAAAATTTTTGTTTTTGTGCGCCAAGACCGACTGATGAGGCGACTAATACATTGGAAATAGTTTGTGGATGGTCGGCTATCACCCAGCCAATTTTAGCGACATTATCAATTGGATTGTTATCTTCCCAGACTAAGAAAATATTTTCACCAAGTTTTCCTTGGCCAGCCATAATAAGGCCACCGTCAATGCTTACCCATATCGAATTATTCTTTGTTGTTTCAAGTTTTCCAAAAGGCATTGTTTCAATATTCACCGATAAAGCGAGATCATTATTTTTGAAAACTTTTGCAGTAGTATTGCTATCACCACCAATAACAATCCTGTATCCATCACCTTTTTCGTTTTGGAAAACAGTTGTAAGATCATTTTGTGCTTTTGCATTAAATTGTAATGTTCCCTCGTTTGGAACACGGAGTATATAATCGCTCATTTGTAGAGAGCCTTGCTTGCCACTCAAGGAGATTGTTTTCTGAGGGACAGGATATTTTGTTGTGTCTGTTTGAGAAACAAGAGGTTCTCCAAATTGAATTTCAGTATATTCGATGCGTTCAGCATCGGAGCTAAAACCAACACGGTTTGGCTGTTCTTTAAGTGGTATATATGCTGATAAGAAGACGTTATCACCAGGAGCCCCAATACCTGCTGTTAAAAAGTTGTTATTCAAGCTGACCCAGTAAGGAATAAATCGTCCAGGTTGTGCCTTTGCCATGTTGTTAATATTTCCCTTTGCTTCTGCAAGAATTTTGTCTCCCATTTTTACAAGAGATTTCGAGTTTCCATCAGCTCCAATAATGACGCGGAACATATAATTGACATTAATGCGATCGCCAAAAATAACCTGAATATTTCCGTCATCAGATGCTCGAGCAAGAAAGGTAACGGTTGTGTTTCCTGGATTCTGTAATGACTCAGCAATCCATGCAACACCTTGACTCCATAGAGCTCTGAGCATAAGCATTTTACTTGAATCAAAGTTCAAAATTTCTCGTTCACGAGCATAACCGGCAATAGAGAATGGATTGGATAATTCATAGCTTACGTGCTGCTTTGCATCATAGGCTGCAATGTTTCCAATAGATGTTTGAATTGCATATTCAGATTTGTTTACAACTTCATCCAAAATACCAAGACCTGCAGTCACGCGGCTTGCGCGTAATTTGCTTCCAGCAGATGCTTGTGTAGCCGGTGCTGTTCCCGCAATTGAGCGATATGCTTGTTTAGCTGTAGTCGGTAGCGCTGATTCATCAGTTATTGTTTCAATTGAAAAAATTTGCGTACCGCCGCGATCTTTAGAGCCGAACCACTGTTGTGAAGATAACGGGTCAACGGAATTTTTTTGCGGAACGGTGAGTGAGAAATATCCCTGCTTCCATCTGCTTGAAAAGTTAACACAAACTTTTCTGCCTTGCGATACCGGAGCTAAACTTTCAATTTCTACAACGTCATTACTACGAATTGCACCGGTCAGTCCATATGGGCTTGAAAGTCTAAAAACTTGAGATCCGTTTTGAGTGTTCGGATTGGCAACCAGTGAAACAACAATATCATTCCAGCCAACAATTTTTGGATCATAGTGATTTGCTGGAACCCACCACTTCCATGATTTTCCAAGACCTCCTGCTTTGGTTTTAACACCAAGGGCTGCGTAAAGAGACCAAATTTCAACTGTGCTTCCAAATGTAAGTTCTGTTCGGTCATTAGGATTATCTTTTTTTGTAAACATAAAAAAGCAGGCTTGTTCAGGGCGAGGATCTTTTGTTGGATTATCGCTTCCAACAAGAATTTCGCTATGATTATTGGGAATAGGATTTGCGTCTTGAGGATCGCGAGCGCTTGAGCCGTGCGTCCAAACTCGGCGACCATCCCACTTTGATGTGAGGCGCGTAATTTGATTTGCGATAACTTTTGTTCCACGTGCTTCATCAAGCTTTCTGATTTCTTGTGTAAGAGGAATTCGCTCAAGAACGGTTCCTTTTTCGTCGGTACTCACAATGGTTCCCTCGTACCCGATGCTTGCTTGAGCTGTTTTAAAATCACTTAAAAGTTGCCAATCATCAGCTTTAGTTCCTTGAGCACCGGTTACTCGTTTCCAGATGCGTCCTTGATAATCAACAAACAAGATATTGAACTTATCCATAACAACGATGCTTTTTGGGTTACCAAGTCCAACTTCTGCCGGTTTAATTACTCTAATCCATTTTTTATCGCCGCGAAAAAATCGATAGAGAGCAAGATCGCGTGCATCAATTTTCCAAACGCTTCCATCTCCTCCGGCTGCAACATAAGCAGCAGAGTCTGGCAGTGCTCGCCAGAGCGCAAGCTCTTCTTGAGCCTTATTTTTTGGTGGATTTGCAGCATCAGCTCGGCGTAAAATTTGATTGTTCATGGTCACAATATACACTTCATCTTTTGTTCCGACCGAAATTTGCTGTGCTTTAACTCCTGGAAATTGTATCCAATTATTTTTTTCAAAGCGCCAGACGCCGCCATTTTTATCAAGTCCCCAAATAGTTCCATCACCAGAAATTTCACAACTTTGAAAGTCACTTTTATTTCCAAGTGGATCCCATTGTTTGCCTTTAAATAACAGAGCTTTGCCTTCTTTGGTGACACCTGCTATGAGTGCATTGTCTCCGCCGCGCACAGTCGACACATACTGTAGTGTTGCTGAATGAGCTTTATAACCACGTGGCACTGCGGTAATTACTTGTCCGCTGCCAACAGGTTGAGATGTGGGTTCCTTGTTGGGTTGACTTGGTGCACCATCTTGTTCTGTTGCTTGAGCAATGAGTGCTTGCATACTGGGGACCGCTTGAGCTCCATGGCAAGCAAGTGATAAAGTGCTTATGAGCACTAGTAAGTAAGAAATTTTCAAAACATTCGATGATTTTATCATTACAACTCCTTTAAATCTTTCGTCGTGGTGCTATTAACATTGGTCTATATTTCATCTCTTTTTGCCAATCGATCATATCTTCTTTGTACGTAGTTCCCTCTTTGAGTGTTTGGGCTTTTGCTTTTTCCTGTTGTTCTTGGGCTGTTTCTTGTGCAACAGTTCCTTGATCGGTCAGTAGTTTTGCATTTTTAAAGGTGATAGGGGTATCCCATGAGCTGATCCCAATGAGGTGCATTCCGGTTGATGGGAATGGATCGTTCCATTCTAAAAAAACATTTTTTTCTGGATCATTTTGTCCAATTTTAATGTTTCCATTATTCAGGGTAATCCAGTATTTATTAAATTTAACAGGAGAAAGCATTACTTGGGCATTCTGTTCTTTATTGAGTGCGGCAGCAGGACGCCCAAGGTTTTGAGTATGAATTTCATGGCGGTTGTTATTCCAGCCTCCAAGCAAAATCTCATAAACCTGATTATTGATACTACGAGCTTTGAACTGATCCTGTGCAAAACAGATAAAGACATCATTTGATGCTTTAACTTCAAATGAGATACCACCTTGGTCTTGTTTTGCAAATTCAAAAGGAAGCCATATATATTCTCCGTAGAGCGCTGGTAGCTCGATAGGTTGATCTCCAGCTTTAAGAAGGCGCTCTTTAAGAAGTTCGCTCATCGTTATGGACCATTGTTGAAGATCGGGCATAGTTTTTAAGTAAGAATTGGTGATAGCAGAAATAAGCAGGTTGAGAAATTGCATTTGAAGCTCCGATGAGTACACTTTATAAGCGCCCATCAAAAGCGACATACCGCTCGAAAGTGATGTTTTTGTTGTGATTTTTTTAAGAACATATGGGTGATTAATACGTCGAATAATTTGTTGGTATAAGGCAATTAATTGCTCAAAATCTTGTTTAACCGATGGCTTAAGTTCTTGAGCATCAAGCAGCATTTGCCCAACTGCAGCTTCGTTCCGGATTGCTTGCCGTGGAATTTCTCCCTTGCCTGTTACTTCAGCTTCAACTTCTTCTGTTTTAACATAACTCGTATGAGATCGAGCTCCGTATTTTATGGTTGCTTTTAAACTAGCAGCGGCAGTTTTTGCAGCAATTCCAGCGGTTACCATTGCCGCAGAAGCTGCAACAAAAGCAATGTTTTTAATAACCACACTCGCTTGTCCTATCATAGGAATGGCGCCAATAGCATTCGATGCTTTTGCTGCAAAACCTGTTGACTGTGCATAGGCCATTGCTTGGTCTCCAACCATTGAGAGCGCTTGTGCTGCAAGTTCAAATATAAGTTTTGCAGGAGCATCGGTAGGAGATGCCCCTTTAATTTCTGGCTTGCCATTAGCAGTTATCGTAATAGTAAATGGGTAGCGACCATTTTGCATTGGCGTTGCAAGAACAGGAACCAGAAGGCTTTCATCATCATTCATGTCTTTAAAAACAACACTGGGGCCATCCTGAATCAGTTGATACTCAAATGGTCTAATTAAGACCATCGGTCCTTTGAATTGCTTTACGGGTCGGATGGTTCTTGTGTACTCAAACTTTGGCTTGAGTTCCTGCAAGCTCACAACTGGAGCTTGAGCAAGTGCAGTAATTTCTTGCTGGAAGGTGGTGCCGACAAAACCGATCCGTGAAACATCGCGAATAGGTGCAATATCTTCCCACAGCATAAAAATATTGGTGCCGATGTTTCCTTGTCCAACAATAATCCGACCATCATCAATACTCACCCAAAAATTTGTTGGCTTATTTGCAGAAAGTTTAGCAAAAGAAAGCATGTCGAGATTTACTGAAAAAACCGTTTGCCCATTTTTAGAAATATAGGCAGATTTATTATTATTTGCCCCAAATTCAATTTTGTATTGCTCTTGTTGATTGTTATCAAGAACCATGGTGACTGAGTGAGGAGCTTTTGTTTGAAAAGTTACGGTACCGGTATTAAAGACACGAAGTGGTGTTTGGCTCCAGGTAATATTTCCTTGGTCTGCTGGAATCGTTAGTGATTCAGTTTTTTGACGATAGTTGTTGCCACCTGATTGTAGAACAAAGGGACTTCCAATAATAATTTCAGTGTAGTCAACCGGTTGATTGTGCGAGCTAAAGCCTATTCTGCTTGGTTGTTTAGTCA
The DNA here is from genome assembly GCA_018266175.1 of Candidatus Dependentiae bacterium. Classification (NCBI taxonomy): domain Bacteria; species Candidatus Babelota bacterium. The sequence continues at coordinate 326,789 of JAFEAY010000021.1, forward strand.
AGTTAACAGAGCTTGCAAGAATAATATTTGTTCCAGGAGTTCCGGCTCCAACCATAACAAAATTATTATGCATGCTTATCCAGTAGGGAAGTAATTGCCCAGGCTGTGCTTTGGCAAAAGGGTTAACTTCGGCCTTAACTTCAGCAATAATGTTGTTGTCCACCACAATTGCAGCTTTGCTATTTTTCCAGCCACCAATTACTACGCGAAAAATATCTTGTGTGCTGATGGTATCACCAAAACAGACTTGAATATTTCCTTCATCAGTTGCTCGAGCAAAGAACATAACTGTTGCGCTTCCTGGTGTCTGTAATGACTCATTAATCCATGCAATACCCTTACTCCAGAGTTTTTTGAGCTTTACAAAAGTTCCGCTTTCAAAGTTACTCGTAACTGTTTCAAGCGCTGTACCAGAAAGCCAAAATCCTTTTTCAAGGGTGGCTCCTAAAAGTCCTGGAGCTATAACTCGGGCAACTGTTTTATCAATTAAAGCTTCTACGCCCGTTGATCCTAAAAACTTGCCCACTCCTTGCTTAATAACCCCGGTTGGTGTTTCCAAGGGGTAAGCGGTAAGGTTGGTAATTTTACTGATAATTCCAATTCCGTCACCAACTTTAGCTTTAAGCATTGTTCGGTTTTTAGTTTCTTGTTTTCCTGTTGGTTCAATTGGTTTGCCAATAATTTGTTGATAAGCAGCATGAGCGGCTGATGGAACTTTATTGGCGACAATCGATTTAATGATAAAGCGTTGAGCTCCACTTGTTTCACCAGATCCAAAAATTTCTTTGACAATTCCTTCTTGATCAATTGTTGTTGTGGCAGGTACTGCAAGCTCATAGCTCAGCGTTCCCGCTTTATTCTGAGTCCGAACAAATAGTTTACGATTGCGCGCGCCTGGTGCAGATGATACCAGTTCAACAATATCGTTTCTTCGGACCGGTCCGCTCATGCCATAGGGGCTGATAATTTTAAACTTTTGAGCTCCGGTTTGGGTTCCTGGATACTTAATGAGTGAAACTGCAAGGTCACACCAGTTTTTACCAAGCTGTATATGCGGGTTGTGAACCCACCACTTCCATTCTTTTCCTAAAAGACCCGATTTTTTTGGCATGCCGGGTGCTGCAAAGAGCGAAAAAATTTCTACCTCATCATCGAAATTAATAAACTCTCGTTGTTGAGTTTTTTCATCGTTGCCCCGTGTCAGTGTAAAAAAGCCGCCAGAAAATTGGCGCGGATCGGTTGTTGGGCCAACCAAAAGTTCAAGATGGTTATTTGGTGGAGCATTCGTTCCTGCAGGGTCATAGGGGCTTGAGCCTTGTGTCCATACTTGTCGACCGTCCCATGCAGAAATAATATTAACAACGTCAGTTGCTTGTATTTCTTGTCCGCGAGCTTGTTCAAGTATTTTTTTATCATGATCAGATGCTTCGCGTCTGAATAACTCTCCATTGGCTGTTACTCCAATAATTGTTCCATCGCTACCAATTGAAAATGTGGTAAATTCTTGTTCACTGACCAGTTGCCAATCGGTGCCAGCTTTTCCCAATTTACCGGGAATCAATTTCCATATTTTTCCTTGAAAGTCTAAAAAGGCGATATTGAACTGGTCGGCACAGCGTATGAGTTGAGGAGCTCCTAGAGCAGCATCTCCTGGCTTGATAATCACTTCCCACCGAGCTGCAGGACGGTAGAGTTTGTAAAGCGTTGCATCCTGTCCGCCAATCACCCAGACAGAGCCGTCTCCACCAGCAGCAATATGCAATGCTTGTCCAGGGAAAGGGCGCCAAGCGGGCGTTGTACCAGTTGGATCAGTTTTACGGTAGACCGTTGTTTTGAGTAATCCCCACACATCATTTTTGTTTCCCAAAACGAGGTGATCAAGTTGTGATCCCGTGAATAAAGTCCATTTTTTTTCGTCTTTTCGCCAGACCTGTTTTTTTGTATCGATTCCCCAAATGGTGCCATCTCCAGCAATTTCAATGACCTGTAAGTCTTTCTTATCAAGAGGCTTCCATGTTGTGCCATCATACTGAACAGCACCTTGCTCGTTGATGCCGACAATCAGGGGATTTGTGCCTCCGCGTGCAATGCTTACGTGTTTAAAACGAGTTCCATTCATTGCAGTAAACAACGCTTGAGGCGTATCTGCTTTTGATTCTTTTTTTTCAGAGGAATCGGCTGAATTTTTTTCTGCTTGAGGAACTTGAATTTCTTGTTGAGAAGAAGTTTCTTGTAAGAGGGGTGCTGCAGGTTCAGTTGTTTGTAAAGCAGGTGATTCGGTTTCTAGATTTATTGCCTGACTTGCTGGCTGATTTTCAGGATTAATCTCTTGCGCAAGAATGTCTGAATCAGCTGCAGGTGGTTGATCGCTGGCTTCTTGGCATACCAATGTAAAAAAAGTAAGTGCTATGCATAATAATATTGTGCATAGAATAGAATATCTTAATTTGTCATGAGTAAGCATATCTGGTTTCTCCTGTTTCATCGCGAAAGGCGCTTATTTAAGGTTCTTTAACTATAAATAAGCGCATTCTTTGAGTGCAAGAGATATGACAAAATAGCCTAAAAAATTCCAAGGAGTATGTAAAATAGAAAATACTCAGGGTTATTGTCAGCGTAGAATAATAAATTTTTTTCAAGGTTACTTGAGGTTACTTTTTAAAGTAGCAAGATTTTTAGCTAAGTCTTTTAGCTTTTCTTTAAGTGTGCGTAGTTTTTTCTTGAGCTTAGATAAATTTTCAGTCAAAGGATCTTTTATTTTTTTCCCTTTTGGAGGAGGGTTATTTTTTTTGACTTTTGATGGTGATCCACTTGGTGATGAAGAAGATGAAGGTGGACTGCTAGATTCTGGAGCTGATGAGTGAGTTACTTTGTTCGGTTGAGCATTTGTCGTATTAATAAGATTGATAACTTGATTAAAAAAAGGTTGGTTATTTTTATTATTTTTGTAAGCATTTTCATTTTTAATCAAATCTTCAAGACCATCTTTGTGTGCGCCATATTCAAGAAGTAATTTAATGTTGTCATTATATTTTGTAATATTTTTATTGGTTAGAGTTTTTATCGTATCGATAAGTTCTTGAATGGGCGTCTTATCGGCAGAATTTTTTAGGTTAATGGCACTTTTTGCTTCAGTTTTTTCTAATAAATGAGTAAGAATTTCTAGTTTATCTACTGCTGCATGAATGAGTGTATTGTTCTTTTTATCTTTACAATTTATATCTGCTTTTAACTCGAGAAGAGCTTGAACATTCTTGAATGTGTTATGATCACATGCCAGAAAAAGTGGTGTTTCGCCCTCATCATTTTTACTATTAAGATCTGAAAGTAGTGGCTTGTACTCATCGTACGTTGCAGCGGATTTCAGATAAAATTTACCCTCTGGTACTGAGGCCAAATAGTGCATTAATCTAGATCCAGATGAATTAAGTATTTCATTGTGCTTTTTTAACCGAATAATATTCTCGAATGCATAATTCAGAAGGATCCCAATTGAATATTCAATCGCTGTATCACATACTGTTTTAAAGAGGGATTCTGTGACTTGTCTGAGCATCTTTGTGTAGGGGTCAGTTTTTTTATAAGTATATATTTTGGTCAGGTCTATAGATGTGCTATAAAGAAAATATACCGCAATTTTTTCTGCTCTAATTCCTGCTGTGCCTGGTATTTTTTCCAAGGCAATATGCAGAGGAGTTTTACCATATTTATTCACTGCCTCAATATTCGCTCCAGCTTTAACAAGCGTTTCAAGCAGTCCTAGATCGTTATCACTATAAGCAAAAACGTGGGTCATTGTACTATTGTCCGAATCAACATATTCATTTATTTTGTTTTTGTTATTCATGAGCCAATCTGTTAAGTCTTGAGCATACTTATTGTCATTAGCAAGACTTTGAATGGGAATCATTTCTGAAGGCTTACTGTTTTCAATGAGCGTATACTTATAAAATAAGTCGGCATTCTTTCTTAATAGCAATTTGACCGTATTCGAGTTTTCTCTATGATTTGTTTTGTCTACAATATTAATGGCTAATGCAAGCGGAGTTGCATGAGGGATCTTTGCGGTTTTCCCATTGTTTTGCGTAAATTCTACGTCACCCAGATCTGCATTTACTTTGTCATCATCAATCTTAGTCAAGGTCATTGCTTTAAGTGAATCTATAATTGTTTTTTTTTCGAATTCATTGAGGGCCATTGCGCTATCAAATAAAAATAAGCTAGAAATAATCATGCTTAAGAACAAAAAATAGTTTTTTTTCATAAACATCTCCTTTTTTCAAAGAAATTTTCAAAATTCAAAACAATAATTTAATATCATAATAGAAAGAATTAGGGGGGGGGTGTAAAGGAAAAAGATTTCTAATTAAATTTGTGTTTGTATCGATAGACAAGGTCTTTGGTGCTTGCCAATTGATATGGCGCGCCTAAAAGCTTCGATTCTTGGATACAATCGCCTACATTGGTATGATCATGTTTTGATTTTAAACGTGAAACAAATTTTAGTTTTTGGATCTTAACCAAAGACCGGAGGAGAGCTTTTGGGGTATGTCAGTGAAAAATCAGTTACTACTAAGAAATAGTAACTGATTTAAAAAATTTTGATCAAATACTCAGAAATGCATCAACAAGCAAGCGTTGTGTTGCTTGAGCATTGATTCCGCGGCTTTCGAGATAAAAAATATCATCGTTATTGAGCTTGCTGACCGCAGCTCCATGTCCGCACTTTACATCGTTTGCTTCGATTTCAAGTTGAGGAATTGAGACTGCTCGTGAGCCGTTACTCAGAAGGATGTTTTTATTTTCAAGATGAGCATCGGTATGCTGGGCAGCCTTTTCAACCTTAATCATGCTATTGCAAAACAGCTTTGATTTCTGGTCAAGTACCGCTCGAACACTCAGCCGACTTGTGGTGTGTGCCGCATGGTGGTGTTGAAGCGTTGTGAACTTGAACACTTCACTTCCTGCGCTCAAACAGGCGCATGAAAGTGTTGCTTGAGCTTGCTCGCCTACAAGATTAATCGTTAATTCTTTTTCAACAATAGGAGCACTGGTAAGTGATTGTACACTCAAATGTTCTGTTCCCGCTTCAGGAGTAACACGCATGAAGTAATTGAGGTGTGCTTGTTCGTGAACGATAAACGTGAACTGATGCATAACTGATTGTTCAAGTGAACCATACGTGATTAAATCATCACAGAGCGTTACGTTGAGATGTGCTGGTACTTCGATAGTAAGCATAAGTTCAGTTGGAACTGCTGTTTGTAATTGAGCAGCAAGTATTTCTTTGAGGCTTACTGGAGATTCTGTTTGATTTAAGATAATTTTTTGAGTTGTCTTCATGTTATCCAATGCTGTCTTCCATTTCAAGTTCAATCAATCGATTCATTTCTACCGCATATTCCATTGGTAACTGCTTAACAAATGGCTCGATAAATCCGTTTACAATCATGGTGCGTGCTTGCGCTTCTTCAATGCCGCGGCTCATCATGTAAAAAATCTGATCATCACCAATTTTGCTCACCGTTGCTTCATGCCCAATTTCAACATGATCTTCATTGATATCAATAAATGGATAGGTGTCAGAGCGTGATTGTTCGTCAAGAATTAATGCATCACATTGTACAAATGATTTACAATTTTCAGCCCCATTAACCACTTTAACGGTGCCGCGATAACTCGCACGACCGCCCTTGGTTGAAATTGATTTTGAGATGATGCGTGAGCTGGTGTTGGAAGCTAAGTGAATAGCTTTTCCTCCTGAATCTTGAATTTGGTCCGATCCGCTTGCAACGGCAATTGAAAGAATTTCAGCTTTTGCACGTTCACCTTTCAGGACAACCGCAGGATATTTCATAGTAATTGCGCTGCCAAGGTTGCCATCAATCCATTCAACCAGAGCGTCTTCATGAGCTTCTGCCCGTTTGGTAACCAAGTTATAAACATTCTTGGACCAGTTTTGGATTGTAGAGTATCGAACGCGCGATTTTTTTCGTGCAACAATTTCAACAACCGCGCTGTGCAGCGAGCTTGAAACATAGTTAGGTGCGGTGCATCCTTCAACATATGAAACAAATGCTCCTTCATCAACAATAATGAGCGTTCGTTCAAACTGACCCATTTTTTCGGTGTTGATGCGGAAGTAGGTTTGCAGAGGGTCATTAATATGTACGCCTTTAGGAACGTAAATAAAGCTTCCTCCGCTCCAAACAGCGGTATTGAGTGCTGCAAATTTATTATCATTGTAAGGAATTACAGTGCCGAAGTACTCTTCAAAAAGCTCAGGGTGTTCGCGTAATCCGGAGTCGGTATCAAGAAAAATAACGCCTTTTTCTTGCCATTCGGCTTTGAGGTTGTGATAAACCACTTCAGATTCATATTGTGCGCCAAGGCCAGCCAAATGTTTTTTTTCAGATTCCGGAACGCCAAGTCGATCAAAGGTTCGCTTGATATCTGCGGGAACATCTTCCCATGAGCGTTGGTGTGGCTTGCGTGGCTTAACATAATAATGAATGTCGTGGACATTGAGCTTAGAAAGATCAGGTCCCCATTTTGGCATAGGTCGTTGCATGAAATGTTCAAGCGCTTGGAGTCTTTTTTCAAGCATCCACAGTGGTTCATTTTTTTTGGCAGAAATTTCGCAGACGATTTCTTCGTTCAAGCCAATATCAGATTTATATTCATAATCTTCAGCATCATGAAACCCAGCGGTATATGATAAATCAAGATTAATTTCAGAATTTTTCACCAAGTTCCTCAAATCGACCAAAAATGTGTGGGAATTAAGCCTTTAAACCTATTCTTAAAGTATAACGGATTAAATTTTTTTAAAAAGGGCTGGCTTGGCCAGGTATCAAGATTAGACACTATTGGTATGAGTGCTGATACCCTTTTGACAAAATGGTATCGTTATTATATTCTATTTGTAATGTATTATTTATTTTTGTCTTTTTAATTTGGTTTTTTAATATGAAGATTTTTAGTGTTTTGCTGAATTTAGGCATAATTTTTTTAGGTATTAATGCTTGCTTTGCAATGCAGGATAATTCACTTGAAGCGCAAATTGCTCAGTATAGGGCTAAACATGCTCAGGTGGTTAGATGCGTAGAGCAGTCAGAGGGTACCCAGGTTGCTCAAAGTGATAATAACAAAAACAATAAAATACGCCGTAAGATTCTATCAAACAACTGCGATGTTCTTATCCTTAGGCTTAGTGCTCCAGAATTAAGCAGTAACAAAGAACAGATTAAAAAAATTGTTGAATCCGAAGTTGCTGATATTAAGTATGAAATTAAGCGAGAAAAAAAGAGTGGTAGGCCTTGTAAAAAGACTTTAAAGAGGCTTGAAAATAATAAGCGAAAGCTCGAATCATTTATTGGTGATCAAGATTTAGATGATGATCAAGATTTAGAGTTTCTGAATCGATCGTTAAAAAAATGTAAATTTGACGATGAAACTGAGCAGCTTGATGATGACATGGTGGATGGGTAAAAATCATGGGAGTTTTTATGAATAATTTAAATAGAGCAAAAATACTTATTTTTTTGGCAAGTATAATAACAACAGGTAGTCTTTTTTCAATGAACCAGACTTTTATTCAAGTAATAAGTCAGAGTTATGGGAATACTATTGTTATAAATAATGCAGGATCAAGTCCTATTATAATTAATGATGTAATGGATATTGTTACTTCAGATGATGATGAAATGGATATTGATACTTCATGGTTAAATGAAGTGTCTACAGCTCAAAATGATATTTTACCCCTCAGTAATAGTCATGAGGTGGTCACAACCGGATCAAGTAATAATTGTGTTGATTTATCCGAGGTAGAAGATAATAGAAGTGATGATGAAGGAATTATTAATTCAGATACTCTTGAGCCACTTACATGTGCCATGTGTCAGACTGAGTACGAAGAGCAAGATGTTAATATGAATATATCTTGTTGTCAGGGGTATCATGTTTTTTGTACTGCATGCATCACTGACTGGAAAAGAACTAAAAACAGCTGCCCTACTCCAGGGTGTACAAATAGACTTGATCAGCTGATTTCAAATAATCATACACAGGGTTATTTAAAAAACTTAGAGCAATCTCTTACCGAACATGATGTTCGAAAAAAAAATGTACTTAAATTTTTTCTCAAGAAGAAACAAAATCAACCAACTGTTACATTGCCGCGTATTATTGTGAATCTTGATCAAGAGTATCAAGGTAATGCACCTCGTAATACACGTCGCAATATACCAAGAATTCATGGGGATAATAATCGAATTAACCCAAGAAATAATAATGGGCAAGCGAGTAATCCTATTGTGATAGAAGGCAATCCTCGAGGCTTGGGCGGTTCAACCTCAAATCGGTTTTTTAGGTTGAATAATGTTGCTCCGGATATTCAAGAAATCATAATCATTGAAGATGATGTGGTTACTCCAATAAATAACTCGAATGTCGTAGGAAATAGCAATACGAGTAATACAGTTGTTGACGCTCCTCATCAAGAAAATCAGAACAAGAAAGATCAGGTTATTTCTCAGGAAGTTCCACATGAAGGACAAACGGCTGATGATTCACTATTTTCATCAGTGAGATCAACTGTTCAATCGTATTGCACGATTTCATAGTTGGCGTGTTTTAAAGATAAGAATCGAAATTGCCGCAGGTGTCATGCCTTGAATGAGCTGCGCCTGCGCAATAGTCTTTGGTTTATGGTAGATAAGTTTTTGTTGAAGTTCTTTAGTGAGACCCGACATTGAGGTGTAATCAAGTGTCTCGGGAAGCTCAAGGCATCGATAGCGCTCAGCTTTTTCTACTTCTTGAAGTTCTTTGTCTATGTAGCCGGTGTACTTGATATCTGCGTGAATAGCTAGAAGAGCGCGGCTAGAAAACCCAACCGTAGAGATGTTTTTTTCAGCAAGTAAAGTAAAAAGCTGTTCTTTACATTCTGCTCGAACTTCAGGGTTGAATTCAATCGAGTTAAAAAGTTTAAAAATTTTGCTCAAATTTCCAGCATTACGAATAAGTTGAATGCTCTTTTCAATAAACGATTTCTCGTTCAAAAATTTTTCATATAATTCATCAGAAATGAGTCCAAGTGATCTGCCGTAGGGCATTAAGCGTAAAAACACATTATCTTGTCGTAAGAGCAGGCGTCGTTCTGCACGAGAAGTAAACATGCGATAAGGCTCATCAGCGCCCAGCATAATCAGGTCATCAATCATGATGCCGATATAGCTTTCGGTTCGCTTTAAAATAAACGGCTCTTTGCCTGCTTGCTGTAAGTGAGCATTAATGCCGGCAACAATACCTTGTCCTGCTGCTTCTTCGTATCCGGTGGTACCATTGAGTTGACCGGCTAAAAAGAGGCCACGTACTGTTTTAGTTTCAAGTGTATGTTTTAAATTATTTGGCTGAATAAAGTCATATTCAATAGCGTATCCACACTTTGAAATGACCGCATTTTCTAAGCCTTTCATGCTTCGAATGTATTGATATTGCACATCAAGCGGAAGCGAGGTTGAAAGACCTGCAGGGTAGACTTCGTCAATATCAGCCCCTTCAGGTTCAATAAAAACGTGATGGCCTGTGCGGTCAGGGTAGCGGCCTACTTTATCTTCAATAGAAGGGCAGTAGCGGGGACCGGTCCCCTTGATATTACCGCTATAAAGCGCAGAAAGGTGTAAATTTTTACCAATGGTTTCATGGGTATGCGGGTTAGTTTGTGCAATAAAACAGGGAATTTGTTCTTTGACTTCAAGCTCATCAAATTCGTATAAATAGTCTAAAGGCTCATTTTCTTGTTGTTCTAGCTGACTGAAATCGATACTACTCCGCAAGAGGCGAGGCGGTGTTCCTGTTTTAAGTCGGCCAACAGGTACACCCATTGCATGAGCAATAGAGTTGGAAAGTCCGTAAGAAGCCTCTTCGCCACGGCGACCAGCGCGGTAGCGTGTGCGGCCAACGTGGACCAATCCGCTCATAAAGGTTCCGGTAGTTACCACCACGCAAGGGGCGGTAAATTCTAGGCCATCGGCTGTTCGTACTCCAGTAATCTGGCGCTTGCCAAGCTCTCCGGTGGTTAAAATTTCAGCAGCCATGTGCGGCAAAATAGTTAAGTTGGGGAGTTTTAAAAGCTCTTGGGCAGCAAGCTTGCTGTAAGCATATTTATCAATTTGTAGGCGTAACCCTTGTACTGCAGGACCTTTGCGCGTATTGAGCATGCGGGCCTGAAGGTAGGTTGTTGAGCATAAGCGTGGCATAAGGCCACCAAGAGCGCTTACCTCATAGACAATATGCCCCTTGCCAAGACCACCAATCGATGGGTTGCAGGGCATGGAGGCTATTTTATCCAAGTGGAGTGTGAGAAGGAGTGTTTTGGATCCCATTTGTGCGGCGGCATGAGCAGCTTCTACACCGGCATGTCCTCCGCCAATAACGATCACATCAAAGGTTTTTTCCATTTTTTTATTTTAGCCGATAATTAAGTTATCAACAAGAGAAACCCTTGTTTTATAGCTATATTCTATGATTTTAAGTTTTTATATACGCCAATCTTACACATAGTGATAAAGAGGCTGATTGAATTCAGATTTTCCAGCGTAGGCGACAATCCAGCTTTTTTGGATACCAATCATGAATAAGTAATTCACTAAAGAAAAGTTCATTGCCTTGATTGCCGCTTGCGTTTGTGCAATAGCATAAAAAGTACAAGGAGCATAGATTGCAAGAGAAAGAAGTCTAATTTTTTCTACGTCAACCACAGAAAGTCCTGCTGTATGTGCATAATAAATAAGTTGTATGAGATTGTCGTTTTGGAGTGGGTTACAAAAACATTCATAAATGCTTTGAGGTAGTGAGATATTATTTACATAAAGATACAAATTTATACCGCGCTTAAAGTATTGCGCTTCAGGGAGCACTTTAAGCTGCAAGTTTTCTGGTAAATCGAGTAAGTAGTCAGCAAGCAGAGCTACTTCATTGTTTTGTAATAGGGCGTTGAAGAAGATTTTTTCTTTGGAGATTTCAAAAAGTGAATTTTGAAAAAAAGAAAAATTATAGTCAGGAGTAAGGTCAAATGATCTTTCAAGTCTCATAGCGTTTGATTTAAATTGAGTTGATCCTGTAATGATAATCATCAAAAATAACATTAAATTTTTGTTAAACATGAGTTGCAGTAGCCTTTTTTTTATACTATAGGATTTGTTGAAGAACTCAAAAAACATGTCCAATTAGAGGATATGCTTTGATAAATGTGATAATAAATTTCATGATAATTGAGGCTACGAGCCTTAATCGCACTTGTTATTTTATCTATAGAATCTATATCGAAACACTCGATGAGTGCATTGACAGCATTAATGCTGCCTTGTTCTACTGCAAGGTCCAGTGCTGATTTATTTTGATAATCAAGAGCCGATGGGTTTTGATTATCAAGCTTTGCAAGCTTTGCAATGATTGCAGGATTATTGTTGTAAGCTGCTTGCATGAGTGGAGTTCTTCCAAAGATATCAGGGGTATTGATATCAACTCCCGGTGCTTCAAGTAATTGCAAAACAATATTGTCCTGTTTTGAATGCAAACCAGATATGATAGCGGATACTCCTTCATTACTAATAAGCCAATTTGGATGTACGCCAAGAGCTAAGAGGGCTTTGACCATATCGGGTTTATTGTTGTGAAGAGCAAATTTCATCTGTTGAATGCAATTGAACCAACTTCTTCCGTAAATAGCCAGCGAAAGCAATCGAATAGCATCTATCTCAATAATGGTGAGTCCTGCTAGATGGGCACAATTTATAAGTTGAATGAGGTTATTTCCATACAAAGGATTGCAGAAGAGTAGCTGAATGGTGTTTGCAGTGGTTTTGTCGCATTGAGCAAGAAGGTCATAGATCTTTTTATAAAAAAAATTTGCGTCATATAAAATTGGAAATTGAGCGCTTCCAATAGCATTTCTCAAATATATTACATAATTATGAACATATTCATCCGATAAAAGCGCTCTGCAAAAATCTCTGGGATGAGTTATTGATGGCTGTTGGTATTGAAAAGAGTAGCTAATATAGGGTGGATAAAATTGTTGAATACTGGAGCTGTTGGGTGTTGCTGGAGCCGTAGAGCTATCCATATCCATAGCATAGAGTGTGCAAGAAAAAATCGATAATGGTATGAGAGCTGCAATAAGTTGGAGTTTTACTGGTTTCATGAAAGTCCTTCTGAGATTGATTATGAGATGCATTGGCTTTTAAAATGAGATATAATTTGTCGTGCTATTGTTTTTGTTGCAGCAAGGTCTAATGCTCGCTTATCGTTTGTGTTTCGAAGTGATAAATCAACATTAGGAAACTTTTCAAAAATAGCAGCAAGAATTTTAGAATCGTTATTCTGCGCTGCAATCATAACTGCGGTTTCGCCAGCCGTCGTTTGTATATCGATATTAAGCAAAGGGTGGTTCAGTAATAGTTTACAGACCTTGAGATTGCCGAAAGAGACTGCATGATGGAGCGCTGTCCATCCTTCAAGTCCGGCTTTTAAATCTTGAGCATTTATATCGATTTCTGAGTGCTTGAGCAACATTGCAACAATATCGGTCCATTCTGCTCTAACAGCAACCATGAGACCTGTACGTCCGTACCTGGTTATGACGCCATTTACAGGGGTGCTTTGCAAAAGAATAGCATGTGTTTTTTTTTGATTTCCTGCAAAAATTGCATTTTTTAATCGTACAAGAAGGTCATAGTAATTTTCAGATTCTGAACCGAATAAGAGAATAAGAATTTTTTGGAGATGACCGATTTGATCTGGTGATAATCCAAGTTGGTGTGCACGATGAGTTATTGCAATCAGATTGTTATCAAACAAAGGATTTTCAAGAAGCGTAATACTTGCAAGTGTAAGGTTGTTTTGGGGTATGCGTAAAATTTTTGCAATCTTTGAACGAACGAAGGTTGTTTTTTGTTGAATTGTTTTAAGGGGGGTACCAGTGCTGAGTCCTCGAGCAATAATCGAATCCCATGAAATGAGTAATATTTCTAAATTACTTCGTGTAAGTTCTTGAACTCCCTGAGCACAAAGCTCTTTGAATTGTTTATTTGTTGATATCCAGAGGCTTTGAGTAGCTGCAATTGCTGCTTCATCAATTAAAAAATTGGAGTCAAATGCAGATTTTGAAGTTGTTTTTCCTAATGCTTTTGAATGCATACCGTTGAGTGGAGAAAAAAGCATATACATGCAAAGAAATAGATAAATAAGCATACAAGAAGCCTTAATTAAAGAGTGAGCTCTGGCATCAGTTCAAGAGAATATACGAAATTTGTTTGATACTGTGAAGGTAATACGAAAATTATGATGTAAGTAAAATTATGATTTTTTCATTATTATTGAGTTTTTATTTTTTTATCTTGCTTGTTTAAACATAAGCTTTGCTTCAGTTGCTGCTTGCGTATGATCGACTATGGGCGCTGGATAGTTACAACTATATTTTGTATGTGCTACAGGCCATGTATGAATATCTTTTACGGAAACTTTTTCAAGTTCAGGAACCCATTGCTTGATATACAAGCAATCAACATCAAATTTTTTCTGCTGCAGCCACGGATTAAATATTCTGAAATATGGTTGCGCATCGCACCCTGTTGATGCTGCCCATTGCCAGTTACCATTATTGACTGCAGGGTCGTAATCAATAAGTTGTGTTGCAAAATATCGTTCTCCCCAGCGCCAATCAATGTGCAAATCTTTTACTAAAAATGAAGCAACAATCATGCGGACACGATTATGCATAAAGCCGGTTGTATTGAGTTGGCGCATGCCAGCATCAACAATCGGAAATCCTGTTTTACCAAGACACCATGCTTCAAATTTTTTTTTGTTATTTTCCCATTCAATCGCATCAAATTTTTCATGAAATGCATGACCAAAAACATAGGGAAAGTGATGAGCGATATGGGTAAAAAAATCACGCCAATAGAGTTGCTTAATCAGCGGGTGGCTTGCGCCAAGTTTTTCTTGAACAGCATAAAAAATTTCTCGAACAGAGCAGGTTCCAAATTTATTGTGAGCAGAGAGTCCAGTCGTTGCTTCAAGCGCGGGGAAATCACGTGTTTGGATATATTTTTTATAATTATCCAGGTGAGCAATGATTTTTTTACAGGCAGCCCTGCCTCCATGAATAAAAATATCTTTGTTAGCTCTTGGCATGAGCTTTTTGAGCAGTGATGAATCTGATCCAGGAATAGATCCAGAAAAATAGTTGGAATGATTATTTTTAACAGGTTGTGCAACTTCAAGCTTAGATGCATTACGAAAAAATGGAGTAAAAATGGTATAGGGTTGTTTGTTTGTTTTCAATGCTGTCTCCGGTTCTTGGATTAGAGCATCGGGAAGGCTATAAAAATCGATTGATTCCTTTTTGCACATTTTTACAATTGCTTGATCCCGTCTGTGGGCAAAAGGGGTGTAATCGCGATTAGAAAAAATGGCGTCTATCGATATTTGCTCAATGAGCTTTTCAAGTACTTCGTGTGTTGTGCCGTGAAATAAAAAAAGCTTACCATCGCGTTTTTTAAGTTGCGCATTAAGATCTTCAAGTGACTCAATCATAAACTGGAGAGCATTGTTACTTTTAAAAATGTTTTTATCCGAAACTTGTGCCTGATCAAAAATAAAGCAAGGGATAACTGATTTTGAATTATTAAGAGCTTCGATTAAACCGGTATTATCATCAAGCCGTAAGTCGCGATGAAAAATAAAGAGACTTTTGTTAAATTTTTTTTCCATGTTTACATAGCCCTTTTTTTTATTGCGTATGAAGATCTTAATAATTTTTTGTCAAGTATAATCAACTTGTATGCGCACAATCAATAACTCAGTGCGCTTTCTTGACCGAGCAAGCTCTCAGGTGGTATAACTCAAATGTATTTTCAAGATCAGATGCTTGCCTTTGGTGAAAGGAACTGAATGTCTCTGTTTAAACGTGCAATAAATAAAAAAAAACAGCTGAGTATCATGATCATAGGTGCGATGACGCTTGTTTTTGATTGTCATACGCTTCCGTTGTATAACATTCAAGATACGCAACCTTTTCATACCGTAAAAGGGAGTGATAAATATTATTCAACACTTGAATCAAGCCATATTCAATTTCATCTTTCTCCGTATCATCAGCATGCAAAAAGTGGAAGAAATTTTTGTGGACAAAAGGTTCCCATCGGTGATATTTACGGTAAGTGGAATATGCTAGGGGTATTTTTTGGACCTGCTGGAAAGCCAACCGGGCTTTCAACTGCAAATTTAGACAAATCGAAAGCAGCGATTAACATTCTTTCTCTCCCAATTGTGCCAACTCCTCCTGGTCTTGCAAATGTTGAGGGTGTATATCGAATGGTTGGTGTCGACTATACCAATGAAAATGATTTTAATTCTGAGCGAGATACTTTTGCTTACTATGATTCTGTTCATGTTCGTTATGAACGCATCGGCGTTCGAGGACAAATGTCCTTTGATTTTAAATTTGGCTTGGGTCTTGGTATGCGTAGCGGTGTTGCCGACTACAAGCAAAAAGCTGAATTTAATTTAGCGAATGATTTTAGAAAGCTTGCTGGTCTTTCTTATACTGAAACGGTTGACGGAAAGGTCGTGCAAAAAGAACCATTGCCTGCTACAAAATCTGATGGTACTGCAGGAACTCCTGGCGTTGACGTTCTTGATAAATCTGCCCAATATATTTTACGAAATCTTATGGATGAAAAAATACGTAATCTTATTGCTAAAGATCTGAGTCTTGATCTGGGCGAAGTTCGTGAATCAAAATGGGAAGACACTCATTTGTATATGTATTGGCAGCACCCCTTTGAAATAGCAGATAAAGAGGGTGATTTTTCATGCAGCATAATCCCCTACGTTTCAGCTGGTATTTGGTTGCCAACCGGAGAAGAGCGCAATCCTGACAAGCAATTTTCAATTGCAACGGGCAACGATGGTTTTACCATGGTTACGCTTGATGGGTCCTTGAGCTTTGATTTTCCTGAAATGCTTCAGACAAGCTTTGGTGGAGGCGTTATGTTTGCAAATAAGCGCGAGCTTTCTAATCAGCGCGTACCAACCAGCATCTATCAGACTGGAATTATTCCATGGAAGGCTAACATTCATAAACACCCTGGTTTAACCTGGTATCTGAATGCATCAATGAAGGCTGAGGACATTATTAGTACTTTGTCGGTTTATGTTGACTGGCTATATACCCGACATTTGAAAGATTCAATTACCTTACGAGAGGCTAATACTGACCGTTATAAAGCTTTTTCTATCGGTATCCCTATTTTAGAGCGAGATTCTGAATGGAAGAACCAGCAGGCCTCTGTAGGGTTTAATTATCGCGTTACCCCCCTCCTTTCATTTGGATTTGGCCTTCAGGCCTATATTAGTGGTGTCAGAGTCTACCGCACGACTACTACTATGGGCAGCGTAACTCTGACTTTTTAAGAGTAATTAATCAGGGCGATTTCCCAGCTCAAAAGCCTGATATGCCCTGTTGAGAACTTTAGATACGTCTATTTTGACAAATACAGTAGGATTCAGTAAAATGATGGCTACTAAAGATTTTTTACTGGTCAAAACTTTAATTCCTCAAAAGGATGGTGTTTTAAGCACATGGCAAGAAAACATAACATCGAAATCCAGGTTTCTGGTAATCTTGAAAAAAGCCTTAAACAGCTCAAGAAAAAGATTGAGCGTGAAGGCGTTATTCGCGACATGAAGCGTCAGGTTTATTATGAACCACCAACACAGAAGCGTCGCAAACGTTTGATGCGTTCAATTAAGAATAATTTTATCAAAAATGCTGAAAGCATGCTTTTATAACGGAGACATAAATAATGTCTCAACCTAATAAGCATGGCCAGAGCACTCGAAGTAATATTAAGCAAGATAAACGTAAAAAGCTTTATCTCAGAGAGCTTTCTGTAATTGTTCAAGCACTTGCTGCACAAGAGCCTGCAGTTGCAGAAGTATACGTAACACGTATTGAATTTTCTGCAGATACAGGCATTTGCTTTGTTTATTTTACTTCATTTGTCCCTGATGGCCTGGCCTCATACGAGAAAGCCTTGGAGATCCTTAAATTATATAAAGGCTCCATGCGTAAAGAGCTTGCTCGGACAATTAATGCTCGTTATACGCCAGAGCTTGTCTTTGTGTATGATGAAAATAAAGAGAAAGAGCGTCGTATCCATGGATTGCTTGATAAAGTTCTTGAAGAAGAACTTGTAAGCGTCCAGAATCCTGAGGATAGCGACGAAGAGTAAAGGGGAAGTGGTATGCAGGGTAGCTGCAAGCAACAGATCACCCCAGCATCTGAGCAGCTTGTATTGCACAATGCAATACAGCAGGACATTGTTGATGTCTTGATAAAAGAGGCTCAGGCAATATCTTTTGCTGCTCAAAAACTTCCAGAAACAGCTGTTCAGCTGGTTTTAAAAATTTTAAATACTGTTGGCCGTGTCGTATTTTCAGGCACAGGCAAATCCGGTTTAGTTGCACGCAAGCTTGCGGCAACCTATTCAAGCGTTGGCATTCCATCATTTTTTCTTCATCCGGGCGATGCATTGCATGGTGATTTGGGGATGGTCAGATCGGAAGATCTTTTTATAGCGCTTTCAAAGAGTGCTACCGGTTCTGAATTGGAGCAAATTTTCTCCATTTTAAAAGGGCAAGGCAATAAGACAAGTTTAATTTGTTGTGGTGATGGCAACCTCACTCAGCTTGCCGGTTTAGTGATAAAGCTTCCATTTCAAGGAGAAGCTTGCTTTATGAATCTTGCTCCAACAAGCAGTTCAACTTTGATGATTGCATTTGGTGATGCGATTGCATTGGCGGTGAGTAAGAAAAAAGGTTTTGGGCATAATGACTTTGCTCGATCGCATCCAAGTGGCGCTTTGGGTAAACGACTTACGTTGACGGTTCGTGCATTGATGCATTCGACACAAACGCTTCCATTGTTGCCTGTCGATTTGCCCTTTAAAGAAGTGTTAGCTGAAATATCTTTACGCAAACTAGGTGTTGGCTTAGTACTTGATCAGCTCGGTCATTTGAGTGGCATCATAACTGATGGTGACTTGCGTCGCGCTTGTGAGCAGGGACCTGTGGTGTTTGACCGTTGCGCTGGTCAGATTATGTCTACAGTGCCAAAGACTATTGAAGTTGCTAACCTTGCTTACGATGCGCTTTTGATTATGGAAAAATTTAACATTACCTCTCTTGTTGTAGTGGATGCCCAAAAACCAGTAGGTGTTGTGCATATTCATGATTTAGTTAAAGCAGGTTTGCGCTCATGAGGCCTTTGTTGATCCTTAATGAAATTATTATTGTTTTATTTGGATTAGTATGGGGTTCATTTTTAAATGTTGTTGCTTATCGAGTTTTATATGATCAACCATTTTTAACTTCGCGTTCATACTGCCCTGCTTGCAGATGTGGTATTGCTTGGTATGATAATATTCCACTTTTTTCATGGATATTATTGCGAGGTAAATGCCGTTTATGTCGGGCCACCATTTCTTGGCTTTATCCCTTCATCGAACTACTGACGGCATTCATAGCGTGGTCTCTTTTTTTTAGGCTACCCGTTGAGGAGTTGGGTATTTTTGAATTTGATTTTTTTAATCAACCGTTTATTGATGTTATTTCGCAGCTTTCTTCTCAAGTTATAGGTTATCAATTAGCCTATGGATTATTTTTTTCAGCCCTTATTATTGCCGTTCGTACTGACTTTGAGGCAATGGTAATTCCGCAACTTTTCTCTATTTACTTAGTTCCTGTTGGCTTTGTCTGTGCAATATTTGGATTACTGCCAATTTCCGCCGGAGCCAGCTTGATAGGTGCTTTTTTTGGATATGGAATTTTATGGGCTGTTGCCAAAATTTTTACCTACGCAACGGGTAAAGATGGAATCGGAGTTGGAGACATGGAGCTTCTTGCGTTCATTGGCTCATTCTCAGGCCCCTCGGGGGTATGGATTTCCTTGATGCTTGCATCAATTATGGGTACACTTTGTGGCGGTATCTATTTAGCAGTGACCGGTCAAGGAAAAACAACCAAAATTCCGTTTGGACCATTTCTTGTACTTGGTGCTGTTGGATATATTCTGTTCGCTTCTACGTTTCTTAATGTTTTGCTTATTTAAAGCGCATTTTTTTCAATGAATCGGATAGTAATTGAGAGCAATCCTATCAATGGTCTGCTTAAATTCGATACCATTGAGATAATAAAAATTATTTTTAGGTTAAAATTTTTCGAATTAAAGGAGTCAATGGTGACTGATTTACTTAAAACAAATTTAGAGGCACGCTCTGTCTCGCTTAGTTCTGGTTTGTCTAATTTAGCATTATTTGGGGATGAAAAGGTTAACGCTCAGGGGATTTATTTGAACCCACGTCAGTCGTATGAAAATACTACTGATGGGCAAAAGGTCGTTATTCTTCATGTCTTTCAAGGCGTAGCTGATTTTGAGCTGAGCCAAGAAGGACAGGAATTATTTAAAACCGAAATATCTCGAAGTGATATTCTGGTTTTGCCAAAAAATTCTTCGTATAAGATTTCCAATTACAATAAATCAAATTTTATAGCATCTGAGCTGGTTGTTCAGCGCTAAGCTTTGAAGTATTAAAAAATTGATAATCCCCCAGTTTAAAGTCGGGGGATTTCTACTTTTAGTCGAGTCCATTTTGTATGTGAGAAATAGTTCGATTCTGATCAATTTGCCAGATATCAAGTTTGCCATTTCCCAGTAAGTCAGCAGCAGCTCTAATGATAAAACCGCTCTTATCAGCACGAGTCTGACCTAAATCATTTTTTGTAGTACCGCATTTACCGGTGAAGTAATTAATGCCTTCTGCGCTATCTGAGCTATTAAAACCGTAGGTATAATAAAATTTTTCTTGTTTGCCACCACCCAGGTACCCCTCTGGTTTCCAGCCTAAGCCGTGCTCGCCGGCAAGATTATTTGTATATTCGGTATGTTGTGCGTAGTACGATAATTCTGCTGTATGCAATGATGCCAAAAAGACCGCTGCCTCAGCTTGCTTTGCTCGTGCTTGATATTTAAAACATTGTGGAATAGCAACAGCTGATAAAAACGAAACAATTGCAACAACAATCATTAATTCAATCAGTGTAAAACCTTGCTTCATAGATCCCCTTTCCCCCAAGATCATTTTTTTTGATATTTTAAGTATCGCATAGCACAATGAAGCGGTGCAACTTTTTTCTTTGAGAGCTGTTTGTTTATGTTACACTTTTTTTGTGGTTATATTTTTGAGAACAGGATGGTTTAATCAAATTAAGAAAGTGAGAAAATATGAAATTGTTTTATAGCATAATTTCTTATAGCATACTCTTGTTGAGTGGGTCAGTTTGTTTCGGTATGACTGCTCAAGAGATTGCAGATCTTCATATGGAGAAAAGGTTACTTGCTTGTTATCAAGGAGTAGCTGTGGTCAAAGAGCTTAATAATCTTGCAGTTATAATGCGATCAAATAATGAGGCTGCCTTATCTAAATCACGGGTCAAAGCTTGCGAATATGAAGATGGTTGCTCGGATAAAAGCGCCATTAAATCAACTTTACTTGCAGGACATGATGGTGCACATGCCGGTCTTGAAGCTTATAAAGAAGCAATGCAAAATTTGCCCGGTAATATGATGGAATTTTTGCGAGACAAGTTCCAAAAATTACGTGCAATTCTTTTGAGCTCAGATAATGTTGAAACGGTTAATGACATGGTTGAAAATATTAAGATTTACGATCAACTTACTCAACAACTCATCGAAAACCTCAAAGTTGATTTAGAGCACACTTAAGAAAAAGCTATTACGAAGATCTTAAGGCGTAAACTTATGTCTGCTGCATTTGATAAATTCATTTGCGCACTACTTCATATTTTAATTTATTATTAAACAAGTATCTTCTATTCCAATCTGATGTTAGACTACTAACCCTTTTTCACATACATGGTTAATAATTTTATTTTTAAGTAGGATGTTTATAATGTTACGTAAATTTTGCAGTCTTTTTATATTTGTATTAGCAGGCTTAGTTGGATGTGCTTGCGCTGAGGAAGGTGTTGATTCTCTGGTTACAGCAGTAAGAAAGCTAAGTGTTGAGTATTCAGAGCCAATCAATGAAATGAGTTGGGCTGAGAAAGAAGAAGCCTTACGGTTGCTTAACCGTATAGACTTTATTAGTCTTGACCTTTTAGCAATTAAAGGTGCTGCGCAAAGTTCAGCCTATAGAGCTGCCCAAAGCTATCAGTTAAATTCTCGGAACAAAAAAGCAATTAAAAAAGTAATAAGCTTGGCAATAAAACATGCAAGTAAATTTTATGATTTATTTGATACAGATTTATCTTTTTTTCCAGAAGAGATACAGGTTACCATTAAAAATCAGGAGCAACATTTACAAGCTCTTTATTATGATACTCAATCTATCCAGAGTGTTCAAGGTGCTCTGGATAGAATTGAAAGTTTTCATAAAGCAACTCAATATCTTATTGAAGTAAGCTTATTTCATTTTTTAAGAAGCACATACCCACAAATGTTTTAGGTTTTGTTGATTTTTTATCGTAGTCATAAAATTTGCTTCAACAAAGGATAAAAAAGACGAAAAATTCAGAATTAATCCTGATCTTCTTCGATAAGCTGTTGCTCAGCTGCAGCTATATTACTTAAAGAACTTGATGATGCTGCAATGGCTTTTCCTTCTCGTACAATTTTACTCAGGGCGTCTCTAACGCTATCAACTTTATCCATATCTGGAGCAGTAACTCCCATTTCATTTTCTATTGCTGATAGTCGACCGTTCAAATACATAACCGCTTTAAGTAATTGCTTGAGACGTATATCATTAATTATGAAAGCATCCCATAATAATTTAGGAGGAAAGACGCCCTTCTTCAATAACATAGCCTGAGTTTCACCAAAACCAACCTTTGGCAGACCAGAAAATTGAGAAATTTTCTTTTTATTTTTATTTTTTCCAATAAAAGGTAAGCAGTATCCTGAATGAGTAATGCCAGCGATTATCAAAGAAAAACTTAAGAAATATAGAACTTTCTTCATGACAATATCTCCTTTAACAATAATAATAAGATTTTTCTACAAATTAATAATATGTAATATAATTAGATTATACACTTAATATATTTCAAATGTAAATATATTAAGTATTTTGACTTCCTTTGCTCTCCGTTGTGTAGGCAAGCAACCCATAAGCTGTGGCATACAGGGGGCTTTCAGCACATCAGGAATTGAACACAAGACCCTATTGGCATAGCTTCCAGGAATGCCAATAGGCACTATCTTCTTAAAAAGTTCAGCCGTTAAATTTTTCATGTCATGTAATAATGTGTCTTTATCAGTTAAAACCAAGTCTGCCGGCATAAATTGCTTCAGTCTAAATTCAATAGTCTTATCTAAAAAAGATTAAAAAGCTCTTCAGATCGAAAATGTAAAATTTCTGAAGATATGCTCAACAGAATATGAATCCAAGAAAATTAAAGATTCTTTGAAGCAGATGAACTTTATACCTTTGGTTAACGTTAACAAGTGCAGATCGAAAAACAATTTTGAAAAAGTTTCATCTCGACACAGGTGGATTCTTGAACGATCGATTGACTGGCTTAATCATTTTCGATCAATTCGCATTCGCTGGGTAAGGTGCCAATCATCGGTTTTGGCTTTATGTCAATTTGCCTGTTCTTACAGGCTTTTTACTATGTCGGGAATTTTAGTATGAGTTCATAGATTGGATAACTATTAAAAATGACATAAAAATGAATTGTTGGTTTAGATGTTATAATTCTACAAAGCTCTTTTTGAACTTTCATCTTTGTAAGAGAGCCTTGAGTTATAAGTTTTTCAAGCACATTTATTGACTCTTCAGATGGCAAAACATATGTTGTGGGCTTGAATCCTAAAATAGTAAGTATTTTAAAATTCATCCTTGGCAAAGACGGTGCAAGCCCTTTTTCTTGAACTTTTTTCATCATCTCTTTAAACGCATCTTTAGTCTTGAACACTTCTATATGCTTTTTAAATCGGAACATGCGCTCATTTTTTACATTTTTACCAACCGAATATTTTACTGCACACAAAACAGTATATCATCACCCCCAAGATATCCATGAGTGTTGCTAAAAATGGTGCTGCAGAGTGTGCTGGATCGATATTTAAGCGGTCAAGAAGCAAGGGGATTAGAGAGCCTGAAACAATCGAAACAATAACGATAAGAAACAACGATAAGCTTATTGCCACAGCACTCACCGCATCGTAATAGGAAAAATAAACACGTGAAAAGCCAACAGCAAAAAGCGTTGTCGCTATTAAAAATCCGACCATAAGCTCACGCCACAAAACGCGCCAGGCATTGTGTCGTGACATTTCTTTGGTTGTTAGACCACGAATAACAAGCGTTGCCGACTGGTTGCCTGCATTTCCACCAGTCCCAATAAGCATGGTCAGGAAGATTGAAATAATTGTAAAATTACTCAACAATGAATCGTAACTTGCAAGAATTGCACTTGAAAAGCTTTGAAATAAAAGTAAGCCAACAAGCCAAATACCTCGTTGCCAAACAAGCTTCCAAAGCGATGTTGCAAAATAACTATGTTCAACCGGCACCAGTCCAGACATTTTATAAACGTCATCACTACCTTCTTGTTTAATAATCTCAAACATATCATCTGCAGTAATAACACCTAAAAAATGGAGTTGTTGATCGGCAACCGGAGCAACCATTACGCCATAGTGATGCATTTGGTTTGCCACATCTTCCTGATCTTCACTCACATAAACAATAAATTCATTTTCTTTTAAAATATGAGCCAATGGTGTCTCTGGCTTATTAAGAACCAACATATCAAGCGTAACAAAGCCAACAAGAACATTATCTCTATTGGTAACAAATATACGCTCAGTAAGCATTTTATGCGCGCTAATTCTTTGTAGAAGGTCAACGCTTCTCTTGACCGTAAAATCTTTTTGAAGCGTAATAACATCGCTATTCATACGTCCACCCGCAGAACGAGGGTTGAACGTAAGCAGTGAAATAATTTGACTACGCTGTTTTCCTTGCAAAAGCTTGAGATATTTTTCTAAATCTTCATCGGAAAGATGGTCAAATAGATCAGTCAATTCATCAATTGGCATAGACTTAAGAAAAGCGGCTACATGATCAATTTCAACCTCGCTCAACAACTCAGCCTGGAGTGGCTCGGGAATTTTACGAAAAACCTTAACCGAAATCTCTCGCGGAAGCTTTTTAAACAAGGCAACTTGATACTTGAAATCAAGCTTAATCATAAGCATAGCTATGTCAGCATGATGCTGATCAAGCAAAATTCGCCACAAATCTTTGCCCAGGGCAGTATCTTCTTGAATAATAGCAGCAATATTATTCTCAACTTGAAAGAGAATTTTCTTTATTTGAAGCATGACAGACTCCCCAGTGAGCAGCCACTGACAAATTCCTATTTGACTTTGACCTACCATAAAATATAATGAAAAATACCTGTTTTGGATAGGGGTGTACGATTATTTCAGATAGTATGCGCTTTATTGGCATAATTTTATTGTAAAGCATTTCATCATGAATCAAAAAGAAATCATTACCCTATGCGTCCAAGCGGCGCAAATAACTGGAGAAGTGAGGCTTGATAAGTTCTTACACGAGCAATTTCCTGCATATTCACGGTCATACTTTCAGCAGCTTATCTATGATGAAGCTGTTTGCCTTAATGGAAAAATCATAACTAAACCAAGTGCATCACTAAAAATTGGCGATATCATCACCTTTACCTTTCCCGTGCCTCCTAGCTATAAGGCTATACCTCGAAAAATAGACTTTCAGGTTATTGATGAACAACCTGACTTTTTAATTATTAATAAACCGCCTGGCTTAGTTGTTCATGCTCCAAGCGCAGGATCGATTGAACCAACCCTTGTTGATGGCCTATTACACCTGTTTACAGAACTCATCGACTTTAATGATATGCAACGCCCAGGCATCGTCCATCGCCTTGATAAAGATACGTCAGGACTCATGATTATAGCCCGCACCATCCCTGCTCAGTA
Source organism: Candidatus Dependentiae bacterium (assembly GCA_018266175.1). Lineage (NCBI taxonomy): Bacteria > Candidatus Babelota bacterium. Next base: position 351,915 of record JAFEAY010000021.1, read on the forward strand.
TGAGCTTGCAAAACTATTTAAAGATCGATCAATTGAAAAAACCTACCTTGCTGCTACTCAGGGAGAACCTAAATCTGAAGGTGTAATCAATGTACCTATTGGCAGACACCCAAATCAGCGTCACAAAATGGCTCCATACGGCATTGCTAGCCGAGAAGCAACCACTTTTTATACCGTTTTAAAGCATTACGATGAAGCTTCACTTATTGCCGCACGAATCATTACGGGAAGAACCCATCAAATCCGTGTTCACTGTGCATCAATTGGCCACAAAATTCTGGGCGATCAAACGTATGGAGTAAAATCCCCACTTATTAACCGACAGGCATTACATTCATGGAAACTAGCATTTAGCTATAAAGGCAAGCATTATCGCTATGTATGCCCCGTTCCAGAAGACTTTAAACAGCTCTTACACAAATTAAATAATTTATAATGCTTTTATTCATTGCTTTATTCTTTGAATGTCGTATAATGAGGTTGTTGTTGAGAAAACAGCCATTCAGGCTTGTTCACTACATCATTTAAATTCGATTAAAACTCATCGCGGGGTAGAGCAGCCTGGTAGCTCGTTGGGCTCATAACCCAAAGGTCGCTGGTTCAAATCCAGCCCCCGCAACCAAATTTAAGAACCGCAGCAATTCAACTGCGGTTTTTTTGTGTTTAACAAATAAAAATACAACCTAAAAAAAGTAATTCGTTATGATTTTAATCCTTTTATTGCATATTATTTATGGAGCAACCTTTACAATCAGTAAAATACTCATCTCTTACGCTACTCCAATTTTGGTTATTGGCATTCGAATGACACTTGCAGGATTTTTATTGTTAGGATTTTCATTTTTTCTGGATAAAAATCGGATAAAATACAACTTTTACACAATTTCTAACATATGTGCGCTGGCATTTTTTGGCATATTTTTACCCTATGCACTCAGATATTGGTCTTTAAAATATCTGACCGTGCTGAAAACCTCATTGATTTACAACCTGAGTCCTTTTATTTCATTTATTTTTGCGTACTTATTTTTGAATGAAAGGATTTCCTGGAAAAAAATTGCTGGAATGACGCTTGGATTTCTAGGCGTTATCCCAATTATTATGGCTCAAAGCAGCGCCGAAGAATCGATTAAATCTTTTCTTTTTGTCTCATGGGCAGAAATAGCAATGCTTGTATCAGTCAGTAGTTTTTGTCTTGGATGGGTAATCTTAAAAAAATTTATTTCAAAGGAATCTATCTCATCATTTGCTCTTAACGGCAGAACAATGATTATTGGGGGCATTCTCTCTCTAATTACTTCATGCTTATTTGAACAAAACTTAACAATAAAAGATCCAGTAAATTTTTCCTTCTGGCTCATTTTAATTATACTTATGACAAACGTTACATGCTTTTATCTGTATTCATATCTTCTGAAAAAATACTCTGCAACGCTCATATCATTAGGAGGCCTTCTTGCACCACTATCAGCAGGATTCACAAGCTGGATCTTACTTGGTGAAAAAATTACCATCGATAGCCTAGCGAGTGGCATATTCATTGTGATTGGTTTTTTAATTTTTTACTTAGATGAAATAAAATCTCTTCAGAGCCCTGAAAACTAATCACTCTCTGTCCCAATGAACTATTTTATAATGATGCAAACAAAAAGTCGTAAAAAAATTAGAAAAAGCCCTTATTGCCTCTCAACAGATCAAAGATCACAATCATGACTAATATTATTTCAAACAACAGAGAACATAGCTTACTCGATATTCGTTCTCGGGGTGATATTCCACAAGAATACCAAAACACACCCATCGGCCTCTTACTCGAATATCACAACTTAAATCGTGAATTTGACAGTTACGATAGCGCTCAATTGCTTGTTGGCATGTGCATGGATAACCGCAAACATTTACATATCCCTGAAAATTTTTCATTTATTATTCGCGCTGGCGGTGCCAACTTACGGCCCAGTGAATTTAAAATCTCTTATGTGATTGCAGTAGCTGGCATACGCTATATCGCTCTCATTGGCCACGACCAATGCTCCATGGTTAATGTTATGGCGCGTAAAGAAAGATTCATTCAAGGTCTTATTGATGGCGCTGGATGGGATCGAGAAGAAGCCAAAAGGTATTTCTTGAAATTTGCTCCAATGTTTGAAATTGGCAATGAGGTTGATTTTGTCCAGAGTGAAGCAAAGCGCTTACGACTGAAATATCCAAAGATTGTTATCGCTCCACTCATCTATCGCGTTCAAGAAAATCGATTGTATCTGATCGAAGAAATTGAATAATTCAAAAATTCAAGATAGCTTTAAAGCAAGAGAGGCTCCCTAAATTTGAGAGCCTCTCTTGCTTTAAAGCTATCTTGAACAACCAAATAGTATCAAGAATAGTTCATTATCAAATCACTTATGCTAATTGAATAATCTTGATTGCTGCATTAAGCGCACCATCTACCGTCAATGCAACCGATACTCCTGATACGTTAACAAGAGTAATTGAGTGACCGCCTGAAAGTGTTGCAATAACAAAACCATCAACAACTTGTGATGTTAAATTACCAACAAGACCTTGAATATCCGCTGCAAATTGAGATCCTGTTATCGTCGTTCCATTGTCTCTCAATTCAAATTTAAAAGCATCACCTGAAGCAGGTTTACCACGTGCATGGAATTCAATTAAATAAGTACCATCAGATGGAACTTGAAGAGTATCAGTTCCTGATCTTAGTATACCGGCTGAAGTACCTTCAATATTAAAATTAACTTTTCCATTATCAGTAATAGTGCGAGCGACAGTATTTCCAGAGAAAATATATCCAAGAACGCCGCCTTGAGCTCCTGTTGCACCTGTTGCTCCCGTCACACCTGTCGCACCAGTTACTCCGGTTGCTCCTGTTGAACCCGTTGCTCCTGCTGCTCCCGTTGCGCCTGTTGAACCTGTTGCTCCAGTAGCCCCCGTTACACCAGTAGCTCCAGTTGCACCTGTTGAACCTGTATCTCCGGTTGCTCCTGTAGCACCTGCTAAACCTGTATCTCCTGTTGCCCCTGTTGCTCCTGTTGCTCCCGTAGCACCTGTTGCTCCAGTTGGCGCACCTGAAGGACCTGTTGCTCCTGTTACTCCAATGCCTGTCGCACCGGTTGCACCAGTTGCTCCTGTATCTCCAGTTGCCCCTGTTGCACCTGTTGCTCCCGTAGCCCCTGTTACTCCAGTAGCCCCTGTTGGACCAGCATCTCCTACAGGACCGATAAATCCAGTTGCACCTGAAGGCCCTGTGGCACCAGTAGCTCCAGTAGCTCCCTTTTCTCCCTTAGGACCCTTAGGACCTCGAGGACCAATAAGCCCTCGGGTTTGAGCATGATTGTCAATAGCATCTGCAATATCATTGACCAATTTCTGCTCTGCTTCAAGATTTTTTAATGCATCTTGATACTCTAAAACATGTGCAATCTTTTCAATCAGCTCATGATCGGCATCATGATGTTTAGCGTGCACCTCTGCAGAAATGCCAAAACTGAAAAAAAGTACTAATGTTGCACCTTTTAACCATGTAGACTTTTTACAAAACTCCATACCTCACTCCTTTTACAAAAAGGTTAATACTATCTCTTTTTAAAATATCGATAATGCCCTCAAGAAATAACGCTTTCTGAATATCTAGAACAAACCTGCTATTAACCGATTAATCCTGTAGCTCCTGTTGCTCCTGTTGCTCCTGTTGGACCGGTTGCTCCTGTTGCTCCTGTTGGACCAGTCGCTCCCGTTGCCCCAGTTGATCCTGTTGCTCCAGGTAAACCAACACCAGCTTCACCTCGTCGACCTCGAGGGCCTCGAGGACCTTGAGGTCCAGCTAATAGACAAGATTTCATTTGTGAATACTGATTAATCAGGCCTGTAATTTCTTCAACAAGCTTATGTCCCTCTTTGATACTTCTTGATAATTCGTGATTCTCTAAAGCTCGTACTATTTTCTCAATCATTTCAGAATCAATGTCATTACCATTTTCTATCTGGCTCGTACAATATATCTGAAAATACAATCCTAAATTCAATAAAAGTGCTATTCCCGCAAGCTTGAACCATGTTGTTTTTCCATGCAGCTTCATCTCTTATTCCTTCTCAAGCAAAGTTAATAAAAACTATGTTTTCAATAATACAAACTTACTAAAAACTGGGTCAACAATTCTCATTCAAACCATTGTTTGATTTGTCTGTGCACCAAACTCTTGCAACCAAGGCTCAGTTCTCAACGCAGATTCATTTTCTGCAAATGTTATGTATCCATAGACTTCACGGTTATCGAGGTATTGTGCAACTTTTTTCTTGCGCGCAACATCACTAAAAATAACGTACTCATAACGAAAACTTCCATCATCATAAGAAATTTTATCAAGCACATCGTAACGAACAAAATAAGCACAATGAACAACTGGTACGTCAATTAAACCTTTAATTTTTTGATCCCACAATAAATAATAATCAGAGCATTCTTCATAGTATCCATCGGCTGTAATTGCAGCATGATAATTTGAATAGACTGAATTTTGAACATCCAATGTCTGAAAGCATTTCATAAGTGGAGCAACAATCGGCAAATTAGTTTGAGCAATTTTTTCAAGGGTATGAGGCTTAATAAAGTTATCGCAATCGACAACAAAATAATGAGATCTCATCCTCTGTGCCCAATCAACAGAATCTTGTCTAATTTTGCCAAGAATTTTAAACCGCTCTTCATTCCACTCATGTTGCCCATATTTCTGGACAGGCTGTACCACATCAGTTTTATCAAAATAAATTGTTGCATAACGAGAACGCACTTTTGCAACCCAAGCTTCTAATATTTGAGCAGTTGTATCGTTATTATTATTGGTACGAATATAAAGGTTTGTTTTATTTGCAGGCCATGTTTGTTGCTCAATGCACTGCAAATAAAGCGGCAAGGTGTGCGCTTTGTCTTTAGCAAGAATTGCAATGGTTATGGTTTCAACAGGATTTTTTTTATGTTCATCCAGCGCACCAAGCGCACCTATTCCCAAAAAAAGACCTAGCCCTAAAGCAATAAAACTCTTTCGTCTCATCATAATGACTCTTTTTGATAAATATTAACATGAAGCTTCTTGTTGGCACTGCTCCAGATATAATGCTAAATTACGATGCAAATGAGGCGCTTCTGGATTTTCTTGCAACGCTTTCTCAACAGCAGTTTTACCATTTTCATAATCTCCAACATACCATGCGCCAATCCCCATCAAATCATGTCGTGTGTAGTCGTATAATTTTTTATCCACAAATAATATATCTGAACTAGGATAAGGCATTTTTACCGCATGTGATGCAAAAATATAACAAAGCTCTTTATGCCCAGCCTTCCAAAAAAGATCAGCCAGACAGATCAGCGGCTCAGCACGATTTGGTCGCAGAGAAAAAGCTTCAATATATTTTAATATAGCCTGATCCTTCATTCCCATTTGATTATAAACATGAGCAAGTCGATAAGATGTCATAAAGTTTTCCTCGTTCCATCCAACATTATTCATAGCAACACGCTTTTCATACCAAATACGTGCATTTTCTAGATCACCTAAGCAATCATACGTCTGTCCAAGATAAAAAACCGGTCGAGGGTCTTGAGGAGTTTTTTTATGTTCGTTATGCAAGACTTCAAGATCTCGAACGTATCGTCTTTTGGATTTTTCATGTCCATACTCTGAAACGCGCCATTCAAAAAATGTTTCTGGTTGAACTTTTTCATATAATTCAGGCAAAGTTGCCCAGTTGGGCACTTCATGAACAGCTCCTACAAACTTGAGTCCTGCCGCACTGCGAAATAACCGAGGTGTATAGTTGTCAATATAATCATTCATGATACGAACTAAATACAGGGGAGTTGTGCCATTTTTATGTTCCTGGCAAAATTTGATCAAACCCTGAACATTATGCATATACCACTCAGCATCAACAACCAGGGTGAAGCATGCATGAGGAAAAGCTTGCTGGGCAAGCTCCATAGATCTTGAGCGTGAAGTTGCAAAATCAATAAACGGCTCTTGCTTAATTACGCCATGTGCAATACTATGTTTCTTAAAGAATGCTTGCGTAACTGAAACAGTACTATCGGTTGAACCGGTATCAAAAACCAGAAAGTGGTTAAGTCCACCATCAACAAACGGCTGTAGCGTCTCTTGTATGACACTTGCCTCATTTTTGACCATAATAACCACAACGAGCAATGGATCATACACTTGGACCAGGGGAACTTGAGCTTCCTTTTCTATAGGTTGGCACACAGACTTTGTGTCAATTGTTGTAAACTGTTGTTCAACAAGCCGATCGAATTGATCTATTGACATATGTTTAATAGCGCTGGGATCATTAAGATTCAGGTCAGAGCCTGCAACAAGCGGTACTGTGCAGACCAAAGCAAAAAATAATGATATACGAAGTAGTATCATTGATTTGATTTTCATGTATCTCTCCTTTTTATAAAAAAACTCCTTTAAGTTTTTAAAATAAAGCAGATGCGATACTTTTTGTAAACTAAATTTTATAAGGAATAATAATTAATGCCTCACTTTACCATTGCACTGCTTCAACTCATGCCCGCAAAAACTTTTGCTGAAAATCTAAACAAAGGGCTTCGCGCATGCGAACAAGCAAAAGCCCGTGGTGCTGACTTGGCGTTATTTCCAGAAATGTGGAATATCGGATACGATTTTGATCATATGGATTTAGAACATGCAATTACTCTTGAAGACAATTTTATTCAAGCATTTTGCACACAAGCCCGCAAGCTTGAAATAGCTATTGCAATAACATTCTTAGGTAAGGGTACATCAAAGCCTACTAACAATATAGCACTCATCAACGCGCAAGGGGAAATTCTTTTTAATTACGCAAAAGTACACATCTGCTCATTTGACCCTGATGGTTCTGAGCGCAACTTAGAAGCAGGCAATTCATTTAAAACAGCTGAACTGCATTATGAAGGAAAAATGGTCAAAGTTGGAGCTATGATCTGCTTTGATCGTGAATTTCCTGAAAGTGCTCGTACACTGATGTTGCAAGGCGCAGAAATTATCATCACTCCAAACGCCTGTTTTATGTACTACGACTCATTGCTTGATGATGTACGTATTGGCCAATTCAGGGCTCGTGCATTTGAAAATATGGTGGGAGTCGCGCTCACAAACTATCCCTCTCCAAAGAATGATGGTCATAGCTGCGCATTTGATGTCGATGGCAAGCGGTTGATTATCGCTGGCGAGCACGAAGACATTCTTCTTGCAACCTTTGACTTAGAAAAAATAAGAATTTGGCAACACAATGAGGTCTGGGGCTCAAAATTTCGACGCCCTGAGTGTTATAAAGTTTAATTTAAATTTTACAACACTTAATCCAGGAGTTCATGCAACCGCAAAAGCTGCTCTTTAAGCGCCGCTAATCCATCATAAAATGAATCATCCGGCAACGCTCGTGCAGGAAAACAAATTTCTTGGGCCGCTTGAACAGTTGCTGTTTCTTGAACTATTTCTTTTGAGATTATCTGTTCTTCACAGACGACTTGAGGCTCAGATTGTGCATGAAGTACGAATTCTTGATCAGGTTCACCGTCTTGCTCATCTTCAAGTTCACAATCGCGAGCTTCTTGATCGTCATCAGTTTGCACAGCGTGAGATGAAAATTCTTGTGGTAACTCATCAAGATCTTGAAATGAATCATTCGGTGCTAATTTTGCACCAGCAAGAACTTCAGGGAGCTGTTTTTTGGCACCGGCAATGGTAAAGCCCTGGTTGTACAAAAGATCTTTAATCGTAAGAAATATAGCCAGGTCATCATTGGTATAAAAACGCTGTCCACCTTGAGAACGACCCGATTTAAGATCAAATTCTTTTTCCCAAAAGCGAATAACAAACTTTTTAACTTTTAACTCTTTGGCCAAATCCCCAATTCTAAATTGTCGCTTGGCCATCTGGGTTTTCTGGATTTGCATTGCGACTCCCTTTCATTTCAAGCTCTATTAATAGTTCATTTGGTTGTACCAAATTACCAAGAGCAATGAAAAGAGTTTTAATGATGCCATCCCTGCTTGCACAAATTTCGTTCTCCATTTTCATAGATTCAATAACAACCAGAGGCTGCCCTTTGAGTACAGTAGCACCTACGCTGCCTAAAACTCTAACAATGCGACCAGCCAGCGGACTCTTAATCTGAGTTTCTGAAATTACAGCTGCGGGCCTGCACGATAATCCTCTATCTTTTTGTGCACCAAGGACTCGCTGCTCCTGCTCAATTTCATATTTCCTACCCTGAATAAAAATATGAGAAACCGTTTGCGACTGAGTTGAATCACAAGCAACAACGTGTACCTGATTGTTAATGAGCAAGCTCATTGTTGAATGTAAATTTTTATTCTGAATTTGAGCAACATGATATTCGTAAGTCGATCCATCTTCTTGCTTAATAAGAGCAGTACTATTTTCGTACGTTACCGTAAATCTTTTACCATTAAGCAGAAAGTGTTTGGTTACTCCCATTGCCGATCCTTCCACCCATTGTGCTGTCTCACGTACTGAGAACTCATCTGAGTCTTATTTTTTTGGGGTTGAGATTGAACGATAATTGCTGCAATCAGGGCAATATGCTCTTGTGAAATTGTTTGATCATCACGATCGGAATGCTGAGCAAGAGTTTGAACTAAATTTGTATCAGCCAAAAGCTGTGTATGAAAAGATCCTGTAGCAAAGAGCTCATGGTTCAAAATATTTTTTAAAAAATTACTATTGGTCGTAACGCCATCAAGTAAAAATTCACTCAATACTTGATGCATAAACTGAGTAGCCTGCTGACGTGTTGCACCACAGGTTGAAACCTTTGCAATCATTGGATCAAAAAATGGGGTCACTGCTAACTCTTTATGCAAATCATAATCAATGCGACCAAACGAAATAGTTGGAATTGCTACATTAAGCAATGTTCCTGTTGCTGGCATAAAGTTGTGCTCAGGATTTTCGGCATAAATACGGCACTCTATTGCATGTCCTCGACGAACAACATCGGCCTGAGTAAGCGAAAGCTGACCACATTGAGCAATGTCCAGTTGCAAACCAACAAGGTCTATACCCGTCGTCAATTCAGTAATTGAATGCTCAACTTGTAGACGAGTATTCATTTCAAGAAAATAAAATTGCTCGTCGGATGTAACAATAAATTCTACCGTTCCAATGCTTGAATAGTTAACTTTTTGCGCAAGCTGTAACGCAACCTGATACATTTTATCAAGCATTGTTTGACTCACAAACGAACAAGGCGCTTCTTCAATAATTTTTTGATGACGACGCTGAATTGAGCATTCGCGCTCGTATAAGTGAATCCATGAAACGCCATCACCTGCAATCTGAACTTCGATGTGTCGCGCTTGTGTGAGATATTTTTCAACTAAAATTTGGCGGCCACCGGTCAACTTACCCGCTTCAGAACAGACACGCTGCCAGCTTGCTGCAAAGTCTTCCGCAGCTTCAACTCGACGCATACCCTTGCCACCGCCACCAAGCGGATCTTTAAGAATTATCGGAAACCCAATCTGTTGTGCTGCTACAAGCGCATAGCGCCAGTCATCTGGATTTACATTATCAAGGTGAACAGCAGGGACAACGGGAACACCTGCTTGCTCGGCAAGTTGGCGAGCTTGATGCTTATCGCCCATACAAGAAATAATTTCTGGTGATGGCCCAATCCAGATCATACCTGCATCGATAACTTTTTGAGCGAACAAAGCATTTTCAGCTAAAAATCCATATCCAGGATGAACAGCATCAGCACCCGCGCACAATGCAATTTCAATAAGTTCATCCTGTGCTTGGTATGCAGAAAAACCTGAGCCTGAAAGTAGATATGCATAAGTTGCACTTGCAACATATGCAAGTGATGCGTCGCTTGACTCAAAAACTGCAATTGTTTGAATACCTCGAGCATGTAACGTTGCTTGAATGCGACGAGCAACTTCTGACCTGTTGGCAATAAGAACTTTTTTAATGCTACTCATACTTGTATTCATAACTTATGCTGCTGGAGCAATGCATTCGTCCTGCAATTGTGCTATTACTTCAGAAACAGAAACATCTATTTCATCGTGATCAACAGGATCAATAGATCCCTCTACATGAACAGCTCGATTATCAGAAAAATCTTCTTCTTTTTTGATACTCACATTAAAGTTTGCTTCAACTTTTGACACGTTCATGTAGGTGCTGTAACGACTCAGTAGACGCCAAAGTTCAACCCAATCTGCACATTCTGCAGCACAAAGAGCAAGAGAGCTTTGTTGCCCATTGCCTTGCGGATTTTGATCATTACTTGCAAGAGCAAATCCACGTAAACAGATTTCAACAAGCAGTTGAATTACTTGATTGATCTTAAAGCCACGCATTTTGCCTTGCTGCATTTCATTTTTCAAAGCAATATCGGTTGCACCCATAAAACGCATGACATCATATGCGGTGGCCAAAAGATAACAAAACAATTTGGGCTCATGATAAAGATTATATAATTTCCTATAGCCTGGAGGGCACACAGCAAGTCGTTCGTAAATTAATTTAAAATTTGGAGAACACGAAGCAAGCAATGCAGTGCTTTTAATAATCGCAGGGTCATTGCTGTCAACCGTCATGATATAGGGAATACTGAATAATGAGCGAGCAAGGTGCACCAGTTCAATGTTATTGGATAATGCCTCTCCCGAATTGCTCAACGCAGTTTTTACTTGATCAAAATACCCAGCTTCTACTGCTGGTGCATCCATTGCCTGCAAACAAGAACTCATAACAAGTACGACGACCACACCAAGCGTCTTGATATGAGAGCACATTTTATACATCATACGCTACACCTTTCTGAAGTATCAGATCGTTTTACCCTGCGTACTTTAGCGAATTAGGAGCCAAAATTCAACACTTGATTGCTGTAGAATTGTGCAACTTTTTTAACATCTTGAAGATGATCAATAAATAGTTGCTGATCCAGCCTTAAAAATAAGTCACTAATTAAAGCATAAACCTCTTTTTGCTTGAGATGATTTCGAACATGAGGGTTTGAAGTAATAACCGCTGTTTTTTGTTGAACATGCGATAAGCCTTTCCAAAGAATATCAAATTCATTGCGATGCACCATCAAATCATCTTTTCCATGAAAAAAGAGAAGCGGAATATCTGGTGCTTTAGGCAGATGTTCTACCAAAGAAGTTTCATTTACTGGAAATCCTAAGATTTTTTTTGTAAACCACATCAAACCGTCTTGAGCAAGTTGAGTACCCCAAAACCAGTGGTCTTTCCAACCACCACGCTGAGGATCGCAAATGAGCTTAAAATCTCCACTGAGCTTTTCTACAATACGCGGAACCGAAATCCAACATCCATCCAAAATGAGCTTATCAAAAAGATCGCTTCGTAGTGCAGCTGATTTTAAAAATATAAACGCAGAATAACAAACCCCCAACCCATAGACCTGTGTATACGTTTTGCTCTTTTTAAAATGATCAACAACCGCTTCTACATATCGCTCTTCGTGCCCACCAAATTGAGTACGGGATGAATCAACACCAATACACAGAGTAGAAAGCGCGTATTGATTTGCATCAAGCCCTTGTCCTGGAAAGTCAAAGAGAACTAAGTCGTAATCTGGAAACATGTCAATAAAGGGAGACATAACTTCTCGAGCATTGGTAAACCCTTCACCGATAATCAAAAGTTTATCGCTCTTGCGATTAAAATAGGTACAATGCACAGACTGACCATCAAGAGCTTTTGCTTGAACAAGAACACCTTGTCGTCCTGCTTGGTATTGCCTACGTAGATGGTATTCTCGGGTTTTTTTTGCATCAGTAATGAATGAAGGCTCAAAGAAAACCGACTGATTAAGGTGACCATAATAACGCTTTGCAAAAAGATCGGCTCCCCGAGGCAGTTCAAACCCAAGGTTATCAGCATGCACAATTTCGGTGTGAAAAACATAATTGAATTGTTGCTGTTTGGGTTGCTCAGAAGCCTGCTGAACGATAACGTCTGACGTACATGACTCTGATGCTGCAATAAAGACTGAGTAAATAAGCGTAAAAATCAAAAAAAGAAAGACTTTTTTTATGGGATTGATCTGAAACATATGACCCTTTAGTAGTAATAACAATAGTAACCTGATCGACCGACATTGTACCGAGCATGAGTAATTAGTGCAAATGGGGCTTTATGAATGACCAAAACTTATTCAGATTGAATAATTAATTATGTTTTGTGGGCTTAGAAGAAAAAGCATTTTTTGTTATACTTAAAGGAATGTTGGCCCAAAAATTGTTGTATTAAAGTATAGGTAATTATGAATATAAAAAAAATACGGAACGACTTCCCTATTTTTGCTCAGCACACCGATCCTAAACTTGTCTTTTTGGATAGTGCTGCAAGTGCGCAAAAACCCAACCAGGTGATTGACGCCATAACTACTTTTTATCGCACACAAAATGCCAACATTCATCGCGGCCTTTACGCCTTAAGCGAACAAGCAACAATTGCGTACGAAGAAGTTCGTGAAAAAGTTGCACGCTTAATCAATGCACAAAGGAGCTCTGAAATTATTTTCACCAAGGGAACAACCGAAGGCATTAACTTTATTGCAAGCGCATGGGCTGAAAATCATTTGAAGGCTGGTGACGAAATATTACTTTCTCACACCGAGCACCATGCAAACCTTCTTCCCTGGCAACGCATTGCACAAAAAACTGGCGCTGTTTTAAAATTTATTCATTTAAACCAATCAGCATTCTTGCTTGAAGTAAATGATGAACTCGTCAACACACGAACCAAACTTGTTGCCGTTACCATGAGCTCAAATGTACTGGGCGATGTATGGCCCGAAGGTGGCTTAGAAAAAATTATTACTCAAGCCCACAGCGTAGGCGCAAAGGTACTTCTTGATGCTGCGCAAGTGGTTGGCCACAAGCAGGTTGACATTCAACAACTTGGTGCGGATTTTATGGTATTTTCTGGGCATAAAATGCTTGGACCTACAGGGGTAGGAATTCTTTACATTAACCAATTTTTGCACCACGACGTTGAACCGTATCAAGTTGGTGGATCGATGGTCTATGAAGTTGAATGGGAACGTGCAACATGGGCACAAGCTCCAACAAAATTTGAAGCGGGAACTCCTCCAATTGCAGAAGTAATTGGCTTAGGTGCAACAATCGACTACATTACACAGAATATTAATTTTGATACACTTGCAACACATTATGGTGCTCTATCAACCCTGCTGATTAACGGGCTGCAACAGCTGGAAGAAATAAACATTTATGGAAATATCCAAAAAATGAAACAAGAGGGGCACGTAGTAAGCTTTAACGTTAACGGTATTCATAGTCATGATATTGCTGCATATTTAGCAAGCAAAAATATAGCATTACGAGCTGGCCATCATTGCGCGCAACCACTGATTCGCGTGCTTAACGTTGATGCGGTTGTTCGAGCAAGCTTTGCTGCATATACTACTACCGATGAAGTTCAAGCACTTATTAATCATCTTCCAGGCGCAATAAAACTTTTAAAAAACTAAGATTATGGATTACAATTTATATCAAGAAGAACTGATGGATCACTATCGTCATCCTCATAACAATAAAAAAGTTCCAAACGCAAATTTTGCATCGGGCGAGTACAACCCTTCGTGCGGTGATAAAATGCATATCGAAGGTGTTATTGAAAAAAATGTGCTCACGCAGGTTGGATTTCAAGGCAAGGGATGTGTTATCAGCCAAGCTGCAGCCTCTATGCTCACTGAACATTGCAAAGGGAAGACTATTGATGAAATTCTTCAGCATGATAAAGAAACTATTACAAATCTCATCGGCATGCCACTGGGACCAAACCGACTTAAGTGCGCCCTACTCTGCTTAGAAGTTATTCAAAAAGGTCTTCTTGAGTTTAAAAAAAATAACAATTAAAAAGTATAAAAACATCGCTTGATTTGGTTCATAAGCCTTATTAAGTGACGAGAAAGGAAACACGATGCTTTCAATAAAATTAACTGATAAAAAATTCTGGGACAACAATGTTGAAGCCTATGTTTTTCTCATGAAAGAAAATCTAGACTCAGCATCTGATCTTGATAGTATTTCGAAAATTGAAACTGACTTCTATCCGCACCTCAAACAAATTCTCAAACGCCATAAATTCAATGGTCAAAAAGGCCAATCATACGTTTTAACCGCTGAAAAGAATGGAAAATTGCTTCAATTCTTTTTTGTTGGCTTGGGCAAACTTGATCAAGCGTGGGACCGTAATTTAGAAATTTTACGTCGTGCATGGGCAAGTGCTGTACAACGCATGAAGCATTTAAGTATTGAATCGGCAATTGTTGCATTACCCGAAACTGAACCGTTCAAAGTAAGCAGCGTTGAGCTTTTAAAACAACTCGTTATCAACTCTTACATGGCTGATTACGAATTTATTCAGTTCAAAAGCAATAAAAAAGATGATTGGAACTGCCAACTATTTTTTGATGTTATTGATGAAGACTTTACCGGATTCACCCAAGCACTTGAGTATGGTAAATCTCTTGGCAGTGCTATCAACACAGCGCGCCACTGGATTGACCTACCAGGAAACATCATACACCCCGGTACACTGAGCGAAGAAGCGCAAAAGATCGCCAATGAACATAAAAATATTTCCTGCACCATCTTTGGACACGAACGCGCACAAGAGCTTGGAATGGGTTCATTTTTGTCGGTTGCAAGGGGTTCTGAACACGAAGGCAAGTTTGTTATTCTTGAATACAAAGCCGCTGACAACAATGCCCCAACAATCGCACTATGTGGCAAAGGAGTGACCTTTGATACTGGCGGCATCAGCCTAAAACCATCAGCCAGCATGGACGGCATGAAGTACGATATGGCCGGAGCCGCATCAGTTATTGTGCTTATGAAATTTTTTGCACAACTTAAACCAAATGTTAACATTATCGGCATCACGCCGCTGGTTGAAAACATGCCAAGCGGTAGAGCATCTCGCCAAGATGATATTGTTGTTGCAATGAACGGCAAATCAATTGAAATTAAAAGCACCGATGCTGAGGGGCGCCTCATTCTTGCAGATGCAATTTGCTATGCCGAAAAATTTCACACCCCAGACATCATTATCGATATTGCAACACTCACTGGAGCCTGCGCATATGCAGTAGGACACCTCCACATGGCACTCATATCAAGAGACGAAGATCTTAAGAATGCACTGCTTGCAAGCGGAAAACTAACCGGCGATAAAATGTGGCCACTTCCAATCGATGATGACTTTGTTTTAGCAAATAATTCAGACGTTGCAGATCTTTCCAACACGGGTGCTCGTAGTTATGGCGCAGGAACAATTACGGCTGCATGTTTTCTAGAAGCGTTTGTGAGCAAAGCTCGCTGGGCTCATCTTGATATCGCAAGCACTGCAAGTGATGCACCAGGAATTAATTACCTCGGAAAAGGCGCTACAGGAGCAAGCATCCGAGCATTAGCTGACTTTGTTATTTCGCATGGAAAACAAGATTCATTAATCAAAAATCTTGTAAACAACGGGTAATCCGAAACAATTCAATAAAAAGGGTGCAAAAATCTTTTGACTTCAGATATTTTTTACTTTAATATTGTTGAAGTTAAAGGGTAACACCCTTAAATAAGGGCGAATAGCTCAGTTGGTTAGAGCACCTGCCTTACAAGCAGGGGGTCGCAGGTTCGAGTCCCGCTTCGCCCACCATACTTCGCATAAAGCTTCGTATGGCAAGCCAGTCTTAGAGATAATCGTAGATTGGTTTTTTTATCTTAGAAATTGTTCCCCGATAGCTCAGTTGGTAGAGCACACGACTGTTAATCGTTAGGTCACAGGTTCGAGTCCTGTTCGGGGAGCCATCCGTCTTCGCTCTTACGAGCTACGACGCGATGATCTATCACTGGTAGAAGACGGATGCCGCGTTAAAGCCCTTGTGGCGAAGACGGGCTTTTTTTTTGACTATCTTCTTTACAAAATTTCTCATGAAATATGTCTATATTCTCCAAAGCATAAATTTTCCCGACAAATTTTATACAGGTCTAACCAATGATCTAAAAAGACGATTCAACGAGCATAATAACAAAATCGGAACACACTCTAGTAAGTATGCGCCTTGGAAAATAAAAACTTACATGGCCTTTAGCGATGAACAACAGGCATTTGAGTTTGAACGCTATTTAAAAACATCATCCGGACGAGCTTTTACAAAAAAAAGATTGTAGGGAATAATCATGAATTATTTCAATATCGATTCTCCAGCTATCAAATTTAGAATCATTGCTCAAAACAACCTAGCTTTTACTTTACTCAACTATCAACCAATTGTACCAGGACACCTTCTTATCTGCCCCATTCGACCCGTTGCAATATATGATTAGCTTACTCATGAAGAAGTGGCTTCTATAATGATTTTGAAAAAAACAGTATGCAAAGCACTCATCAAAACCTTTGGTGCAGATGGTTTTAATTTTGCTTGGAATGAAGGATCTGATGCTGGACAAACGGTCCCTCATTTCCACCTTCATGTTCTCCCACGAAAAAAAGGTGATATGGGAATTATAGAGTATGAACCACGACAATTTTTATATCGCACAGGAAGTCGAGCTATCACGCCTGATGAAGAACTCAAAGAAGTTGTAACTCTCATACAAAACAATTTAATTCTATAAACGCAACATCTTTCAAATAGAGCAATGGTAAAAAATGAAACCATTTAATCTTTCAATATGGTCATATATGATTACTGCTATGAAAAGCAAACAGACTACATTTGAAAGATTATAAAATGAACACAAAAAAGAAAAAGATCAGGAGCGCTACAGATTATGCA